>UQEO01000018.1 GCA_900540095.1 uncultured Collinsella sp.
CGAGCGCGATGCACCGGATGCGGCGCGTGTGCTCGATCGCGACGTGTCGGCGGGTGATGCCGAGCGTCTGCGCTCGCGCACGCTGGGCCTCATGCTGGAGGACACGGCGCTCGAGCTGGGTGCGATGGCGCTGAGCCCGCTGTCCAAAACCGAGTACGCGCTGGCGGCGCCGGCGCTTTGCGGCGGCTACCAGGGCGATTACGCGCCCTTTGGCGATGTGTACCTGTCGACGCTTGAGTTTGTGGCACGTGTGCGCAACCGCACGTCTGCCGTGGTGCCCCAAGAGCTCGTGACGCTCAACGCGGTGGAAGATTGTATGGAGCGAGTGCTGGCGCAGGCGCTCTCAACGCTCGACGGTCCGGTCGATATGCTCGACCGCGCGGCGCAGCTGCTCGGCGGGCTTGAGCCGGGTGAGGTCGATGGGGCGCTCGAGGCGCACGTGGACCGCAATCGATCTTTCGACGACATCCCGATGGCCGCTGGCAAGCCTGAGGCCTGCTCGCTGCTGCTGATGCTCGTTCGACAGGGTGAAGCTGCCCGCCGCATGTTGCCGATGGCGCCGATCGTCTCGGCCCGTTCGTTTGCCGAGCGTGCCTGGCCGTACATGCTCGCGTGGTCCGACCTGGGGCTGAGCGGCAAGGAACGCATGACGGTCGATGCGCTGGCGCGCGCCGAGGTGAACCGCTTTGCCGACGAGGATACAAGCGAGCGCATGCGTGGCGAGATGATGGGCATATTGGGTGACCTGTTGGGCATTTCGCCCGAGCAGATGGAGGAGCTGCGCTCTGAGGACGGTCAGCGTCGTTTACACGAGGGAATGAAAAAGTTCGAGGGCGAGGTTCAGGACGCCATCGATAAGATGATGGGCGGTCAGGGCGGCTCGCAAGGTAGTCCCCAGGGTGGCCCGATGCCGCACCCGCCAGTAGATCCGAGGCAGTTCCCCTTTTTCTCGCAGAACTAACTATGGGATAGGATTCGCTTCCAACCCCGATACTTCAACTAAGCATCTTGGCCCCGTTGTGTTATTCTAGAACAGACGTTCGTGAATGATGCGCGGGGCCTTGTCTTGCGCTGTGCTTGTGGCGAGGGGAGGTCGGCTTGGTTATCTTGGGCATTGACCCCGGTTTGGCTCATACGGGTTGGGGGATTATCGAGGAGCGGCGTGGCGAGGTTCGCTGCCGTGCCTACGGTTGCATCGAGACCAGCGCGGGCAGCCCGCTTGCGGTGCGCCTGTCGCATATCGCCCGTGACCTTAAGGATGTCGTCGAGCGTTATCGACCCGACACAGCTGCTGTCGAGAGCATCTACTTTGGCGCCAACGTTCGCTCGGCCATCCCTACGGCGCATGCCCGCGGTGCTGCACTCGTGGCGCTTTCGGAATGTGCACTCGAGATTGGCGAGTACACGCCTATGCAGATTAAGCAGGCTGTTGTGGGCACCGGCGCCGCGGACAAACGACAGGTCGCGTATATGGTTCGTACGCTCACACAGCTCGATCACGACCCGCATCCCGACCATGCCGCCGATGCCTTGGCCTGCGCTATCTGTCACGTTAACCTGAGCCGCACCCGCGCCCTTACCGGTGGCGAGTTCTATCAACAGAGAGGAACCGGATACTGATGATCTCCCAGCTCCATGGAACGCTTGTCGAGGCCACGATGAGCTCGGCCGTCGTCGATGTATCGGGCGTTGGCTTTGAGCTCGGCATCTCGGGCAGCACTGCCGCCACGCTGCCTACGCCCGGCGGCGAGGTGCGCCTTTATACCCGTATGCAGGTGCGCGAGGACGCCATGACACTTTTCGGTTTTTCCTCAAAGGATGAGCGCACGATGTTCGACCGGCTCGTGTCCGTCTCGGGCGTTGGCCCGCGCTTGGCGCTCGCCGTGCTTTCCACCTATACCGTGGGGCAGCTGTATTCGCTGGTGATGGCTGAGGACGACAAGGGCATGGCCAAGGTGCCCGGTGTGGGCAAAAAGACAGCTCAGCGTCTGATCCTGGAACTCAAGAGCACCTTTGCCAAGGATAAGGGCTTTGTGCCGGTCGACGTGATTCCCGGCCAGGTTGCGATGCCGGTTCCCGCCGCCGCTCCTTCGGCGATCGATGACGCCCGTGCGGCGCTCCTTTCCATGGGCTTTAGCCCGCAGGAGACCGATGTTGCCCTGAGCGGGTATGATGGGCAGAATATGCGTGTCGAGGATCTGCTCGGCGCGGCGCTTAAGCGACTCGGAATGGATGCGTGATGTGGGAAGCCGATGACTCTCAGGACCTGTGGGCGACGCCCGGCAACTCGCCGGCGGCATCCATGGCGCACGGCGAGCGCATGGTGGGCTCGGAGCTGACGGCCGAGGACCTCGATGTCGACCGCACTTTGCGCCCCCAGCGCCTGGACGACTACTGCGGCCAGGAGCACATCAAGCAGAGCCTGCGCGTGTTGATCGAAGCGGCGCAGAGCCGTGGCGAGACGCTCGACCACGTGATTTTCTCGGGTCCTCCGGGCCTGGGCAAGACCACGCTGGCCACCGTTATCGCCAACGAGCTGGGCGCTCAGATCAAGACCACGAGTGGCCCTGCCATCGCGCGCACGGGCGACCTGGCGGCCATCCTTACTAACTTGCAGCCGGGTGATGTGCTGTTTATCGACGAGATCCACCGCCTCAACCGTTCGGTCGAGGAGGTCCTGTACCCCGCGATGGAGGACTTTGCCCTCGATATCGTGATTGGCAAGGGTCCGGCGGCGCGCTCGATTCGCCTGGATATTCCTAAGTTTACGCTGGTAGCGGCAACGACCCGCTCAGGCATGTTGACCGGCCCGTTGCGCGACCGCTTTGGCATTTCGTATCGCCTGGATTACTACACGGTCGAGGAGCTCGCGCAGATTGTGACGCGCTCGGCGACTATCCTGGGCGTGACGATCGATCATCCCAGTGCACTCGAGATCGGCTCGCGTTCGCGCGGTACGCCACGTCTTGCCAACCGCCTGCTCAAGCGCGTGCGCGACTATGCACAGGTGCGCGGCAACGGTCCCATTGAGCTCGATATCTGCCGTCAGGCGCTCGAGTTCTTCGAGATCGACGAGCTCGGTCTGGACTGGATGGATATTCGCATTTTGGAGACGCTTGCCAAGACGTTCTCCGGTCGTGCCGTGGGACTTACGACCCTTGCCAGCGCGGTGGGCGAGGACCCGGGCACGCTCGAGGATGTCTATGAGCCCTATTTGCTGCAGTGCGGGTTGATGATTCGTACGCCGCAGGGCCGTCAGGCAACCCTTCGCACCTTTGAGCACCTGGGGATTGAACCTACCGTTTAGGGCGCTTTGTTTTGGCGGGCTGTTGGACTATCGCTGGGCATCGGGTAAACATATCGCCGTTCATCGGTTATGGGCGTTTTACTATTGCGCGCCCGTGCTATGCTGAATTGGTCTTTTTCTCATTCGGTAACGAAAGGACCGCCCATGCCTACTGACATCGAAATCGCACGTTCTGTCACGCCGCTGCCTATTACCGAGGTGGCCAAGAACGCCGGCGTCGACGTTAAGCACCTTATTCCGTACGGCTTCGACAAGGCTAAGGTCGACTATTCACTGCTCAACGAGCCGACTGATCACCAGGCCAAGCTCGTCCTCGTGACCGCTATCAACCCAACGCCCGCGGGCGAGGGCAAGACCACCACGACCATCGGTCTGGCCGATGGCCTGCGTCGTCGCGGTATCAAGAGCGCCGTGGCCCTGCGTGAGCCTTCGCTCGGTCCCGTCTTTGGCGTCAAGGGCGGTGCCGCTGGCGGCGGTTGGGCCCAGGTCATTCCCATGGAGGACATCAACCTGCACTTTACCGGCGACTTCCATGCCATCGGTGCTGCCAACAACCTGCTGGCCGCCATGCTCGATAACCACATCCAGCAGGGCAATCAGCTCGGTATTGACGTTAAGCGCATCACCTGGAAGCGCGTCGTCGACATGAACGACCGTCAGCTGCGCCATGTTATCGACGGCATTGGCGGTAAGGCCCAAGGTGTGCCGCGCGAGGACGGCTTCGACATCACCGTTGCCTCCGAGGTCATGGCAATCCTGTGCCTGTCTACGAGCATCAACGACCTCAAGGAACGCTTGGGTGAGATTGTCGTCGGCTATAGCTTTGCCGGCGAGCCCGTCCGTGCCCGCGACCTCAAGGCCCAGGGTGCCATGGCCGCGTTGCTTAAGGACGCGCTTAAGCCCAACCTGGTGCAAACGCTCGAGGGCACGCCCGCGTTTGTCCACGGCGGTCCCTTCGCCAACATTGCCCACGGCTGCAACTCTATTATGGCCACGCGTATGGCGATGCGCTTTGGCGATGTTGCCATTACCGAGGCCGGCTTCGGTGCCGATCTGGGTGCCGAGAAGTTCCTCGACATCAAGTGCCGCATGACGGGCGTTCGCCCCAGCGCCGTCGTGGTCGTCGCGACCGCTCGTGCGCTTAAGTACAACGGTGGCGTCGCCAAGGCCGACCTCAACGAGGAGAACCTCGAAGCACTCAAGGCTGGCATGCCCAACTTGCTGCGTCATGTCGACAACATCCAGAACGTTTATGGTCTGCCCTGCGTGGTCGCCATCAACCGCTTCCCGACGGACACCGAGGCTGAGCTTGCACTCATCGAGTCCGAGTGCCAGAAGCTCGGCGTCAACGTTAAGCTTTCCGAGGTCTGGGCCAAGGGCGGCGAGGGCGCGCTCGAGCTGGCCGATGAGGTCATGCGTCTGATTGAGCAGCCGAGCGAGCTCAAGTTTGCCTATGAGGACGGCGCTGATGTCGCTGATGCCCTCGAGGCCGTTGCCACCAAGGTCTACCGCGCCGACGGCGTTGACTTTACGCCGGCCGCCAAGCGCCAGCTCGCCGAGCTGCGCGAGAACGGCTTTGGCAACCTGCCGGTGTGCGTCGCCAAGACGCAGTACAGCTTTAGCGACAACGCCAAGGCCCTGGGCGCTCCCGAGAACTTCCGCATCACCGTGCGTGAGCTCAAGGTTTCCGCCGGTGCCCACTTTGTGGTCGCGCTGACCGGCAGCGTTCTGACCATGCCGGGTCTGCCCAAGGTGCCCGCAGCAGAGAACATCGACGTCGACAACGACGGCAACATCACCGGCCTGTTCTAAGCTCGCTGCTCATAGCTGCTAGCCCGCCCCGCTCCCACAAGGCGCGGCGGGGCTTTTTGATCCTTAGGCCCGCGCATGTCTTGTAGATACCGACGGACTCTGCCCGTCATAGGCTTTTGCGCGGGTAGAATGCATGGATAACTTGAGGCTCACGCGCGACGGAAAGGAATCGTTGCATGGATCAGGACAAGACAACCGTGATGGGCGGCTACGGTTCCGCGCAGGCTGGCGATAGCGCCGATGCGACCCGCGTTGTTCCCAACCCCGGTTATACCGACCCCGCCGCGACGCAGCCTTCTACCGAGCCCACCCGGGTTATGGGTTATGGCGACACGGTGCAGGGCCCTTACGCTGCATCTTCGCAAGGCCCTTATGGCAACGCAGCTCCGGATCCGTTTGATTACGCGCCGCAGGATTCTTATGCTGCCTCGACGCCGAATCCCTATGATGACCTGCCGCAGAATCCCATTCCGCAGCCTCAGCAGACGACGTATTTGCCTCGCACGGCTCAGCCTCGTTACGAGTCGCGCGAGCCGTATCGCGAGTACCCCAAGTCGATTCCGCAATATGGCGAGGACGAGGAGAAGAGGCCGTCGCGTTCGTCGAGCGTGATCAAGAAGATCCTCATCGTGCTGGCGATCTTCTTTGCGCTGTCGGTTGTGTTTGCCATCGTGTCGGGCATGCTCAACAAGCGGGGGAGCTCAACGGCCGATACCGCTGCCGAGCAAACCGAGTCCGCCTCGTCTAGCACCGTCGATTTGAGCGATGTCCCGGGGCAGTACTGGTCCAACGCCAAGAAGCTTCTCAAGTCGCGCGGCGCCGATCTTTCGAATGCCGTGGTCCTGACCGATGATGGCTCAACGCCCGTCGTCGATGCCAACTGGGTCGTTACTTCTGCCTACTATAACGACAACGGCAACCTCGAAATTCAACTCACGCACAAGAACAGCTCGGGCAACGCGTCCGGCGACCAGGGCGGCGCGGACAGCTCGAGTTCCAATACGCTGGAGGACTTGAGCAACAAGGCGCAGGAGTTGGGAGACAAGGCGCAGGAGCTGGGCGACACCGCTCAGAACCTGGGCGATACCGCGCAGAACTTGGGCGGCATGGCGACGGATGCCTGGAACGCCCTGCAAAACGGCATCTCGGGCGCGCAGGGAAACTAGCGGACGAGCGGAGCGGGGCTACAGCTGCTCGGCCGGACGCTCGGGCGAGCTGAAGCCCGAATCAAACGTGACGACGCATGAGACATCGGGCCGGCGCTCGTGCACGATGCGCGTGACGAGCTCCAGCAGCTCCTCGTCGGATATGTCAAAGCCGTCGGGACGCACCAGGTCAAACGAAACGAACCCGTCGTGCTCGTGCAGATCGTGGATGGAGAGCGCGGGATCGATCTGCATGACGCCGCGCTTGACCCAGCCGCGCAAGTCATCGCCGGTTGTCGCGATGGGGTCGCAGTGCAGCGTGATACCAATGCCCATCTGGCGCTTGATGTCGTGCTCGATGGTGTCCAGAATCTCGTGGTGCTCAAACGCGTCGCCCTCGCCGGGCATCTCCACGTGGGCGCTGGCAAACTGACGACCGGGGCCGTAGTCGTGCACCATGAGGTCGTGTGTGCCCAAGACCTGCGGATAGGACATGATCTTGTCGCGGATTGCCTGGACGAGCTTGGGGTCGGGCGCTTGCCCCAGCAACGGGCTGATGGCGTCGCGCACCAGGCCCAGACCGCTGATGCAGATGAAGACGCCCACACCCAGGCCTGCCCAGCCATCGAGATCAAAGCCGGTCGTCTGCGAAATGAGCGCCGCCACCAAGACCGAGCCCGAGGTGATGACGTCGTTTTTGGAGTCTTGTGCTGTGGCGATGAGCGTCTCAGAGTCGATGCGGTCGCCCAGCGTGCGGTTGAACGCGGCCATCCAGAATTTGACGAGCATGGACAGGACGAGGGCGGCTATGGAGAGCGCCGAATATGCGGTGGGCGAGGGCTTGATGATCTTGGTGATCGACTCGAGGATTAGGTTGATGCCGACGGCACAAACCAGGACGGCGACAAACAGACCAGCCAGGTACTCGTAGCGGCCGTGGCCGTAAGGGTGGCCCTCGTCTGCCGGGCGGCTGGCAAGGCGGAACCCGAGCAGGCTCACGATGTTGCTCGAGGCATCGGAGAGGTTGTTGAAAGCGTCGGCGATGAGGGAGACGGAGCCGGCGAGCAGGCCCGCGATGCCCTTTGCCAGGCACAGGGTGATGTTGAGGCCAATGCAGATGAGGCTTGCGGCAAAGCCCGCGTTAGTGCGGCAAGATGCATCGACCGGCTCGCTCTCGCTGCCGGGAACAAGCGTATGTACCAGTCGATTTACAAATAGCATAGCGGTCGTCCTCACAATCATGTTTAAGGGGATAGTGTAGCTCGCACGGGGGCGCCGTGCGCCGATGCTCAGAAAATGCAGCAATAGTCTGCCGGTGCTAACGAGCGAGCCTTCTCGTCTGCCTGGGTGGTCCATTTTGGGCCACATGGGTATGGGCATGTGCCTGCTTGCTCGACATACTTAATGTCGACAGCCCCTGTGCAAAGGAGGACGTTTCCATGGACGAGATGTTTGCCATTAAATGTCAAAACTGCGGCGGCCCTATGTACTCGCACCAGGCTAAGCGCAGCTTTGAGTGCGCCTATTGCGGCACGGTGGTTCCGTGGCAGGCGGACGCCGGAGAGCCCAAGAGCGCTTTGGGTATTCGCCATACGCCGTTGACGGTGGTGGATGGACTGCTCAAACTCACGCATGTGTCGCAACTCGAGCGCCCGCAGGACCCGGACTGGTATTTCTTCAATGCGCACTGGCGCAATCAGTCGGTCCTGGAACATCTGCTGTGGGAGGATCGCGGCACGGCGCAGGAGTTCCAAGAGGCCACGCATGTGAGCATTCCTTGCCCCTTCTGCGGAGCGTCCTTTGAGGGCGAGTCAACGCAGCGTGTGTTTGAGTGCCCGTCCTGCGGCAATAAGATCGGCATTGCGGACCTGCTCAAGCCGGGGACGTTTAGCAAGCGCCTGACCATGGGCGTTGGTGCGGAGTATGTGCCCGAGCAGGGTATTCCCTGCGAAATCTCGCCGCAGCAGGCACGTGCCAACGCGCTGCAGCTGGTGCGCCAGTATCCGGATGCCTTTGCCGGGCACGACGTGGAAGACGCGATCCAAAACGACATGATGCTCTTCTATTTCCCCATGGCGCTGGCGGACTTGCGCATGATGGCGAGCTTCCCGGGCAAGGGCCTGAGCAAGGAGGCCTTGGTGTACTACGAGGTGCTCGACTGGGCATACCCCAGGGCAAACTACCTGGACGTTCGCCTCATGGGCATTTTGGAGCCGTGGGACTTTGCCAAGGTCGGTCCGTTCGATCCCGCCATGCAGGAAGGTGACTTTCGCGTTGTCTCAGTCGATGCGTCTACCAAGGACCAGGTGGTCATTGATAAGTTGGCGCTCGACGTTGCGGGCAACGACGCCGAGGCTGTACTGGGGCTCAATAAAAAGAGCATCCGCACCTGGGCGCGCAAGGCCCGCAAGCACAAGGACGGCCTAGTTATGGTGCCGGTGTACTTTGTCGACCGTCCGGCAACGGATAGCCGCGACGGCGAGCAGGTGCGCATCGCCGTAAACGGCCAGACGGGCCGCGCGGCCGCGGTGGTGTTTAGCGACAAGCGCGAGACGCATATTGTGGCGCCGCTCAGCCCGAGTCTGCATCTGTCCGGTGAGAGCACCGTGCACGCCACGCCCGTCGAGGTCAAATACGTTAAATCGCCGTTCCTGTACCAGATCGTGCGCCGTGGAGGCGGCGAGCAACCGCGCCAGGTTGCAGCCGCCGTCGAGGGTTCCTACCGAGAGGAGAAGCCCAAACGCCGCGGTCTGCTGGGTGCGCTATTTGGGAAGTAGGGGAGTAGCACCGGTTGTTGCCGTAAGGTGATGGCCGGGGGTGCGGGGCAGCTCTCAGGAGTGCGGGCTGCCGTCTGATTGTTTGAGGGTGCCAGATGTAAATAAACAGTGGAGCGGCTGCAAAAGAGCCTCCTCACTGGGTAAAATCAGGTTGTGCCGCGGAACCCGCTCCTCAGCTAGTCACACTTCGGAAGCGCGGGCAACGCAGGTATTATCGTCTAAAGGGCCGGCTGCAACCGGCCCTTTTCTGTGGCAGCCAATGGACCCACATCAGACGAAGGCCGCGTCTTTGCCTGTCAGGTCACGCTCGCCAGCCACGGCTAGAATGTCGTTGCCGGCGTCCATGACCGGTATTGTTTCGTAGCGTGCGTCGCAACCGCGAGTGCGCCTGCGACGGCTGCGGTGGCTTCGGTCGCAACGTGCTGCTACCCTTGCGTTTCGCCATTAGTCGCTTCGTTGATGGCGCGGTACTCGGCGCTTAGTTCGCGCGCCAGCTCTTCCTTGCTTGGAAGATACGGCAGGTATTTGGCGGCAAACACTTGGTCGTTGTCTTCGGGCAGCGTGTACTCGACAATCGAATCGCTTTTGTCCGCGCAGAGCACGATGCCTATGGGCGGATTGTCGCCTTCGTTCATGAGCTCGCGCGTGTAGTAGTTCACATACATTTGCATCTGGCCCAGGTCCTGATGCGTAAGGTCGTCCGTCTTAAGGTCGATGAGCACGAAGCAGCGCATCAGATAGTTGTAAAAAACAAGGTCAATATAAAAATGGCGCCCATCAAAGGTGATGCGCTTTTGGCGCGCCTCGAAAGCGAAACCACGGCCAAGCTCCAGCAAGAACTTCTGAAGATGCGTGATGAGCGCCTGCTCTAGATCGCTCTCGCGAAACGCAGTATCGTCCGAGAAACCTAAAAACTCCAGTACATATGGGTCGCGGATGATATCCTCGGGGCGACGAGCCGGGGCGCTCTTTTGGATTTCCTGGGTGACGGCCTCCTTGTCCTTGCTGGCAAGTAGGCGCTCGCGGAACATGGTGTTGATCTGGCGTTCGAGCTGACGCGTGCTCCAACGAGAATCGGCGCATTCGTTCATGTACCAGGTGCGAGCATCAGGGTCGGAAATGCGCATCAACCTGCGGTAATGAGTCCAGCTCAATTCGCTACGCAGTGCGTCGCGAATTGGAAACGCAAGAAAGAACTGACGCATATTGCGAAGGTTTGCGATGCCAAAGCCTCTTCCGAAATCCGCGGTAAGCCTTCTGGAGAGGCCTGCAATCAATGCCTCTCCATATGCTGCGCGCTCCTCTCCGCCCTGTTCATCTACAATACTCTTGCCGATCTCCCAATATGCCTCAACCATCGCAAAGTTAACGGCGGTATAGGCCTTGTCGCGAGCGGCGTTGAGAATCGAGGAGACCTGCTTGTAAAAACCTTCGGGCACGATTGCCGATTCTCCACGGTTTACCAGTTCGCCCATCACTGTCGCCCCACTTTCCTCTTGTGGAATGCATCTTTATCGCATTTAGTTTAAAGCCTCGCGCGGACATGAATTGCTGTGCTGTCTAGCACCTTCGCATGGGAGCCTTGCGGTGACTTAAATGTGGCCATAGAGACAGTTTTAACGAGCCCTATGGAGGTGACGCGCATGGACAACAACACTGTGCTGTTCCAGGACAAAGGTTCGGGTAGGTTTAAAGACGTCAAGATCTACCCTAACCGCATTGAGGTACTCAAGAAGGGCACTTTTGGAGGCAAGCACACCGAGATTGTCTACCTTAAGGACATCACGGGGGTCAGCAGGATCAAGGGCCGCGACGTTTTCCTACGTAACAGGCTGTTGACTGCCCGTGTCTTTAGTCTGAGCAGCCGCTCCCAAGCTCAGGAGTTCGTGAATGCGCTGAACATGGTGATGTAGCCGATAACGGCGTTCGGGCTAAGGTAAAAATCGGGGCGCAGAACGGTATTCTGCGCCCCGATTGAGTTAATGCGCCCAAAAGACTGGCTTGCCTATTCGTTAACGTCCTCGGTATTGTCGCGGGCATTGGCAAGCATTACCGTTCCGGCGACCGTTGTCGCTACGGCGGCAGCGGCGAGCCCGGCGGCGATGCCAGAGCCGTCGCCCGTGTCGGCGAGCTTTCCGCCCGAGCCCTTGCCCTTGTTGCCCTTACCGTTCTTATCAGCGCCGCCCGCGTTGGCGCCAGTGCCGGTGCCGGCGCCGCCTGCACCGTCCGAGGCCGCTACGGGAAAGCTTGCGGCTCCGTCGCTGGCAAGCGTGTAGTTCTGCGCCGCGTCGCCCAAAAGCCCATTCGCACGCACCCAGTACGTTCCCGCGGTAAATGCCTCGCCCTCGGCCATTTCCGTGCCCGGAGCGCCGTTTGCATCGTGCATAAACTCGAGCTGGGCGGTGCAGGCATCGCCTTCGAGCTTGCCCTCGAGCGGCGCCGCGATCTTTGCGCGCACGTCCTCGCCGGCCTTAAGGCCCTCGAGCC
This sequence comes from uncultured Collinsella sp., assembly GCA_900540095.1. Lineage (GTDB taxonomy): Bacteria > Actinomycetota > Coriobacteriia > Coriobacteriales > Coriobacteriaceae > Collinsella. The sequence goes on from UQEO01000018.1 coordinate 11,529, forward strand.
CTTCAAAGTGGGGCGTCAGTGCGCGCGGGTCGATATCGATGGGCACGGAACCCTGCAGTTCCGTAACGGTCTCGTTGCCCAAAGCGTCGACATCCACGTATTCGATGGCAAACGTGTTGCCCGAAGCCGTCACGCTGAGTACGTTGCTGCTGTCGACAAGGCGGAAACGACCCTCGCCAACGGTCTTTCCATCCTGGAGTGAGGCATCGCTCAACGAGTCGCCGTATGTCATGCGTATACGGGTCGGGAGGTAGTACGAAACGGTCTGCTTGTGCTTCGCATCGTAATTGCGCTGGTAGATGCTTCGGGCCAGTGCCGCATCAACAAAGTCGGACGCAATGATGCCAATGTGCTTGAGGCAGTCCTCCTTTGTGCTCTCATTTCCGGTGCTGTTTATATACTGGCTCTTGTATAGATGCTCGTTGACCACTCGTGCTGCGGTAAAAGGATTGCTTCCTTGCTTGTAGTTCGTGCAGCTGGTGTAGTTGATACACCAGCTGTGCTCCAGGACCTTTACCTTGGCCCCGTCATTGTCCTCGACGTCCACCATGATGCGGGCGAGCTTGGTTGTCTCCTGCAGCGCCATATCGACCCAGCCGATTTTGTCGGTTCCTGTGCATTCGTAATGGTCCTGGGCGTATACCTTGGTGCAATAGGGCTCTTCGTCACCCGTTTTCCCCACGGCTTCAAAGCCCCGCTCGTCTCGAACGAGACACATAGAGGTGCTGTCGGTGTGTGCTGCGATTTTGTCGTCCCATTGGGTGAGGTCGAGGCCCCATGTGTGGCTGCTTACGCTGTTGCCGGCGAGCCCAAACCGACGCAGCAGGACGATCTTTCCGCGCACCTCGCCCAGCGTGGGGATGCGGCTCGATGTGTAGAACAGGTCGGGGTTCTCATCAAAAACCTTGCCCAAGGCCGTCGTGAGGCTTTCGTCGGTAGCCTCGCCATTGCCCCGCGACACGAGCATGATGAGCGCTTCTGTCGGGTTTTCGCTCAAAAACGTATTGAAGTACCCGATGACATCGGAGAGATGCATAAAGTTCCCGTCTTTTTTGAGCAGGTAACAAGCTCCGTGGTCGATGCCGGGGTTCTCACCCTTTCCGAGTCGAATATCAAAATAGCGAACGCCTTCGAGCAGCTGCGTGGGGATGTAATCCTGCTGGCATTTTGCCTGGGAGGATTGGGGCTCGGTGTCGTTGTCCACGCTGCAGGTGCCCGAATCGTGCGTGCCCGGGATGCTCAGTTCGTCGAGGAACTTGTTGTTGTCGACGTATTTCATCCAACAGGGCCCGTCGACGTAGCTGCTATACGTGGTCCAGTCGATACTGCTAACCGTGGTATTGGTCTTGCCCATGTCGTAACCGACAAGTTCGAGCTCCCACGGAATGCTCTTCCTCTTATGGCAGATCTTGTTGTTGTCCTGGTCTTTGCCGTCCTTTTCTATGGCCAGGTAATTAATGTCTTTTTTCTCGTTTGTGCGGTCTCGGATGATATAGGTTCCGTTTGACTGGCGTTCAAACGCAAAAGCGCGGCTGGGCTTGTTGTCATACTCGCCACTCCATACGTGGATGACCTTTCCATCTTTGTCCGAGTCGCCGTCGACCGACCAAATGCTGTAGCCCGTCTTTTTATGCTCTTCGAAATTGAGCAAGGTGCGGATAGCATACCAGTTTGTATCGTCATTCTTGGTCGTTACGTTCTCAAGGATGAGCTTGCTGGACGTGCCGTCATTAAACAGGTGGCAGACGTTGCCGATGACGTTGCCGTCTTCGTTGACGCTCGCGGTGCGAAAATAGCCCGCGGGGCGAAGACGAATGACGAACTTGTCGAGGTTGGCCGCCGATGTGGGCGTGTCTTCTGCAAATGCCGCGCGCATGGGAAGGCCCAATCCCGCGGTTTCGGGCAGGCTTGCAAGCGGCGACAACGCCGCGAGTCCAAGGCCCAGCGTAAACGCTCGGCGACTGATGGCATGATGTTCGGTCATAACTCCTCCATTCGCAGGGTGCGGTAATGCGCTCATTTTGGTCACTATACTGCCCGGATGTTTAAAGGTGTCGGCTTAAATTGTGTGCGCGGCGCTATAAATCGGCGGGCGGACGTGTTTGGGTGCTTGCCTATTTGTGCTGCTACCGCGCTGGGGGTGGTTTTGCCGCCCGGCACCCTCGCGTTCGCCGGCTATCGGCATAAGAAAGGGAGGGTCGGTTTACCGGCCCTCCCTTAGTACGAAACGCTGGGGCACCGCCGCTTGTTGGCAGTGCGCTCGTGTTTTTCGTTACGCTCGCGAGTCGCTTAGCGCTTAATCTCGATATCGTCGAGCTTAACATCCATGGCCTCGGTCTTGGCCTTGGCGATATCATCGGCAAATTCCAGAGACTTCATCATGGTTTCGACGGCATCCTTGTGCTCCTCGACGTTGTCGATGCGCACGTAGACGCTGCCGCCGCCTGCTTCGGTGAAGTACTCAGTCGTCACGCCGCCCGAGTGTGTATAGGAAGCGTTGCGCCAAGTCTTGCCGTTGTACTTGACGGGGTCATTCTCGGTCCACTCAAAGCTGGCATTCCACTTTGCCTCGTAGTCGAACAGCTCGTCGGCGTTCTTGTCAGGATCGAAGACAGGGATGAAGCGATCGCTGGCGTGCTCGCTCTCGGTGAACTTAAACTGGGCCCTATCGGCCGTGTCGCCGGCGACGTCGGTGATCTCGACGCCCTCGGGGACCTCGACCTTAAACCAAATGAAGTCGGTCCTCATATCCACGGCTGGCTTTTCTGCTCCGCCGCCACCGCCACTGCCGGTAGTGCCGCCGCTTCCGCCACAACCCACCAGGGCAACCGCGGCAAAGAGACTGATGCAGAGGGTGAGAATCGCAAAGGCCTTCTTTTTCATGGTCGTGTCCTCCTCGATCTGTAACCGCCCATGGATTACCTGCCTTTACTGTACGCGTGGACGGCTCGCTAGGGTGGGCCATGTGTCCCATTCTGAGGGCCGGATTTGCGCCGACAAGTGGCAATATGCGCGGGTCCAAAAGAGGGGAGAGCCGATGCTGTCGGCCCTCACCGGGGTTGGGCGCCCAGTGCTTTAAAGGGGCGCGTGTACGCGGGCATTGCCCCAATAGGTTCCTTGTTTATAGATATGTCCCAGTTTGTGACGTCCGGAAGTCCCGAAAGTTGAGCCATGTGCCCCATGTTTGCGTTGGCATGGTCTATCGTGTGCCATAGAAATCCGCGATGGCCAGGTGCGCTGACGCTTGAGTACTTATGGGCTAGACTTAGCACCATTATGTGATCGATGCGGTCGGTCGGTGGTTGCCACCCGACCGATGTATATGACTTGAAGGTGCGTGCGTATGAGCCAAGAGATGATGGACAAGACCTGCCGCGGGTTTGCCGAGGCGCTTGCCGCGCGCGAGCCGGTTCCCGGCGGTGGCAGCGCGAGCGCCTTTGTGGGCGCGCTGGGCGCCTCGCTGTGCGGAATGGTTGCCCGCTACGGTGCGACCAATCCCGCGCTTGCTGATCGTGCGGATGACCTGACGCGTGCGTTTGCCCAGGCGGATGAGCTGGCCCAGGAGCTTGTCGAGTTGGTTGCCGAGGACGTTCGTGCCTACGGGCGGGTGTCCGCGGCGTACGGTATTCCGCGTGACGATCCGGCTCGAGCGACCGCGATTCAGGATGCTCTGCATGTGGCCGCTATGCCGCCGTATCGCATTATGGATGCCTGCGGGCGTGCGCTGGCGCTGCTCGAGGACATGGCCGACAAGGGTTCGCGTCAGCTGCTGTCCGATGTGGCGTGCGGCGCCGTGTTCTGCCGTGCTGCTATGCAGGGCGCGAGCTTGACGCTCTTTGCGAACACCACGTCTATGAAGGATCGCGTTCGTGCTAAGGAGCTCGAGACCGCGTGTGATGAGTTGCTCGACACATGGTTGCCGCGCGCCGATGCGCTGGCGCGCCGCGCCTCCGACGCTGCAAGGAAGAGAGGATAGCTATGGTTGAACTGCTGAAGGGTGCTCCCGTTGCCCGTGCTTTGACTGAGGAGCTTGCCGCTCGCTGCGCAGCGCTGCGCGAGCGGGGCGTTGTTCCGACGTTGGCTATCGTGCGTGTGGGTGAGCGCGAGGACGACCTATCCTACGAGCGCGGCGCTCTCAAGCGCTGCGAGAAGGTTGGCATTGAGGCGCGCCGCGTTTTGCTTCCTGCCGATGTTTCGCAGGACGAGCTGCTGGCGGCCATCGAGGACATCAATACTGATTCGGCTGTTCATGGCTGTCTGATGTTCCGCCCGCTGCCCGCCGGCCTTGACGAGAACGCCGTCGCCGCAGCGCTCGGAGACCGCCGGCCCCGCAGCGCTCGATCCCGCCAAGGACGTTGACTCCATGACGCCGTCTTCGCTGCTTACCACGCTTTCGGGGCGCGGCGAGGGTTTTGCTCCCTGCACGGCCGAGGCAGTGTTAGCGTTGCTGGACCATTACGGTGTTGAGCTGGATGGAGCTAAGGTTGCTGTGGCCGGGCGTTCGCTGGTGATCGGGCGTCCTGTTGCCGCCATGCTTACGGCGCGCAATGCGACCGTGACGACGTGCCATACGCATACGCGCGACCTTGCTGCCGAGTGCCGTGCTGCCGACATTGTGGTTGCCGCCGTTGGACGCGCGCGTACGATTGGCGTGGATGCCGTTCGCGAGGACCAGACGATCATTGATGTGGGCATTAACTGGGATGAGGACGCTGGCAAGCTGGTCGGGGACGTCGATTTTGATGCTGTGGAGCCGGTTGTTGGTGCCATCACCCCCGTGCCGGGCGGCGTGGGCGCCGTGACAACGGCGATTCTCGCCAAACACGTGATCGAAGCGGCCGAGCGAGCATCGAAATAGGCATTTTTGCACACAGGGGTCCCGAGGGGTCCTGAAGGGTTGCGGTTTCGCCCTTTTTGCGCCGAAGCGATACACTGTTGCCGTTTGATTTCTTCGCTCAAGGAGGATGCGCATGCCGTGCACAACGATTCTGGTCGGTAAAAACGCAAGCTACGACGGGTCGACCCTGGTCGCGCGTAACGAGGACTCGTCCAACGGGGTGTTTGAGCCCAAGCGCATGCGCGTAGTGCATCCCGACGAGCAGCCGCGCGTCTACACGAGCGTCCTGAGCCACCTGACCATTGAGCTGCCCGACAACCCCATGCGCTACACGAGCGTTCCCGACGTCATTCCCGGCCACGGCATCTGGGCCGAGGCCGGTTTTAACGAGCTCAATGTGGGCATGTCCGCAACCGAGACGCTCACCACCAACGAGCGCGTCCGCGGCGCCGACCCGCTCGTGGACTACGTGCCCGCCAAGGGCAATGAGGGTGAGGACGGCTATGTGCCGGCGCAGCCTGGTGGCCTGGGCGAGGAGGACATGGTGACCCTGGTCCTGCCGTACGCCAAGTCCGCCCGCGACGGCGTTCGTATCCTGGGCGACCTGCTCGAGCGCTACGGCACCTACGAGAACAACGGCATCGCCTTTAGTGACGTGGACGAGATCTGGTGGCTCGAGACCATCGGCGGTCACCACTGGATCGCCAAGCGCGTGCCTGACGATGCCTATGTGACCATGCCCAACCAGCTGGGTATCGACATCTTTGACCTGGACGACGCCGAGGGCGCCCAGGCCGACTACATGTGCTCCGCCGACCTGCGCGCCTGGATGGCCGAGTGGCATCTGGACCTGACGCTGGGCGTCGAGGGCGACGGCCCGGCTGCGGTCTTTAACCCGCGCGAGGCCTTTGGCTCGCACAGCGACAGCGACCACGTCTACAACACGCCGCGCGCGTGGTACATACAGCGCTGTCTCAACCCCAGCGACGTGTGGGATGGCCCCGACGCCGACTACACGCCCGAGAGCGACGATATCCCCTGGAGCCGCGTGCCCGAGCACAAGGTGACCATCGAGGACATCAAGTACGTACTCTCGAGCCACTACCAGGGCACGGAGTACGATTGCTACGGTAGCAAGGGCACGCCCGCTACGCGTGGCGCATATCGCCCCATCGGCATCAATCGCAACAGCCAGCTCGCCGTGCTGCAGCTGCGCCCCTATGCGCAGCCGGTCTACCGCGCCGTGCAGTGGATGGCCTTTGGCTCCAACTCGTTTAACGCGCTGGTTCCGCTGTACGCCAACGTCGAGACCATGCCCGAGTACTATGCCGACACGCAGGCTCGCGTGACGTCCGAAAACTTCTACTGGGCAAATCGCCTGATCGGTGCCTTGGCCGATGTCCGCTTCCATGAGTGCGGTCGCGCGGTCGAGGATTATCAGGAGAAGGTCGGCGGCATGGGCCACAAGCAGATTCACGACGTTGACGCTGTCGTAGCCGCGCTGCCCGAAGCCGAGGGGCCCGCCGAGCTCGCCCGCGCCAACGAGGAGTTTGCCGAGCGTGTGCGCGTAGAGACCGATGCCCTGCTGGGCAAGGTGCTCTACACCACGAGTTGCGCCATGAAGAACTCTTTCGCGATGAACGACAACGTGAGGTAGGGATTTCCCGTCGATCGAATAGCGCTAAAACGCTTTGTCGCTTTCGCTCAATCTTGGGTACAAGAACGCCAATGCAGTTGTTTGTGATTGGAGACAACCATGGTTATGAAACTCGATCAGCTTGTTAACGGCGCCATCAACGTTGGCTTTGGCGCTGCCGCCGTTGCCGTCGAGGGCAGCAAGAAGGTTCTCGACGACCTCAGTACCAAGGGCGAGCAGGTCCGCAAGGACACCGCCACCCCCGATATCGCCCGCAGCGTGTCTGACATGTTCGAGCAGGCCGGCGGCACCATCTCCGACCTGACCGAGCGCTTGGGCATGCAGGGCGAGACCGCGGCTCAGCGCGTGCTTGACGAGCTCATCCTTGCCCGCGTCCGCGTCATGACCGCCCCCGAGCGCACGGCCTTCCTGGCCCATGTGCGCGACATCGTCGATTCGGTCGAGGACAACGTGACCTCGGTGCCCGTCGAGTCCGTTGAGCCCGACGACGCGAAGGATACCGAAGAGGCCGAGTAGCAGCGCAGATGGCAGATTCCACCACCGATTACAACAATCTAGATCCCTTGGGTGACGAGGCGGCGGTTGTCGATGAGGTCGATGCCGTCGTCTCGGGCGCTCGCAAGAAGCCGCGCGCTGTCGATATGGTGCCCGAGGAGCCCGACGCGATGGCGCCGGATGAGGAATACCAGCTCACGCCGGCGGGTCGCCGCGAGCGCATCGGACAGATTGTTCGCCTGGTCAAAAAGTACCGCGTGTGGGATAACCTCACGCCGGTTCGTTTGCGCCGCCTGCTCGAGGAACTCGGCCCCATGTTCGTTAAGATGGGGCAGATTCTGGCCAACCGGTCCGAGATTCTGCCGCAACGCTTTTGTGACGAGCTGCGTCGTCTGCGCTCCGATGTGGAGCCGGTGCCGTACGAGGTCGTACTCAGTTGTCTGGAAGAAGAATACGGCCTGCGCCTGGGGGAGATGTTCGATGCGATCGACCCCAATCCGCTCGGTAGTGCATCGCTCGCGCAGGTGCACCGCGCTCGTCTGGTGACGGGCGAGGACGTGGCCGTCAAGGTGCAGCGCCCCGGTGCGCAGCAGGTTATGGCACAGGACATCGATATCATTCGCTCGGTGGTGCGCATCGTTTCCAAGTTTGTCAACACCGATCAATTCGTTGACCTGCACGGCGTAGTCGAGGAGTTGTGGACCTCGTTTCGCGAGGAGACCAACTTTTTGGCCGAGGCAAAAAACCTCAACGACTTCTACGAGTTCCATAAGAGCGTTCATGGCGTGACGTGCCCTAAATCCTATCTGGACCTGTGCACCGAGCACGTGGTGGTCATGGATTACGTTGACGGCATCTCGATCGCCGATCCTGAACGCTTGGTGGCCGAGGGCTATGACTTGGAAAAGATCGGTGCCGCAATCGTCGAGGACTACTCGACGCAGGTGCTCGATGACGGCTTTTTCCATGCCGACCCGCATGCGGGAAACATCATTCTCAAGGACGGCATCGTCTACTTTATCGACTTGGGCATGGTCGGACGCATGTCGAGCCACGACCGCGGCATCGTCAAGGACATGATTTTCGCCGTGGCCGAGGGTGACGTGCCCAAGCTCAAGGATTCGCTCATGCGCTTTGCCGTAACGCGCGGCGATTCTGCCGAGCTCGATCATTCGGCCTTTTTGTCCGATTTGGACTTTATCGTGGCTGACTTTGCGGGCCTTGACCTTAAGGACCTGGATATCGGTGAGTTTTTGACCTCGCTGTTAAACCTCGCGCGCAAAAATGACGTTGAGCTGCCGAGCGTGGTGACAATGTTCGCCCGCGGCATGGTGACGCTCGAGGGCCTGTTGACCGAGTACATGCCTAACGTCAACATGATCCAGATCATCCAGACGCACATCAAAAACGAGAAGAGCACCTACGCCCGCATGCGCGAGATGAGCCGCGACTTTGCAGCGAGCAGTTATCGCGCGGCGAAGGGCTCGCTCGAGGCGGCCGAGTATCTGGGCTTGGCTTCGCGTATGCTCACGCGCGGTCAGCTTAAGGTGAACACGCAGATCATGAGCAGCGATAAGGCGCTGCGACAGCTAGGTGGGATTATCGACCGCATGTCGATGGCAATTGTGATCGCCGGTCTGTTTATCGGTTCGTCGGTGGTGTACTACGCGCGCATCGAGCCGGTTGTGTTTGGTATCCCGGTCATTGGCTTTATGGGCTACGTGAGCGCGCTGGTGCTGGCGCTTATGCTGGGCCGCAATATCTGGCTCAACAGCCACGGCGGCAAACATTAGAGGCTGCGACCGTCACCGCATTTTCCTATCGCAAACAATAGCTTTTACCTTGGGCTTCGCCTGTGTGCGGGGTCCTTTTGCGTGATACCATTTTGACGGTAATAATCGATGGCCTAGATGGTGGTGCGGAGACGCACGAACGCGCGGTTTTCCTGCGCGTTTGGGAGAATCGGGGTGCAAGTCCCCGGCTGTACCAGTAACCGTAATTCCTCTTGGCTCGGGATGTTCGCGTCGCAGATCGGACGACGCGCCTGAGCCGTTAAGGTTAAGTCGGATCGCCTCCCATCTTGCATGCGGCTGCGGCGTATGCCGCCGGTGTGCATAGGGCTCTGGAGGGAAGGGGGACCCCGATGGGGGAACTCGAGCGTAACATGCGCGATGACGTGGGGCAGCCGCTGGGCAATGCTCCAAGTACAGACAATGGGGGACAAATGGATATGTTTGAGGACGAGCGCGAGCGCGCCTCGCTGCATCGCCGTGGCGCGATTGCACGCGGTGTAGCCAAGCGCGGCCTGGTGGCATTCCTGGCCTTCGCGATGGCCTTTGGCACCACGCCGGCTCAGCTGTGGGCCGAGGGCGCCGAGGGCATTGCCGAGGCTGTGGCTCAGGCTACGACGCCGGGCGAGGACGCAGCGCTTGCGGGCGGTGCCGCTGGGCAGAGCGGCGCCGAGGTTCCGGATTCCGGGAGCGCGCCTGCAGCTAGTGCCGCCACAACAAAGGCAGCAACTGGCGACGAAGGCTCGGCGACGGGGGAGAGCCCTGCCGCGAGCAAGCAGTCTTCGGCGGCATCCGCTGGCCAAGCAGGATCTGCCGCCGCGGCTGCCGTTCAGACAGAGAACCCGACAGAAACCGGCGATGCTGCCAAGAAGCAGGTCGAGGTCTCGTTCTCGATTATCGGCACCGATGCCGACGGCAAGGCTCAGACCTGGGTGGCGCCTACGCAGCTCAAGCTCGACGAGGGCGCAACGGCTGCGGATGCCTTCGTTAAGCTGCAGCAGAAGACGGGCTTTAAGGCGGATTACGATCCGAACACGGCATACGGTTTCTACCTCAAAAGCATCACATCCCCGAACGATGGCCGCACGCTTGCCTACGATCCGACGACTTATGCCTTCTGGCAGCTGTTCGTCGACGGCGCGTCTTCCTCGGTCGGCGCGAGCAGCGTTAAACTCGCCCAGGGGCAGAAGATTGAGTTTGCCTATACGGCTGGTAACACTACCCCCGTTGTTAAGGACCAGGTTGCCGCAAATGTGACCGTCATTGGTCGCGATGCCCACGGCAAGACTCAGACTTGGGTCGATAACGCGCAGTATGTGGTGACGTCCGGCTCGAACGCACTTGACCTTACGAAGGTCGCGCTCGAGGCGAATGGCATCGACGCCGTTGCTGCGGGCTCCTTCATTCTGAGCCTTAAGTACAACGGCGTTGAACTGGGTACGCCGCTCGATTATTCGACCTATTGGCAGCTGTTCATCAACGGCAAGTCGAGCGACTACACGGCAGACAATGTCACCATTCATGCTGGTGATACCGTTACGTGGTTCTACGGTGGCTGGGGCGACCAGTTGCCGTCCGATTCTGTCCATGCTTCCGTTCAGGTACTTGGTAAGGACAAGGACGGCAAGCAACAGGTTTGGGCTTCGACGGGCCAGACGAGCCTCAAGGCAGGCTCCACTGCTAAGGATCTCCTTGAGCAGACCGGCCTTACTCTCGATGCTGGCGAATCGTCTTGGGGCTGGTTCCTCAACGGCATTACTTCGCCGTTCGATGGTAAGTCCTATGGCTGGGATGCTGCGACCAATAGCTATTGGCGCTTCTACGTAAATGGCAAGTTCGCCGACGTTGGCGCCGGTGCCTACGAGCTTCAAGAGGGCGATGCCGTCACCTTTATGTATGGTGCTGACGCCGATGCCCTCCCCGGTCAGGTGCTTGGGTCTGTCGATGTTATCGGTCCCGATGTCAACGGCAACAATACTCGCTGGGGCTCGGCAAGCAATGTTTCTTTGCCCGAAGGCTCTACTGCCCAGAACCTTATTGAGACGGTCCTGAAGGCCAAGGGCGTTACGTACAACGGCTCCCAGAGTGGTGAGTACTGGTTCCTCAATTCCATCAATTCGCCGTTCGATCACAAGCCGTATGCCTGGGATGCTGCGACCAATAAATATTGGCACCTGTATATCAACGGAGAGCCCTCCTTACTCTGCGCCAATCAGATTACGCTCAAGAGCGGCGATAAGGTTACGCTTGCCTATACCACCGACGATTCGGCCATGCCCGATCCCGACAAGATTGTCGTGGACCCGAGCGCGACGACTCCTGATTGGGATGCCGAGTGGGCCGGCTACGGCAACAGTGGCAACGGTTCGACCGTAACGGATGCCAAGACGCCTGCGCAGGCCGCCGGTCTTAAGTGGGCCTTCGATTGGAAGGCCGAGTCTGGTCAGCAGTATGCCAACTGCAGCGAGCCTGTCATCGCTAACGGCTTTGTGTACATCGCGACCGAGAACGAGCTCATCAAGATCGATTCGTCCACGGGCAAAAAGGTTGCCTCTGCGCCGCTTGCCTCCAAGGTGAGCTATACTTCTCGTCCGATCTATACCAATGGCCTTATCATCGTTCCGCTCAACGGCGGTGCGGTCCAGGCGATTACTGCAGACAAGCTGATCTGCAAGTGGCTGACGCCTGGTTTGACGGATTTGACGCAGAGCTCCTGCACCGTCGTTTCGGACGGCGAGTACGTCTATGTAGGCTCGGTCGATATTTCGTATGACGAGAATTACAACGCGACCTACGGCAACGGCTCCCTTAAGCGTATCAAGATTGCCACGGGCGAAGTCTCTTGGCAGAACATCGACCCTGCCGAGGGCTATTACTGGACTGGTGCGGCTTTGACGGATAAGTATGCCATCGTTCCTACGAGCGCGGGCACGCTTAAGTGCATTGATAAGACGACGGGCGATGTCGTTTCGACCATGAAGCTCGGCGCTCTCGCGAACGCCGACTGTGTCGCCGATCCGTCCAATGGTTCGACCTTCTATCAGATGACGCACGATGGAAAGCTCCATGTGATTTCGCTTTCGGCGAAGGGCGTGCTGAGCGAGCAGAAGACGGTCGATCTGGGTCTTACGAATAACATGAGCGCACCGGCGGTGGCTGGCGAAAACTTGATTGTCGGCGGACAGACGGCTACTGGCTCTGCTCTGGCTCTCTATAATCTGAAGACCGGTAAGACCACGATGGTCACCGCTGCTGACGGTAAAGAACTGCCGGCCGGATTTAACGGTATTGCTGCTACTCCGCTGGTGAGTGTTCAGGGCGGCAAGACCTATGTGTACTTCACCGTTAACAGCGCGGATAGCAAGGATTACGTCAACTACTCTGCTGGTGGTGGCGTATATCGCTATACGCTCGGCGATGCAGAGGCGACGCAGATTTATGATGCGGCTGGCCATTACCAGCACTGCGACTCTCCGGTCATTGCCGATGCATCTGGCAACCTGTACTACATCAATGACTCGGGCACTCTGTTCAAGCTGGGGGCCGTTGAGTCTTGGACGGTTGCCTTTAATTCCAACGGCGGGTCTGCTTGCGACACTAAGTTTGTTGCTACGTCCGATGGCAAGCTGGTCAAGCCGGCCGATCCGACGCGCGATGGCTACGCTTTCGGCGGTTGGTTCACCGATGAGGCTTGCACGCAGGCGTATGACTTCGGTACGCCGGTGACGGCCGACCTTACGTTGTATGCCAAGTGGACCAAGAATGCCGTTAACCCTGGCGGCAATGGCGGTGCTGGTTCCAACGGCGGTAGCGGTCCTGGTACCGGTTCCGGCACTGGCGCTGGCACGGGTTCTGGTTCCGGCTCGAAGGGCGGCGCTATTGCCCCGGGCAAGAAGCCGGTGACCAAGACAACAGTGTCAATCAAGACGGAGACCAAGGACGACAAGAAGTCCGACAAGAAGGACGAGAAGAAGTCTGACAAGAAGTCTGACAAGAAGGACAGCAAGTCCGACAAGAAGTCCGATTCCAAGTCCGATACGGGCGCTGCTTCCACGACCACTGCTAAGAAGTCCTCTAGTGCTTCCGAGCAGGAGACTGGCACCAATCCGCTCGCCATCGTCGGCGTTGCCGCCGGCGTCATCGGTCTCGCCATCGTCGGCGTGTTCGTGTTCACCAAACGTCGGTAGGTGAGGGCTGTGTCCAATAAATCCAAGGACGCTGACCCCAAGCAACCAGATTCCTCGTTCATTCAGTTCGACGATTCAAAGCAACAGGGCGCCGCTTCGACGGCGTCCGCCCCTCGACGGAAGGCGCTTACTGGCGTCCTGACCGCCGCGTGCGTTGCGCTGATTGTCATATCGCTGGGCTTCGTCCATCCTTCCGAGAGCGGCGCCTGGTCCATTGACTGGATCGTTCAGACTGTGACGGGGGAGAGCGTCGTCACCAAGGACACCAAGGCGTCTGGCTCGTCCGCCGCTTCGGGCGAGGCCAGTTCCAAGGATTCCAAGTCATCGAATGATGCAAAAGACGAGCCCAAGGGTTCGAACGACGCCAAGGACGATTCCGAGTCTTCAAACAAGGAATCGGACAAAAACTCGGATAGCAAGAAGTCCGAGGACCAGGACGGCAAGAAGTCTGGCGATAAATCTGCTGCCCAAAATACGGGAGCCGGTGATACTTCCAATGTGTCTGGCGGTGCTTCTTCGGGCGGTGGCCAGTCGTCTAATGGAGCCTCATCCTCTAATGGTGGAAACGCCTCCTCGGGCGGCCAGAGCGGCTCACAGGAGTCCAACTACGTTACGGTGACGGTTTCGGTCACATCGAGCGCTGTGGGCAATCCTGTGTCCTCTGGTGGCACCTTTACCTTTAACGAAGGCGCTACCGTCTACGATGCCCTGTGCGCGCTGGGCCTTTCTGTCAACGCACATGGCTCGTCGTACGGCACGTATGTCTCCGCGATTGGTGGTTTGGCCGAGAAACAGCACGGCGGCACGAGCGGCTGGATGTACTCCGTCAACGGCACAACGCCCATGACGGCCTGCAGCAACTACGTTCTCTCAAACGGTGACAACGTAGTCTGGTATTACGTTACAGGCTAGAGGCCTCGACATAGCGCGCCAGACGGGCGGTTCGGACAAACATCCGGGCTGCCCGTTTTTCATGCGTAGAGGACTGGGTCGCCGGGTCTCTCGGCAAACAAAAAACCGGTTGGAACGGGAATTCCAACCGGTTATACATTCAAGCAAATAGTGAATCGACTACGACCGTGCACCCTCGAGGAAGAAGCGGCGGCTGAAGTAGTTGTACCAGGTGACGAGGAACGTTGCGATGGCCTTCATGGCCTGGTAGCCGATGCTCAAAAACGTGACGCCCACAAACATGTACAGGTCGTTGAGACCCAGACCAATCACCGACAGGATGGTGAAGATCGTGAACTCGCGCTTGCGGCTCATGCCCTCGCGATGGTCGAACACGTACTTCATGCTGAGCCAGTAGTTAACCACGACGGACGTGGTAAACGAGACCGTGGTGCTCATCAAAAAGTCGAGGTGGAACAGCTCGACGAGCGCAATAAGCATGCCCCAGTCGATGCCAAAGGAGATAAGACCCACGACGGCGAACTTGAGGAACTGCTTGGTATGAGGTTGTGCCAGCGCCTTGCGCACGTAATCACATCCAATGCGTTGATGAATCGAGCAGAGGATACTTTAGAGCTTTTGCAAGGGAAACGTAAGGTCTTTGCCAAGAACTATACGAACTCGCCAAATTTTCAAGAGGTAATCCGCAAACGTTGAAAATTTGCCCGTAAACGAACGATGCCCGCGGGCGATACTGTGCTGAGCGCGCATTGTCCGTGGGCATCGTAAGGCTGTAAGGTTGCGAGTTACTTGGTCTCGTCGCCCTCCAGGAAGATCTTTCGGGTCACAAAGTTGTAGACCATGACAAGCGCGGTGGCGCAGATCTTGGCGATATTGGCCTCGAGCCCCAGACCGGCGTTGAGTGTCAGCACGATACCGTCGTTGAGTGCCAGGCCGATCACGGACAGCACGACAAAGATAATGAACTCGCGGCGGCGGCTCATGCCTTCCTTGTGCGCAAACACGTACTTCATGCTGGCGACGTAATTAAAGATGAGCGAGACGATAAAGCCGCTGGTGTTGGCGATTAGGATGTTGAGGCCCAGACCGTAGTGGAGCAGATTCATAATGCCAAAGTCGATAACCGTGGCAATGACACCGACGACGCCAAATTTCATGATCTGCGCAAGGAGCTTTTGCATGGTACCTGCCTTAAGCTGGCGCCGAAGCGCCGCGGGGATGACAAACTCAGCAAGTTTAGCCAATCCCCGCGGGTGGTGCTAGGCGCGCTCCTCGATAGCACCGTTTCTATATGCATCGAGCAGCTGACGCAGGTCCTGGATTTGGCTGCGGATCTTGGCGCCAGTATCGGTGTCGCTCACCATGCGGCGACGGTCTGCTTGGTCAAAACGGTTGGTCTCGCTTTCGATGTCCACGTTGCGCGTGAGTGCCTCGGCAACCGTCGTAAAGGCCTGGTGTGACTTGAGGCGGCAGCCGCGCGAGCTCGAGATGAGCGTATAGCCGGCGATACCCGTCTTGGGATGGTAAGCGCGGCAGAAGCCGCCATCGATGACCAGCAGCTTGCCCTCGGCACGGATGGGCTGCTCGCCCTTGGTGGTTTTAACGGGCGTGTGGCCGTTGACGATGTGGCCGGTCGGCGAGCATGCCATGGGCGCGACGCCAAACTCGCGCATGATGTCATCGCAGACCGAGGGCGACTTGGTAAGCGTGAAGTACGGATCCATCGGCTCGACCCAGGTGCTCTTATCGGCGATATAGGCGCGCTCAAAGGTACGCACTAGGCGTCCACTGGCGGGCGAGTTAAAGCCAATCCACAGGTACCACATCCAGTCGAGGGCGTCGCGGTCGCCCACGCGCCAGGCGCGGCGGGCGATGTGGTCGCAAAAATCGAGATAATCGCGGCCAGCGTGCCAGGTGCCCAAGCAGTTCATGCTGCTAAAGGTGCCGTCTTCGTTGAGCGGCACGCAGCCATGGAACAGCAGGTTGCCGTTGGTGACCTTGTACATCGAGCCGTGGGAATAGAGGAAATCGATATGGCGATGCAGGTGATCGGCGGTGACAAACTCGGACACGAGCTTGTCGATGATGTGCTGCTCCTGGGGCGTGAGCGTATAGGGGTCCGCCGGGTCGACGGTGGGGAAGTCGTTGGTCGTGAGCGGCCATACGCTGGCGTCGGCGAGCGTGACCGTGCCGGTGTCGTGATCGATCTTGTCGAGTAACAGGCGGTCGGTCATATCGAACTCGGGGTGGCGCTGGATAATCTGGCCCTCGAGCTTAAAGAGCAGCACGTTGATGGCCTTGATCAGCGGGGTGATGGACTCACCGGCGGTGTAGGTGGCATCGGCAAAGGCGACAAGCTCACGCAGCGAGATGCCGTAGTCGTTCTCCAGGATCTCGTAATTGTCGTAGCGCAGGTTGTTGCGCAGCACCGTGGCGATGCAGGCGGGCTCACCGGCCGCAGCGCCCATCCATATCATCGAC
>UQEO01000019.1 GCA_900540095.1 uncultured Collinsella sp.
TGCACGATTGAGCGCAAGACAAAAAAACGGGGGGGGGAGCCAGTCCCCTGGCTCACCCGCTTTCAATCATGTAAATCGCCGTATCTACTCTGCAGACGAAGATCCACCATCAACGATTGCCTGCTCGGACTCAGGAATCCCATCGGCACCCGTACTCTGTTCTTGCTCCACCTCTTCGCTGATTGCGGAGGCGGGGGTCGAGCCCTTTGCACCCACGATGTAGGCAGCCCCAAATCCTAACGCAATGGCAATCAAGGTCAAAATCACGTAGACAGGCCAATGGCACTTAATATACGAAAACACGTTGACTCCTTAGAGCTCCGTCTACGAACGGCGGATAATCTCGGTCACGACCTCGGATACCGTGGCAATGTTCGTCGGGTTGACATTGTGGGGCAGGTCGTCCTCGGTACGAGCGCAAGCCAGACGCGTGCCGTCCACGCCGGCGATGGTGAGGGCTCGGCGGCTCGCCTCGAGCGCGGCATAGGCATCGGTCTTGGCATAGGGCATCTCGAGCGCGCCACAATCGACATGGAACGACTTGCACACCTTGCTGACCAGGTTCATGATGCGGCGATCGCCCTTGAGCAGTTGTTGTTCGCCCTCGACCGTCACAACCGAAAGCCTACCGGCGCCGACGGATTCAAGATTGATAAAGAATACGCCGCGGAGCTTATCGCGATGCGAAGCCAAGAAGGCCTTCATGCCGGCGCCATCACAATCCGAGGCGCCCGTTGCCACAAACCAGATATCGTGACCGAGCAGCTCATCATCGCCCATAGAGGCGACAGCCGAGAGCATATCTTCGGAAGAAGCGCCGTCGGAAGACGTAGCGCCGCCCTTCCAGCCATCGTTATCGTCCTCGAAATTATCCCACGAACCGATACCGCGACCGGACTTCTTGGCATCGTAATCGTCTTCGACGCCCAGCCAGTCACTCATGCTGTCCTGCTCGTTTTTCTTTTTACGACCGAACAGGCCACCCAGGCCGCGCTTGCGAGACTTGGGTGCCGCCGGGGCGGGAGCCGAAATGGTCTCGATCGGCTGCGCGCCCGACGCAACGGGCATAGGGGGCGCAACGGGTGCCGATGTGGGTTCGGGACCCTGGGCAGTAGCAAAGGGGTCGTTGGCCTGGGCAGAGGGATCGGGAAGGTCGAACAGCGACGTGCGAGACGCAACGTTTGCCTGCTTCATAGACGGCAGCGACGGATCGGGGACCGAAGCCAGCGGAGACGAGGAAGGTGCAGGCGACGGTGCCGACGCCGGATCGGGAACATTCATCTGCGGACGCGGCGATGCCTGGGAGGAAATCTGGGCCATAAGGGAATCGACCGTTTCGTCCTGGGTGGGAGCGACATTGGCAACCGTGGCACCGGAACCACTCGGGGTCGGCATGGTGAAAATCTGCGTGGAGTAAGGCCTCGACTCATCCGTCTCGGGAGTCTCGGAAACCGCAGGCACTTCCTCCTGCTCGACCTCGGTCGAATCACCTTGATCGGCTGCCGCGTATTGCTCTTCGTCAGAGTTGGCCTCGACGGACTCGTCCTCGGCGGCATCTTGGATTTCGGCAGCATCAATGGGCTCGTCATCGTCTGCCGCGTCGCCCTGCTCATCGGAAACAGGAAGGGGCTCGGCAATTGCGGTGCCTTGCTTTTCAAACGTTATCGTGGAATCGAACTGCGCGGCATCAAACGACATGGTGCTATCGACGTGCTGCTGAGCCTCGAAAGACGTTGTTGCCTCAACAACATCCGCTGACGTCGGTTGCTGGGACTCAAAGGACGTCGTAGCTTCGGCAGCGTCGACGGGCCCGGACTGCATAGCCTCGTTCTGCTCGAACTCTTGCGCCGCGCGCTCACGTGCCGCCTCGGCTGCCTGCTGCTGAGCGATAGCCTCCTGCTCGGCAGCCTCGCGTGCGGCAGCGCGCTTCTCCTCGAAATCGTCGACAAATTTCCTGCCCTTTGCAAGCGCACCCTTAAAGAAGCTGGAAGCGCTGGCGCCAATCGAAGAGAACGCGGATGCAATATCGGCATGGGGCGTTGCCGCGGGAATCTCGGCAGAGAAATCAGTATCGCTCTCGTAAGACACGCGCCTCGGCTGTTCAACGTAATCGTCGTCAGACTCGTCCGCAACGTCTTGCGCCGGCGCGGCGGGAGCCAAAACGTCCAGTCCTGCCGCGGAATCGATCGCGGACACCGCCTCGGGCTCGGCAACGGCAGCGGTAACCGCGGCAGACTCATCATCCGCAGCGACAACGGGCGCAGGCGCAGCCACGACGGGGGCAGGCTCGGGCTCAAACGTCGGCTCCTCGCCCTCCTCGTAATCGAGCGCGCAGGACTCGGGAAGCATTCCGAGCGCACGGATGGCATCCGAACCAAAGCGGATGTTGCCGGCGGCGTTGCGATAGAGCTTGGGCTCGGGCTCGGCCGCGGCAGGCTCCTCCGCCGGCTCAGCAGCGGGAACCTCGTCATTGAACTCTTCGGCCTGGACAGCCTGATTCTGATCCTCGGGCACGATGGCGCCAATCAGCGTCTCGTCGGCAGACGCACCCTCAAAGCCCTCGATCTGCTCGTCAAAAGCCTCGCCCTGTTCGGGCTCGGTTTGAGCGTCGGGAGCAATCGGCTGACCGAACTCGCCCTCGGCGTAGGTAGGCTCTTCGTACTCGATGGTGTTGCCGTAGTCGTTTTGCTGCTGGGCCGCGGCATACTCCGCCGCCGCGCGCGCCATTTCCTCGGCACGACGTTTCTGCTCCCCAAAATAGGTATCGAACGGAACATCGTCGGGAAACTCGTTCTCGCCCTGGAAGGGAGCAACGTTGTCCATAACGCCGAGCATAGCGGCGACAGAAGACTTGTTGCACACCGCGCCGGACGTATAGGGAAGAACGTGGCGGTTAGAGATGATGTTTGCCGCGTTGGCAAGTGCAACGAGGGAAGCGAGGATCGCGACAATCCACAGCAGAACCTTGAGCGCGCCGGGGAGCGGCAGGATACGCAGGATGGCAACGGCAGCAGGGGCAACCGTGGCAACAGGCAACAGCTTGGCGATGAGCGCACGATACGAAGCATAGGGCTCGCGGGCGAGCAGCTCAGCACGGGGAGAGTCGTAGTGTGCGACAACGACCACCGGGCGGTTGCGCGGAGACGCGAGCGGGCCCGAAGCCTTGTGGTAGGCGATGACATTTTGGCTCACGCCCGTCTTGCCCAGGCGCGAAACCACGGGGTGGCCCGTGCGCTCGAGCACGTAAAGAACGGCGCCGACAATGGCCAGCAAGGTGCCGACCAAGCCGATACCGCCGCCGATGCCCATCAGCAGGGCGCCGGCAAACGCAAGAATACCGGTAACGGCAAATGCCAATCTACTGGGCGCCGGGGCATTGAACTCCTGAACCTCGGGGTCAAAGCCGTGGTTGCGGAAGATCTGAGCGATATCCTCGGCAGCCAAGCGCTCTTCTTCGCTGCATGCCGGCGTAATGCCGGTGTTCTGCAGCAGGTGGTTAATATAGTTCTGGGTGTTCGCCATGTGCGCTCCACATCCATAATCCGACAAATAGGCCCAATGCATGCACATTAGAACCGTATATAGTCGAAAGTATACCCCGAGCGAGCGCAAACGACCGAATTCGGGCCATCTTAACGCCTCGAGCGGACAAGGATATAGCCTAATCTCCATATCGGACTAAAATCATGGCAGCAAACTACCTTCTCATGCGAGGATTCTATGACGGCAAGCGACGCGACCGCGACAATTAAAAAGGGAAGTTCGGAGCCCGGTTTCGATAAAACGGCTCAGCGCATCCTCAATCTTTTCTTTGTGCTCAACAGCTCCCCCGAACCGCTGACGACCGAGCAGATCGTCTTGGATTCTGACCTGGGATATGGCTCGGGCAGTATCGACTCGGATAAGCGCAAGTTTCGGCGCGATCGTGACAAACTGCTCGAGCGTGGCATCTTAATCAAGGAGGTTCGCCCCGCCGGTGCGCAGGAGACCGAGGAAAGCTCGTGGACAATCGACCGCGAGCACACGTTTGCTGCAGGCGGCCTCATCACCGCAGACGACGCCGATATCCTACTCAACGCCATCGACCAGACGCTAGCGGCCGGCTCTTCCACCTTTGCCGCGCCGCTTGCCGATATTCGCTCCAAAATTGCCTACCTCACCGGCATGTCGGCGGTGGACGAAGTACCGATCCGCCGCTCTCCCACCGTCGATGCGGTATGGAGCGCCTTTGCCGAGCGATGCGCGCTGCGATTTTTATATCAGAACGGACGCGGCGAGCAGAAAGAACGTACCGTCTGTGTCTACGGCATGTTCGAACGCGAGGGCGTGGCGTACTTCTGCGGCCTCGACAATGTCACCGACGACATCAGGACATTCCGCTGCGACCGTATCGTTCGCGCATGGCGTCCTTCGAAGGCCTACGCCATCCCTGCGGACTTCAATCTCAACGACTATCTGTTCTTTGAATTCGATTTCGCCGACCGACCGCCCGTTGCAGCCACGTTCTCGTTCGCCCCTCAGACGCAGATCGATATGATCAACGGCCTCACGCGCGGGCGAGGTGAGCTCACACACACCGATGCGGGATGGATCTGGACCGTTGACGTGCGCGACCTTGAAGCCGCCGCCTCATTTTGCATGGCCCACGCCATGGACGGCATGAGGCCCATGGCCCCCAAATCGCTCAAGCAGGCGTGGAACCACCTCATAGAAAGGACGGTGCACGAGCATGCCCGTGCGTAAACTCACCAGCGAGCAGAGACTCTCGCGCGCCATCGACATCATGGAGGCCCTCTACGCCGCCGGCGATGGCGGCATGACACGAACCGAGATTTGCAGCCGCTTTGACATCACGGGGGCGTCGCTCGACGAGATTCTCGAGATCGTCTCGACGCTCGCGGACCGAGAATCGGGCGCGCGCATCATCTGCGAATGCCGCGGCGAGCGCGTGGCCCTCACTGGTGACGCCGGGCGCGTGCTACCGTTGCGCCTGAGTGCCGCCGAGGGCGCCGTGCTCAACCATGAACTTGAATCGTTGGGGATCGAGCCGCAGACGGCAGCTCGGATTCGACATGCCCTTCTGCCCGAAGAGCTCGGCTATAACCAGCGCGTCTTTGACACCGTCAACCACGGGTCGCACTGGCAGCAGCTGAGCTGCGCCATTCAGGACGGTGTTCGTTGCCGCATCTCGTATCGCTCGATGGACGATGCGCGGCCACGCGAGCGTCTGGTCGACCCCTTGCGCATTACGGCAAACGGCGACCAAACATACCTGATTGCCTGGGACATCGCGATCGATGAGCAGCGCACCTATCGCATGGATAAAATCGAGGGACTCACCTTGACGGAAGACTCCGTCGTGCCTCACACACCGGACGTCGCATCCCTCCACGATTCCCTTGCCCGGACGCAGCGCAGCGCAAAGCTCTTGATGCCATTCGATATGGCGGAGCATCTGGACTGGGCCGGCATCACCCTAATCGAGCGCGGCGGGGCAGACATGGCAACGGTAACCGTGCATTACGGCTCCGAGCGTTGGCTACTGAGCCAGGTAATCGCAGCGGGCGGAGCCATCCGCATCTTGGATGACCCCGCCTTGTCAAAGCGCCTGTGCGATATGGCAAAAACCCTCGTCTGTCCGCTTTAGCGCCGCCGCTCGTGGCGTGCGCGCCACAGTTGCAGATAGTGCCCGATCTGCGCCGATTCGATGCGCTGGTAGGAGCTCGTGGGCAGCGACGTTAAGAACTTCTTTCCGTAGCCCTTCGTCACCAGGCGCGGGTCGGCCAGAATCAGCACGCCGCAATCGGTCGACGAGCGGATAAGGCGGGCGGCCGCCTGCTTGACCTCGAGCACCGCCTCGGGCAGCGAATAGCGCGCCCAAGCGCGGTCTTCGCGCAGGTTGCGCTCGCACGAGAGCGGGTCCGTGGGACTCGAGAACGGCAGCTTGGGAATGATGACGCAGCGCAGCGTCTCGCCGCTGGCGTCGAACCCCTCCCAGAAGGCCTTAAGAGCAAAAAGCGACGAGGTCGGCTCGTTGATAAACCGGTCGCGCAGGCGACGAGGAGATGAGTTGCGCTGCTGGCAGTTGAGCTCCAGACCCGCACGGGCCATCTTGGGCTCAACGCGGGCGTACAGGTCTTCCATGTCGCACCGATTGGTGAACAGTGTGAGCACCGATCCGCCCATGGCAAGATGGGCGTCGACCAGCACGCGCTCGAGCGCCGTAAGATAGCTCTCGCGATCGCGCGGATCGGGGATATCGCCCGCAACGACTACAGCCATGTTCGAATCGAAGTCGTAGCTCGAGTCCAAGTGCAGCGATGAGGATGTTGAAGCACCGATGCGATCGAGGCCGACCGCATGGTTAAAGTGTTCAAAGCTTTTGGACACCGTCATAGTCGCCGAGGCAAAGATAGCCGTGTGAACCTCGGGCAGCCACTCGGTTGCCAAGGCCTCGCCAATGTCGATGCGCTCTGCGGTCATTGACTCTCCGCCGGCACGCAACCTGCGATTGACCTGCAGCGAATACACGTAGTGTTCATCGGTGCCATCGATGATGAGTTTGAGGTTCTCGGCCAGCTCGTGCAGGCGGCGCGAGATATCACCCAGGTCGACAACAACCTCGGGCTTGTCGGCGGCGACGGCTTGCACCAGCGCGTCGACGCTCTTGTCAGCTTGTTCCAATGCGTCGATGGCAGTGTAGGCCGACGGTAAGAAATCATGCCAGTCGTCAGATTCGCGCAGCTCGGGGCCAATCCATAGATTGGCATTGTCATAACCCCCACGGGCACGGCGACCGAGCTCGCGAACGCCATCGAACACGTCGGCGATTGCCATGCTCGCGCGCGCAACCATCGACGTCGCCTTGGCAGTAAGGCCCAGATAGAGCGTAGAGCCCTCGGAGGTTGCCAAATCACGGGAAACCTGGCTTAGCGCACCGGTGCTCGAGCCACCCAGACGCTCAAACAGAACGCGTGATTCGTCCGCCGATACCACGCGCGCCCACTGACGGCGTGCCTCGCGCTCGATGGAATGGGCCTCGTCGATTACCCAATGACGAATCGGAGGCAAAATCCTGCCCTCGGCCGCGACATTGCGGAACAGCAGGGAATGGTTGGTGACCACCACATCGGCATGCGCCGCACGACGGCGAGCGCCGTGGACCAAACATTTATCAGGGAAAAACGGGCAGAGGCGACGAGCACACTCGCGCGAGGCCGTCGTAAAGTCGGGGCGGTTGACGCTGCGCCACCGAATACCAAGCGAGTCGAGGTCGCCATCGGCTGATTGGCAGACGTACGCCATAATGACCGCGACCGCCGTGAGCGTGTCCGCCGGATCGCGCTTGGTGGTAATCTCGACCTGGCTTCGGCTCATGCGCTCAAGCTTGCGCAGGCACGGATAGTGGTCATAGCCCTTGAGAGCGCAAAATGACAGGCCACCGTCCAGTTGCTCGGCAAGTTTTGGCAGCTCATGGTACATGAGCTGGTCGGCAAGATTGTTCGATTTGGTCGCAATACCAACCGTGATGTTGTTACGGCGTGCTGCCTCGGCAAAAGGCACCAGATAGGCCATCGATTTGCCGACGCCCGTGCCCGCCTCAATTACGCGATGTGTGCCCGTGACCAGCGCATCGCGGACCTCGAGCGCCATCGCGATCTGCTCATCACGCGGCTCGTAAGTGGGATACATGCGATTGACCAGGCCACCCGGCGCATAGTCTGCCTCAATCTCCTCACGACTCGGCATCTTGAGGACCGGCAGTTCGTCGGCGTCCACCCGATCGTCGGCGCGATCGGCCTTGAGAACGTCAGCACGAGCGGCGCTGAGAGAGAAGATAGAACCAGGGTTCTGCCCCGCCAAGAATGAGAAGATAGGACGATAGGACCAAGGCACATCCGGATGCATGTCGGCCAGGCGCGCCATTAAGCCCTGGGGCAAGTCGGTGAGCGCCACGAGCAAGACGCGCCACACACCACACAGGGCGTCGACATCGGCGTTGGCGCGGTGCGACACCGAGTCGCAGCCAAACAGGTCGGCCATGAAAGAGAGCTTATGCGAGGCCAGGCGCGGAAGTGCGATGCGCGACAGTGCCAGCGAATCAATCCAGATGTCGCTGACGTTGACACCGCCCTTGACCGACTCGATAAACGAGCGGTCGAAGGTGGCGTTATGCGCAATCACCGGGCAGCCACCGACAAAATCGGCGAGAGCGGCCACGGCATCGACGGCCGATGGGGCATCCACCACATCGGCGTTTGTAATGCTCGTGAGTTCGGTAATCTCGGCAGGAATCAGCTGCTTGGGATGCACGAAGGTATCGAAGCGGTCGACGATCTCGCGGCCCGAAAGACGGGCCGCCGATATCTCGATCAGTTCATTGTCCTGCACTGAAAGACCTGTGGTCTCGGTATCGAGGACGATAACATCTTCCTCGATGAGACCAAACGATTGGGTTTTGGCGCGCTCGGCGAGCGTGGCATAGGAGTCGATGACAAACTGCGGCGTTCCTGACGAAACCGCGTCCTCGATTAGCATGCAATGCCCGCTCGACGAAGACCCATACGGATCAGACTGTCACAGACCTGCGGGAACGTCATGTCATCGGTGTGGCGGATCTCATCCGGATACAGCGACGTATCGGTCATGCCGGGAATCGTGTTGGTCTCGAGGATGACAGGGCCATCCTCGCTCACGATAAAGTCGCTGCGCGAGATACCCAGGCAGCCGAGTGCCTTATGGGCAGCACAGGCGAGCTCCTGAGCACGAGCGTAGTTCTCGGGCGAAATCTGTGCCGGAATGCGATGGATATCCGTGGGGTCCACATACTTCACGTCCAGATCGTAGAACTCGCAGTCCTCGGGCTTACGGATCTCAACGATCGGCAGGGCGCGCACGTCATCCTCGCCGTATACGCCGACGGTGATCTCGGTACCCTCGATACACTTCTCGACCAGCACTTTGTCGCCGTACCCAAACGCCTTGGCGATTGCCGCGGGCAGCTCGGAGGGCTCATGGACCAGGGAAATGCCATAACTGGAACCGTTTACGGCCGGCTTCACAAAGCAGCGCTCGCCACAAACCTCGACGATATGATCGATATCGACTTCATCGCCCACTTCGAGCGCAAGGCCGGGGGCAACGGGAATGCCCGCCTTGGCGTATAGGAGCTTCGAGACCTCCTTGTCGGCACCACAGGCGCTCGCGAGCACACCCGACGCCGTGTAGGGGATACCCAGGGTCTCCATGGCACCCTGCATGGCACCATCCTCGCCGCCGGCGCCGTGCATGGCGATAAACGCCACGTCAAAGCCGCCGGTCGCCATGGTTACCATAAATTCATCGGCAGCTGTGTCGAGCAGCTCCACCGAAGTGTAGCCGGCCTCCTTCAAGGCCACCACGACATTCTTTCCCGAATTGAGCGAGATCTCGCGCTCGGCGGAATGACCGCCCGCCAAGACCGCTACGTGCATGTTCTCTAGGCTTTTACCCGGCATGGGCAGACTCCTCCTCTATAATTTCTGCAGCTGATACCATATTGTAGCGATACCCTCTACGTTTCCCCAAAATCGAAAGGCTTCCATGAATCCCAGGACTAAATCTCAGGACATTCGCGACTTGAGCCAAAACGATATTCGCGAGCTTGTGGCCGAACTCGGCCAGCCCGCCTTCCGCGCGAAGCAACTCATCGAATGGGTCTTTGAGAAGAACGTTTGTTCGTTTGATGATATGACTAACCTTCCCAAGGCCTTCCGCGAGCAGCTTAAAGAGGCATTTGCCTTCGACACGCCGACGGAGCTTACCAAACAGGCTTCCAAGGACGGCTCGCGCAAGTATCTGCTCGAGTACCACGACGGCATTTCCGTTGAGACTGTCGGTATGCCCCGTCGTAACAAGCTTTCCGTCTGCGTTTCCACCCAGGCAGGCTGTGGCATGGGTTGTGCATTTTGCGCCACTGGCCTTAACGGCCTCAAGCGCTCGCTGACAGCCCAGGAGATCGTCGACCAGGTGTTGCACGTCTCGAATGATTTTGGCGAGCGTGCTACAAGCGTCGTTTTCATGGGCCAGGGCGAGCCCTTTGCTAACTACGACGAGGTTCTCAAGGCTCTGCGCATCCTTAACGACCCCGATGGCATCGGTATCGGCGCCCGTCACCTCACCGTCTCTACCAGCGGCGTTATTCCCGGTATTCGCAAATTTGCCGACATCCCCGAGCAGTTCACGCTTGCCGTTTCCCTGCATTCCGCCATCCAATCAACGCGCAATAAGCTCATGCCCGGTGTTAAGAAGTACACGCTGCTCCGCCTTCACGAGGCGCTTCAGCTCTACACCGAGAAGACTGGCCGCCGCCCAACCTATGAGTACGCTATGATCGAAGGCGTCAATGACACAAACCCCGAGATGCAGGCGCTTTGCGACTTCTGCGAGGGAACGCTGTGCCACGTCAACCTGATCCAGCTTAACGACATTGAGGGCAGCCCGCTCAAGCCTTCTCCGATTCATAAGGTTGAGGATCTTCAGCGCCGCCTTGAGTCTCGTGGCATCGAGACCACGATCCGTAACTCGCGCGGCAATGATATTGATGCCGCCTGCGGTCAGCTGAAGCAACGTTTCAAGGTTCAGAAGAACGCATAGGGGAGTCTGCACCCCATAACGTTTCATGTGAAACATCCGACAGCCCTGGTTGCAAATAATGTAACCAGGGCTGTTTCATTTATTTTCAAACTATTGGATTTGATTTACATAAGCTTATTTTTTTAGCCAAAATAAGGGGTCCTTGTCTCATGAATCAGACAAAGACCCCTTCAAAACAGGCGAGTAATTGTTAGGTACCTAATAACCAACATTTTCCCACTGATGGTTAACCCAGTCTTGGTTAATCTTGGGATTCTTAGTCACCTGAGCAGTGCGCATAGCGACATCTTCGGTCATAACATCCATTTTCTTCTTAGATGTTTCGACGATATCCTGAGCTCCGCGCAGCAGACGACCTCGCAGTTCATCATCTGTCGCAAGCTTATAACCAGCAAAGGCACCAGCGACGACGGTGGTTGCCAGCGCAACGACCGCGAGAATCTTATTCTTCATCCTGAACCTCCTGCCCAAATTGAACCATTTCACCAAGGATACGGGAGAGCTCCTCTTCGTCTTTGAACTCGATTTCAATTTTATTTTTGCCACGCGAGCTGTTCACGCGTACATTCGTGTTGAAAACTTGACGAAGGACTCGAGCGGCCTTTTTGAATGACTGAGGTGTTGCCGGCCTCGGAGTCCTTGGCGTCTCTCCGGCAGAAAACAACGGAGCAAGATTTTCTGTCGCTCTAACGGAAAGACCTTCTGCGACAACTTTCTCAGCGAGTCGAATTCTGGCATCCTCATATGGAACTGCAAGAATCGCTCTTGCATGGCCAGCAGTAAGCTTGCCTTCGAAAATCATCTGCTGTACGACTTCGGGAAGATCTAACAAACGAAGTGAATTTGTAATTGCGGAACGAGACTTACTGACAGCCTTTGATAATGCCTCCTGCGTCATACCGCTGGCATCAATGAGCTGACGATAACCCTTTGCCTCTTCGACGGGGTTCAAATCAGAACGCTGAAGATTCTCGATAAGTGCAAGAGCGAGCATTTCCTCATCATTAACTTCCTTAATGATGACAGGCAATTCTTCGAGGCCAGCAAGTTTTGATGCCTGGTAACGACGCTCACCGGCAATAATCTCATAGCCGTTTCCATGCTTGCGAACCAACAGTGGTTGCAATACCCCGTGCTCCTGAATCGATTCACTCAACTCGCGAAGTTCAGTTTCGTTAAAGTGAATTCGCGGCTGATTGGGGTTGGGAACGATATCCTCAATAGGTAGTTTTGTTTCAGATGTTGCATTTGAAGCCGATGCAGCCGAACCACCGGTCTCGTACTCGGCCTCTGAGACTAATGCATTGAGTCCACGTCCCAATCCGCCACGTTTCTTTGCGCTAGGCACGCTTGATCACCTCTTTTGCAAGGTTCATATACGCTTTTGCACCCTTATTTTGAGGCGCATAGGTAATTACCGGCTCTCCAAAAGACGGAGCCTCAGAGATTTTTACGGTACGAGGAATTAAGGTCTTAAAAGCCTTATCGCCAAAGTACGACTGAACTTCCTCAACAACCTGATTCGACAGAGAAGTACGCGAGTCATACATGGTCATAAGCACACCATAGGTGTCTAAGCCCTTATTCAGACGTGATTTGACCATCTTCATTGACTCAAGCAGCTTCGTAACGCCCTCGAGTGCGTAATACTCGCACTGGATCGGAATCAAAACGCTATCTGCTGCGGTCAAAGCATTGATGGTAAGCAGGCCGAGCGAAGGAGGACAGTCAATGAATATAAAATCGAACTCATCCTGAATCGGCTCAAGCAAATCTTTGAGGCGGGTTTCACGAGCAATTGCGCTTACGAGCTCAATTTCGGCACCTGCAAGCTGAATTGTCGCCGGAATAACGAATACCTTTTTGCAATTTGTATCAAGAACAAGCGATTCTGCCGGCACGTCATTCAGCAATGCATCATAGATGCACTGATCAAGGTCTTCTTTTTCAATTCCAAATCCGCTAGTGCTGTTTCCCTGCGGATCAAAATCGACAATCAGTGTCTTGCGTCCCTGTTCACCCAGTGCTGCAGCAAGGTTTACAGCCGTCGTCGACTTACCGACGCCGCCTTTTTGATTGATGATTGCAATGATACGCGTGTCTTTTGCGCTCTTCGAACGCTTAACGTCGCGAAATCCCACGGTCCCTCCTGGTGTTTATTAAAGCTGTCAAACGGAGGATGTTTCACGTGAAACATTCCGATTCAATATCAACCGCCATGTTTCACGTGAAACACTGCAAGTTGTTAGTATCCATTATGTTTCACGTGAAACATCTAGGCAAGCGGATTCTTCTTTGCCATTCCATTTGCACGAGGCAATGAAACAGATGCTGGATGACTCTTCTTAAGAACAATGAACTCCCTGTGACCCAAGCCTTCAGGCAAATCATTTGCGTCATTCAGAAGCAAAGTGAAGCCGCAAATCTTAGCTGCTGACATGCCGGAAGCAAGCTCCTCATCCGAAGGATTGCCCTTGGTTATAACAAATAGCCCTCCATCCTTGAGGTACGGAGCCGCATACTCAACAAGAATCGGTAGAGGGGCCAGTGCGCGGGCGGTTACAACAGAGAACTGCTTCTTATGGCTTCGAGCATATTCTTCAAGACGATCATGAACCGCATGAGCATGTTTCAATCCAAGAGCATGGACAAAGGAATTAACCGCATCAACCTTCTTGCCAACAGAGTCAATATAAGTAGCTTTACGATGCGTGGTTATGGTTAATGGAATACCAGGGAAGCCCGCACCTGTTCCCATATCGAGCAAAGCTCCCTCAGGAGCCTTGTTGATATAGGGGAGCAAAACAAGTGAGTCGAGGATATGAAGTACTGCAGCATCTTCTACGTTAAGAATACGGGTGAGATTGGTTGTCTTATTTGTTTCTAGAACCAAATCCAAATGCTGAATACATTTCCTCAGCTCAACATCAGTTACGCTCAAGGAATACTCTTTGCAATAGAAAGCTAGACGACTCAACATCTCGTCAGCCTGCTGATCAGTAAGTACTAACAACGAAAGCTCCTTTCTGACAAAAATCAGTGTATCGAGAACTTTTGACAAAAAAAGGGGACGTGGAAACCACGTCCCCTTAGCATAAACTCGAGTAGATTATCGAGCAACAATCACCACATGGCGATCAGGGTCAGAACCCTCAGAATGAGTATCGACGGCATCATTGCCACGAAGTGCAATGTGAACCAGTCGACGCTCGTAGGCATTCATGGGCGGAAGCGAAACACTCTTATGAGTGCGAATGGCACGCTCGGCAGCAGACTGAGCCATGGAGGCAACCTTGTCCTGACGGCGGCTCTTGTATCCCTCGACGTCCACTACAACCGGATACCTAAAGCCAAGTTTGCGGCTCACCAGCAAAGAGAACATAACCTGAAGGGCATCAAGGGTGCGACCATGACGGCCAATGAGAACAGCAAGGTCGGGAGCCGTTACATCCAAAATCAGCTCACGCTCGTCGCCCTCATACTCATCGATAGGAGAGTTGGCGGCATCGAAGTGCGAAAGGATGGAACGCAGGATGGAAATCGCAACATCGGCAATGGTGTCGAGCTCCTCATCGGTCAGCTCTTCACCAGCCTTGTAGCGCTGTGCAATCTCGGGATAATCGCCCGCGACCTGCGGGGCAACCTCCTCAAGCATATCCTCGATGATCTCTTCAGACATAACGTACTCCAAAAGTTAGGTACCTAAATAAGATTGATATCCCACTACTTCTTCTTGTGCGGACGCGGCTTCTTCTCTCGACGAGTGACCTCAACCTGCAGCGGAGCGTTCTTAAGACGCTCCTCCTCATCGGCCTTCGCCTTGTCGATGACCTTCTGCGTCACAAAAATCTGCTGGATAACCTGCCAAGCAGACGAGACGTCGTAGTACAGCAGAACACCAACGGGAAGGCTCCAGCCCATCCAAAGCATCATGACCGTCATGACAACGGCCATCATACGCATGCTCTGAGCCTGCTGGCCGGTCTGGTTGCGCGACATATAGAGCTGCGGAATCAGGGTCAGGACGGCGAACAGGATCAGGCAAACCAGCGCAGGCAGCGCGACCATAAAGCCATCGGCAAAGGAGGCACTCGGCGTGGTGGTCAGGTCGGGCAGAATATTAAAGAACGAGAACGTGCCGTCGTTAAAGTAGTCCGGCAGGTTACGCAGCAGCGTAAATAGGGCGAACAGGACAGGCATCTGAATCAACAGCGGCAGACAACCAGCCATCGGGTTGAACTTGTTCTCGCTGTAGAACTTCTGCATCTCCTCGGCCTGACGCTGGGGATCGTCGGCATAGCGCTCCTGGATCTCGAGCATCTTAGGCTGCAGCACCTGCATGCGAGCCGTCGACTTGGTCGACTTGAGCATAAGCGGCGTCAGCAGCAGACGGATGATGACCACCAGGATGATGATGGACAGGCCCCAGTCGACCGCAAAGGTCTGGATGAGCTTGAGCAGCTCGAAAAGGATGTTAACGATCCAATCCCACATGTAAGTTTTCCTCCGATAGCGAGTGCCCGCTAGGGCACAGGGTCATAACCGCCGACGTGCAGGGGATTGCAGCGAGCGATGCGTCTCACGGCAAGCCAGCAGCCTCTCAAAACACCGTACTTCTCAATCGCCTGGACGGCGTATTGCGAGCACGTTGGGTAATAAATGCAGGCGTCAGGCAATAAGGGCGAAATAACCTGTTGATATATGCGAATAGGAGCGATGGCAACACGTCGCAAAACGTGATTGCTCATCGCTCCTCCCCGGCAACGCCGGCGCGTTTCATAAGCGAACGCAATGCATTGTCCATCTCCTGCGGCGAGGAAACCCTCGTCTTGGGAGTTGCGAACAAGATGATGTCATAACCCGCAACGGGAAATCCACAGCTGCGGGCGGCCTCGCGCATCACACGCTTAGAACGGTTGCGCACGACAGCACAACCGAGCCGTTTAGCACCAACGAAGGCGACCCTTCCGG
This sequence comes from uncultured Collinsella sp., assembly GCA_900540095.1. Taxonomy (GTDB): domain Bacteria; phylum Actinomycetota; class Coriobacteriia; order Coriobacteriales; family Coriobacteriaceae; genus Collinsella. Next base: position 15,607 of record UQEO01000019.1, read on the forward strand.
AGTCGCCTTCGCCAACCGATTCACATATGGTCATTCGAATCAGAGGGTGATTGAAACGACGCCCCTGACTGAACACATGCTCGAAATCTTGCCGAGACTTAATAGTCTTCATGCGAGATGTGTGTATCGCTGCTAGACAGTGAGACGCTTGCGGCCCTTGGCACGACGACGGGCGAGCACGGCACGACCACCCTTAGTGGCCATACGGGCACGGAAGCCATGGGTCTTGGCACGCTTACGCTTATTAGGCTGATACGTACGCTTCATCTTAAGTTCCTCCTGCTGCATTTCGAGTGTCCGCGGGGGCGCGGACGCAGATATAGACACGTGAGCTTGAAGATTGTAGGGAAATCGATGTTCAAATGTCAAGAAATCAAAGGTAAAAGGTTGCGCAGTTCACACGGTTCCCCCATAAGCCGAGCTCGATTTAGCGGTGCATAGCAACTTTTCACGATATTTCATCGAGTTTTCAACAGGTCATGTTGGCAATGTTGAGAACTTTTCGTCCGTTTTCCAAAGTTTTCAACAGGTTTTGAAAGGTTGTCGAAAGATGAGAAACATTGCACGGTGAGCTACTATTTGTTCGAAACCTTTTGAAAGATTGCGAGCGGCATGTCTGACGACTTTTACACCATGGTCGATTCCGGAGACCCGGCACCCGACAACGAGCACATCACCGGCGTGCGCGAAGAGCGTAAGGAAGGCGAGCAGACGACCACGCAGGCGCCAAAAGCCATGTACGCCGCGCGCATCGCCGTCTATGACGACATGCTGTCGACACCGCGTGTGATCGTCATTGATCCGCAAGATGTCCGCACGTATTTGGAAGAGACGACCAACACCGTCTACCAGTGCATGAAAGAACAAGGTGGCCATATCTCGCTCATGGTCATCCGCGAGATTGTCGAAAACTTTATCCACGCGCACTTTGCCGAGCCCATCATCTCGATTCTGGACGGCGGAGACACCATCCGCTTTGCTGATCAAGGACCCGGCATCGACGACAAGGAGCGCGCTTTCGACTTTGGCGTTACCAGCGCAAACAGCAAGATGAAGCGCTACATCCGTGGAACCGGAGCAGGGTTTCCCATGGTGCAGGAGTATTTGGAAAACGCCGGCGGGGCCGTGTCCATCGAGGACAACATGGGCAACGGCACCGTGGTTACGGTAAGCCTGGACCCTAAACGCGTGCAGGAAATAGAGCGTGCCGGCGGACGCGGTGCCGCCGTGCGGCCCGAGACGGAGCATCCCACATATCCCCTGCCGGGAGCTTTTGCGCAGCAGCCCATGGCAACACAACAGATGCAGCGCCCCGTGGGACAGATGCAGCAGCCCGGAATGCTTCCTACACAAGAGCCCCAGGCGGCATCGATGTCGATGCCGTCAAACGCGCCAGAGGCCATGCCGCTGGCGGATCAGGATGCAGCAGCAATGCAGCAGGCGACGGGGGCACCGGGCGGCCAGCAAATGGGCTATCAGCCGTACCAACAGGGATATCCATATCAGCAGATGCCGCCACTGGGGTATGGCCAGCAGTTCCCACAGCAGTACCAGCAGGGATATCAGCAGCCGTACCAGCAGATGCCGCAGCAGCAGTACAACCCCTGGGCCCAGCAGATGCCTCCGCAGCCTTACCAACAGTGGCCTCAAAGTTTTCAACAGCAAATGCCGCCGATGCAGGGTTCTCAACAACCAGCAGCTCAAATGATGTATCCTAATGCAGCAAATCAGTATGCGCAGCCACAACCGGACGTGTTCGTAAGCGATCGCGGCAACGCCGCACTGGGCTATCTGGCACAAAATCAAGCGTGCGGTGCAACCGATCTGGCGAGGGCGTTTGGAAACTCGGCCCCCACTTGGTCACGCACGCTCAATGACTTGGCGCAGGCCGGCTTGGTCATCAAGCATGGCCAGAAATACCATCTGACCGAACTCGGCGCCGCTCGCGTGCGAGCTCAGAGCTAAAGAACGGGAGAGACAGTGGACGAGGAAGCAAGCATCATCCTGGGGGATGCCATCGCCTTTTGCCAGCGCGACGGCCAAGATGCACGCCTCATCAACATGCTGGGGCAATCGCGCGCCATAAGCCTGACCGAAGATACGCTCACGATCGAGGCCCCCTCGCGCTTTGCCATCGCGCAGCTCAAAAAGCATCAGCCAACCATTGAGGCCTATCTGGAAGAAATCGCCTTTGCACCGATTGCGCTCGACATCGTGGCACCGCAAGGCGCCGCGACGGAATCCGCCGCCGCGACGGCGCCGACCACGGCTCCCGCTGCTTCCCCGGCGGCGCCGGCCTCCGCAGGCGACGTGCCGACAATCGAGCACCAGCACAGCGATGTTTCCCGTGAAACCATGGCACCGTTGCCGACCGTGGCGGCGACGTCAACGAACGCACCCGTCACGCACATGCCCATCGCTCACGACGCAGCGGCGGGCGCGGATTCGGGCATTGCAATCAAGAACACGCTCTCGGCCGATGATTTTCGTCGCATGATGAACCAGATGAAGGGCGGAGCGCCGACTAAATCCACGCAAGCTGCGACCCCCGCCTCATCCATGCCAGCACCGACCGTGCCGGCCGAGCAGAATACGGATGGAGCCCCACTCGCCGCGAACTCAAAATTCACCTTTGAGAACTTTGTCTACGGCCCCGAGAACAGCCATGCCTATCGCTCGGCACTCAAGTTTGCCGCCCTCGCGGACGAGCGCGGCACGTGCACATCACTGTTCATCTACGGCAAATCGGGCCTGGGCAAGACGCACCTGCTGCTTGCCATCAAAAACGAGCTCGCCGAGAAGTCGCCCGAGATCAAGGTCAAGTATGCAAACTCCCAGGCATATCTGGACGACCTGATGACCGAGTTCGACCGCCAAAAGAAGAGCAACGCCCCCATCATGCAGGCGTACCACGGCGTGGACGTGCTCATCATCGATGACATCCAAAACATCATCGGCAAGCGCGCGAGCGTGGACTACTTCTTCCAGCTCATGGACGAGTTCATCCGCAACAACAAGAAGGTCGTCATCGCGGCAGACCGCGCCCCCAAGGACCTGAGCATGGACGAACGCCTGACCAGCCGCTTCAACGCCGGCATGCTCTGCCTGGTCGCAGAGCCCAGCTACGAGATGAAATACAAGATCTTGCAGCGCTATTACGAGAACACCATCGTCGCCGCTCCCGAGGCAGGCGACGACTCGCTGCTGGCGGCCTATGGGGGCGACGGCGGGCACCTGACCGACGAGCACTTTAAACACATGGCCGAAGTCTCGGGCACCAACATCCGCGAACTCGAGAGCTTCTGCGAACGCTGTGCCGGCGAGGCGGGGGACCGCGAGCGCGAGGGCGGGGAGCTCACCTTTGACGATATCGACGTCATCGCCAGCCAGTACTTCGACACATCGGCCAAAAAGATCAACGTCCAGACGGTTCAGTCCGTCATCGAAGAGCAGTACGGCGTGACGCACGAGGAGCTCATCGGCCCGCGTCGCAACGCCAATATCGCCAAAGCACGCCATATCGCTATCTACCTGGCCATCGAGATGTGCGAAATGACGACCACGGCGGTGGGCGCCGAATTTGGCAACCGCAACCACTCGACCGTCAGCACGAGCTACAAAAAGGTCCAGAAGATGATCCAGGAAGACCGCACCGTCACCGAAGATCTCAAGTCGCTGCGCGATAAAATTACACTGCGCTCGTAGGGAAATAGAGACACCTGTTGAAAACTTGTCGAAACCACGGGCATAAGGTGTTTAAAACCCAACCCGCGGTGATGAAAAGTTTTGCGCAGGTTTTGAACGTGGAAAACCACCCCCGTTGCACACAGGTTGCTGTCGATTCTCTTTCTGGGTCTGACCTGCGTCTTTGGGAGTAATTAACAGTTTCGTCAGTGCTATTACTATTATTAAGATATTTATATCTATAGAAAGGTATTAAAAGATGAAGTTCACCGTCAGCCAGAGCTCGCTTACACAAGCCATCGGCGTCGTTATGAAGGGTGTCGCTTCGGCATCCACCCTTCCCATCCTGTCGGGCGTGCTCGTCAAGGCGCAAGACGGCATCTTGGAATTCCAGACCTCTAACTACACCATCTCGATCCGTCATCGCATCGCGGCGCATGTCGAAGAAGAGGGCGAGATGGTTATCCCCTGTAAGATGCTCTCCAATATCACCAAGACCCTCCCCGATGCCCCGGTCACCTTTGAGCTGTCCGAGCGCCAGGTGCTGATTGGTTGCGAGAAGAGCTCTTTCCGCCTGAACACGCTCGATGCCAATGACTTCCCCGAGTTTCCGGCCTATGCCATCGAGAGTGCCGTGGAGCTGCCGACCGATATCTTGTCCGAGATGGTCGGCCGCGTGTGGCGCGTCACCTCGACCGACAAGGCCCGCCCCATCCTGGGCGGCGTGCACATGAAGGTCGAGAACAACACCGTGCGCCTGGTGGCGACCGATTCCTTCCGCTTGGCCGTGTGCGATACGCAGGTCGAGACCTCGACCCTCGAGGGCTCCTTTGAGCTCAACGTTCCGGCCGACGCCTTTAACGACGCGCTGAACATCATGGCCAGCCAGGCGACCATCATGATCGGGGCTACCGACACCCAGGTCGTCTTCGAGGCCGGCAACACCACCTACGTGTCGCGCCGCATCGAGGGCGTGTACCCCAACTACAAGCAGCTCATCCCCGATTCGTGCGTGACGAGCGTCAAGATCGACGTCGCCGCCTTTAACGCCGCCCTCAAGCGCGTGGCCGTTATCGCGAGCGCCAACCCCGCCGTCAAGTTCGAGATCGATGTCGAGAACGGGCAGATGGGCCTGTCCTCCATTTCCAATGACCAGGACCTTGCGCAGGAGACGATCGATGTCGAGGCCGAGGGCGAGTCGGGTACCATCGCCTTCAACTACCACTACATCTTCGGCTGCCTCAATGCCCTGTCCAAGGAGAAAGAGATCACGCTGGAGCTCAAGAGCTACTCGCAGGCGGGCATCTTCAAGTCCTACGACAAGATCAACTACCTGTACCTGGTCATGCCGGTCCGCATCTAGCGTTGCGCCATGACCATGTTCGCCCGCGATCTTTCCGTCGCGCACTACCGCAGCTTCGATAGTTATCGCCTTGCCCTGGACGAGGGCGTGACGATACTTGCGGGACCCAACGCGGCGGGAAAGACCAATCTCATAGAGGCGCTGCAGCTGCTGACGAGCGGCGCCTCGTTTAGGCATCCGACCGCAGCCGAGCTCGTCCATGACGGCGTGGGCTCGTGCAAGGCCGAGCTGAGGCTCGAGGGCGACGGCCGCGTGCTTGATATGGGATTGAGCGCGGAGGACGGTAAACGCTCGTTTAGCCGCAACGGCAAGAGATGCTCTGCCGCCGGTGTGCGCGGGGTTCTGCCGAGCGTGCTGTTTTGCCCCGACCATCTGGACATGGTTAAGCGAGGCGCCAGTGTGCGCCGCGCCGCCCTCGATGACTTTGGCATGCAACTGAGCGCACGCTATGCCGATCTTGCGAGCACCTATGGGCGCTGCGTGACCCAGCGTAACGCCTTGCTCAAGGAGACCTGGTGCTGCCGCGAGATGCTCGGCGCGTGGAATGATTCGATTGCCCGCGCGGGCTCGGCCCTGCTCGTGCACCGGTTGGCCCTGCTCGACCGGCTGGCGGGCCATGTGCACACTGCCTACGGGCAAGTGGCATCCGGTGAGGCTGCCAACGTGACCTACACGTCCACGCTGGGGGATTTGCCCCAGGTCGAGGGTCGCGAAGAGCTGAAGGGCTGGGCGTACGAGCGCATGCTGGCTGCCCTTGATGAGCACGCCGACGAGGAAATTCGCCGCGGCGTGACGTTGGTGGGACCGCATCGCGACGAGATTGAGTTTGCTGTGGCGGGTCGCTCCGCCCGTTCATTTGCCAGCCAAGGTCAGCAGCGAACGTTGGTTCTGGCCTGGAAGGTGGCGGAGGTGGCCGTGGCTCGCGATGTCCTGGGCACCGCCCCACTGCTGCTTTTGGACGACGTGATGAGCGAACTCGACGGCGAACGCCGCGGTGCTTTCCTGCGGCTGATCGGCGATGATATCCAGACGGTCATAACCACGACCAACCTGGGGTACTTTACCGATGACCTGCTTGATCGAGCCAAGGTGGTGAGCATGGGTGAGACGTGCTAATTACGAGCGCGAGAGCGAAACGGTCGCCTTCAGTGGCTTTTTGAACGCAGAGCGCCAGCGCATCCTGGCGGCTGCGACCCCTGAGCGCCGTGCGCAGATGGAGGCCGCCGAGGAGTCGCGCGCGGTCTATCGCGCGTGGAACGCGGTGTGCTCGGGCACGCGCGAGGGGCGGCATGTGACGGGCCTGCGCTACCTGCCCGAGTCCAATGAGCTGCTGGTATATCTCGACTCGCCCTCGTGGACGCAGGAAATGACGTTGTTGCGCGAGATCATCCGCGCGCGCATGGAGCGCGCCGGTGCGCATGTGGATGGCCTGGTGTTCAAAACCACCGCGCCCGGTCACACGCCGCCCGCCGCCAAGGAGCGCCTTCGCCCAGCGGCGACCGAGCGCCCGCCGGCCCCACACGCCGACCTCAGCGATGCCGAGCGCACCGAGATTGAGCGCCAAGTGGCGCCCATCGAAGACCAAAAACTGCGCGAGGCCCTCGAGAACGCCATGAGAGCCAGTGCCGAGTGGGCCAAGGGCGTGCAAAGCAAAAAAGAGCCTTAAATCGCATCTGGTGGCCTTGTAGAGCCAAATACCCTCGTTCCCGAGGGTATTTTTTTACGATAAACTAGTAAGGCTGTACACATTTTCTTGACTGAAGGAGGACGTGTGGCAAACGAAAACGATTACGATGGCGGCGAGATTAAGATTCTCGAAGGTCTCGAGGCCGTTCGTAAGCGCCCGGGCATGTATATCGGCTCGACGAGCGCCAGCGGTCTGCATCACCTGGTGTGGGAGATCGTTGACAACTCCGTCGACGAGGCCATGGCCGGTTTCTGCACCGAGATCCAGGTGACGGTCCACGCCGACAACTCCATCACGGTCGTCGACAACGGGCGCGGTATCCCCGTCGACGAGCACCCTGTTAAAAAGATCCCGACGCTCGAGGTCGTCATGACGATTTTGCACGCCGGCGGTAAGTTCGATAATTCGGCCTATAAGGTCTCGGGCGGCCTGCACGGCGTTGGCATCTCCGTCGTCAACGCACTGTCCAAGCGCGTGGTCGTTCAGGTTCGTCGCGACGGCAACACCTACGAGATGGAGTTCTCGCGCGGCAAGACCGTCAAGAAGATGGAGGTCGTGGGCACCTCGGATTCGACGGGCACCACCGTCACCTTCTGGCCCGACGACGAGATCTTCGAGACCTGCATCTACGATTTCGATACGCTGCACAACCGTCTGCAGGAGACGGCGTTCCTCAATAAGAACCTCAAAATCGTGCTGACTGACGAGCGCGAGTCTACTCCCCACGTGGAGGAGTTTTGCTACGAGGGCGGCATCATCGACTTCGTCAAGTTCCTCAACGAGGGCAAGGACGTCCCCGAGGCCTTTAAGGAGCCCATCTACATCGAGGGCAAATCGGACCCGGACGCGCCTGTGGCCAAGATGGGAGAGGTCGAGGTTTCCCTGCAGTGGAATAGCGGCTACGGCGAGAACGTCATGTCGTTTGCCAACGACATCTACACCCCCGAAGGCGGCATGCACCTTGAGGGCTTCCGCACCGCGCTCACCCGCGTGATCAACGATTACGCGCGCAAGCAGAACCTGCTCAAGGAAAAAGACGCCAACCTGACCGGCGACGATGTGCGCGAGGGCCTTTCGGCCGTTATCTCGGTCAAGCTGCCCGATCCGCAGTTTGAGGGCCAGACCAAGGCAAAGCTCGGCAGCTCCTATATGCGAGCGCTCACGCTCAAGATTGTGACCGACGGCCTTGTCGATTACCTCGAGGAGCATCCCAAGCCCGCTCGCGAGATCGTCAAGAAGGCGCAACAGGCCTGCAAGGCGCGCAATGCCGCCCGCAAGGCGCGCGAGGCGACCCGCCGCAAGAGCCTGCTCGAGACGGCGTCCCTGCCCGGTAAGCTCGCTGACTGCTCGGTGCGCGATGCCGAGCTGACCGAGCTCTTCATCGTAGAGGGCGACTCGGCAGGCGGTTCGGCCAAGGACGGCCGTCGCCGAGACATCCAGGCGATTCTGCCCCTGCGCGGCAAGATTTTGAACGTCGAACGCGTTGGTGACCATCGCGCGTTCTCGAGTGACACCATTCAGTCGCTGATTACCGCGATCGGCTGCGGCGTCACGACGAGTGCCGGCGACGGCGGCGACTTCGATATCACCAAGGCGCGCTACCACAAGATCATCATCATGACCGATGCAGACGTCGACGGTGCGCATATCCGCATCCTGCTGCTGACGTTCTTCTACAAGTACATGCGTCCGCTGATCGATGCCGGCTACGTCTATGTTGCCTGCCCGCCCATCTTTGGCATTAAGGTGCGCAACAAGATCCACTACGTGTATCCCAACGGCCGCCAGCCCGAAGACGAGATCCTGCGCGACACCATCCAGAGTCTGGGCCTGAACCCCGACGATAACGACGAGGACGGCAAGGCCAAGGACGGCAAGATTACCAAGAAGCGCAAGGGCTATACCGTCCAGCGCTACAAGGGTCTGGGCGAGATGGACCCCAAGCAGCTTGCCTCGACGACGATGGACCCCAAGACCCGCATCCTGCAGCGTGTGTCGATCGAAGACGCCGTGGTGGCGGACCGCGCCGTGCGCGAGCTGATGGGTTCCGAGGTCGGCTATCGCCGCGAATACATTGAAAAACACGCACATGATGCACGATTCCTTGATGCTTAAGAGGAGGTAACGTGGCAGACGATATCAACAACAATGAGGGTATGGACGAGGCCGGCGATGCCGGTATGCCCGACGATCTGAAGCGCCTGCTTGCCCGTGCTGAGCAGGGCGAGGACGGCGACCCGGACGCCTATAACCCCGATGCCGATGATGACGAGGAAGAGGACGACGACGGCGAGCTCGAGGAGAGCTTTGGCGAAGTCGACCGTGGCGCCTCGGCCGGCGAGGATATCAACGGCGGCCAGCTCCAGATTTCGGAGTTCGGTCGCGAGATGAAGCAGTCGTTTATCGAGTATTCGATGTCGGTCATCACGGCGCGCGCCCTGCCGGACGTGCGCGACGGCTTAAAGCCGGTGCACCGCCGCATCCTGTACGCGATGAACGAGAGCGGCATCTACCCCAACCGCCCGCACAAGAAGTCGGCGTGGACGGTCGGCGAAGTTATCGGTAAGTACCACCCGCACGGTGACTCTGCGGTCTACGAGGCCATGGTCCGCTTGGCGCAGTGGTTCTCCATGCGTACGCCGCTCATCGACGGTCACGGCAACTTCGGCAATATCGACGGCGACGGCGCGGCGGCCATGCGTTACACCGAGAGCCGCCTGGCAAAGCCCGCCATGGAACTGTTGCGTGACTTGCAGAAGGATACCGTCGACTGGCAGCCCAACTACGACGAATCGCTCGCCGAGCCCGTGGCACTGCCTGCACGTTTCCCCAACCTGCTGGTCAACGGCAGCCAGGGCATCGCCGTCGGCATGGCCACCAACATCGCCCCGCATAACCTCGCCGAGGCGATCGAGGCCACCTGCTACCTGATCGACAACCCCGACGCCACCGTCGACGAGCTCATGCAGATCATGCCCGGTCCGGACTTCCCCACCGGCGCCATCATCATGGGCAGCGCCGGCATTAAGCAGAGCTACGAGACCGGCCGCGGCTCCATTACCGTGCGCGCCAAGGCACACGTTGAGTCCACCAAGACCGGTCGCAGTCGCCTGGTCTTCACCGAGATTCCCTACATGGTCAACAAGGGCACCCTGCAGGAGAAGATTGCCCAGCTCGTCAACGACAAGCGCATCGAGGGCATCTCGGATATGCGCGATGAGTCCAACCAGAAGGGCATCCGTCTGGTTATCGAGCTCAAGAAGGGCGTCATTCCGCAGGTCGTGCTCAACAACCTGTATAAGTACACCTCGCTGCAGACGACCTTTGGCGCCAACAACCTGGCGCTCGTCAACGGCGTTCCCAAATGCCTGAGCCTGCGTGAGATGCTGCAGCACTACATCGACCACCAGGTCGACGTCGTCACCCGCCGCACCCGCTTCGACCTTAAGAAGGCCCAAGCCCGCGCGCATATCCTCGAGGGTTATCTGATGGCTCTCGACCATATCGACGAGGTCATTAGCATCATCCGCTCCTCGCAGACCGACTCCGAGGCCAGCAGCCGCTTGATCGAGCGCTTTGGCTTTACGCCCGAGCAGACCACGGCCATCCTCGAGATGAAGCTGCGCCGCCTGACCGGCCTGGAGCGCGACAAGATCCAAGAAGAGTTGGACGGCCTGCGCCGCGCCATCGCCTACTACGAGGACCTGCTGGCGCATGAGGAGAAGATCCTGGGCGTCATCAAGGAAGAGATGCGCGAGATCTCCAAGAAGTTTGGCGACAAGCGCCGCACCGAGATCAGCCAGGTTGAGAAGGACCTGGATGTCGAGGACCTCATCGCCGACGAGGATATGGTCGTGACCATCACCCATACCGGCTACGTTAAGCGTATCCCGGTGGCTGCCTACCGCGCCCAGAAGCGCGGCGGCAAGGGCGTATCGGGCGTCAACCTCAAAGAGGACGACGTTATCGACGAGATGTTCATCGCGTCCACGCACGAGTACGTGCTGTTCTTCTCGAGCAAGGGCAAGGTCTATCGCCTGAAGGTGCACGAGCTGCCGGTGGGTACGCGCCAGGCGCGCGGTACCGCGATCGTCAACCTGCTGCCCTTCGAGGAAGGCGAGAAGATCGCGAGCGTCATCAGCTGCCGCGAGTTCCCGGCCGACGAGTACCTGATGTTTGCCACCAAGAGCGGCATGGTCAAGAAGACCGTGATGAGCGCATATGACCGCAGCCGTCGCGACGGCCTGATCGCTATCAACCTGCGTGACGACGACGCGCTGCTGAACGTGCGCCGCGTGCGCGAGGGCGACAAGATTATCCTGGCCACCACCGCGGGCAAGGCGATCATGTTCTCCGAGGAGCAGGTGCGCGCCACCGGCCGCGATACCAGCGGCGTTCGCGGTATCGGTCTGAAGGACGGCGTGAGCGTTCTGGGCATGGAAGTCACTAACGGCAACGGCGATCTATTCGTCATCACCGAGCGCGGCTACGGCAAGCGCACGCCGGTCGCGGACTACCCGGAGCAGAATCGCGGCGGTCAGGGCGTCTACACCATTCAAATGACCGAGCGTAAGGGTAACCTCGCGGCCATGAAGACGGTGGGCCCGCAGCACGAGCTGTTCATCGTGACGGAGGGCGCGACGGTCATTCGCGTCAAGACCGACGAGATCAGCCAGACCGGCCGCGCCACCCAGGGCGTCAAGATGATGACCGTCGACGACAACGACCGCATCTGCGCCGTAGCCCGCATGACGGCCGCCAAGGAGAAGCCCGAAGGCGAAGGCGCCGAGGCCGCAACCGACGCCGAAGAGGCCCCGGTCGACCTAGGCGACGGCAACGAAATGCCAGAGGATCTCCTAGACGAGTAAGAGGCCCTAGCTGGTAGAAAATATCAGACCCCATATATCGGCGGTCGGCGCACTGCGCGCCGACCGCTTCTTTGAAAATCTTTGAACCCCACGTCGGCCCCGGCTGCCCGGCGGCATGCGAAGTCGATCGCGAGTTCCGCACGAGCCGGAGAGCACTTAATGTGCTCTCCG
>UQEO01000020.1 GCA_900540095.1 uncultured Collinsella sp.
CGACATCGGTCGCCTGGGGGGAAACCTGCCGCAGCGCAAGCTCGTGACTACTGCCGCCGCCGGCTACTCCAGCTACGGCAACCAGATCGGCCTTGCCACCGGTCAGGTCAACGAGCTCTATCACCCCGGCTACGTGGCCAAGCGCATGGAGGTCGGCGCCGTCGTGGGCGCTACCCCGGCAAACCACGTGCGCCGCGAGTGCCCCGCCCCCACCGACAAGATCATCCTGCTGGGCGGCCGCACCGGCCGTGACGGCATCGGCGGTGCCACCGGCTCCTCCAAGACCCAGAACACCGAGTCCATCGAGACCTCGGGCGCCGAGGTCCAGAAGGGCAACGCCCCGGTCGAGCGCAAGCTGCAGCGCCTCTTCCGCCGCGGCGACGCCTGCCGCCTGATCAAGCGCTGCAACGACTTTGGCGCCGGCGGCGTCTCGGTCGCCGTGGGCGAGCTTGCCGACGGCCTGTACGTGGACCTGGACACCGTGACCAAGAAGTACGACGGCCTGGACGGCACCGAGCTCGCCATCTCCGAGTCCCAGGAGCGTATGGCCTGCGCCGTCGCCGACGGTGACGTCGAGGAGTTCATGGGCTACGCCGCCGAGGAGAACCTGGAGGCGACCGTTATCGCCGAGGTTACCGCCGAGCCGCGCATGCGCATGGCCTGGAACGGCGTCGCTATCGTCGACCTGTCCCGCGAGTTCCTCAACTCCAACGGCGCACCCAAGCACCAGGTCGCCCACGTGTGCGCCCGTAGCGTGTGGCAGCCCAGCTGGGCCGGCACCACACTCGCCGAGCGCATGACCTCGCTCGTCACCGACCTCAACGTCGCTTCCAACAAGGGCCTTTCCGAGCGCTTCGACTCCACCATCGGCGCCGCGACCGTGCTCATGCCCTTTGGCGGCAAGACGCAGCTCACCCCCAGCTCGGCCATGGTCGCCAAGTTCCCCGTGGACGGCGAGACCACCACGGCGAGTGCCATGGCATGGGGCTTCAACCCCTATCTGATGGAGGCCGACCAGTTTGCGGGCGCCTACCTGTCCGTGGTCGAGTCCATCGCCAAGCTCGTGGCTGCCGGCTTTGAGCACAAGCGCGCCTATCTCTCCTTCCAGGAGTACTTCGAGCGTCTGCGCACCGAGGCCGAGCGCTGGGGCAAGCCCACGGCAGCCGTCCTGGGCGCCCTCATGGCCCAAGTCGACCTGGGTGCCGGCGCCATCGGCGGCAAGGACTCCATGAGCGGTTCGTTTGAGGACGAGACCGGCGAGCTCAACGTTCCGCCGACCCTGATCAGCTTCGCCGTCGCCGTGGGCAAGGCCGCCCGCGCCGTCTCGCCCGAGTTCAAGGGCCTCACGCACCGCGTCGTCCGCATCGCCCCCGCCACCTATGGCGAGGACTACCGTCCCGACGCCCAGCAGTTGCTCGCCGCGTTTGACGCCGTCGAGGCGCTCACTGCTACCGGCAACGCCCTGGCCATATCCACGCCCGGCTACGGCTGCGGCGCCGAGAGCCTCTTTAAGATGTGCGTCGGTAACCAGATCGGCATCGAGCTTGCCGAGGATGTAGACGTAGAGAGCCTCTTCACCCCGCTCTACGGCAGCTTTATCGTCGAGCTCGCCGAGGATGCCGAGCTGCCCGAGGTCGCCGACGGCGTTGTCGTCGAGCCCCTGGGCACCACCGTCGAGGGCTATGTCATCGACACCGGCTCCGAGGTCATCGAGCTCTCCGAACTCCAGGAGGCCTGGGAGAGCGGCATCGAGGGCGTCTTTGTCTACCGCAGCGCCGACGAGACCCCCGAGGTCGAGACCATCGACTTCCGTGCCAAGGACATCCACGTGTACAGCGGCGCCAAGATCGCCCGTCCGCGCGTGATCATCCCCGTGTTCCCCGGCAACAACTGTGAGTACGACAGCGCACGTGCCTTCCGCGCAGCCGGTGCCGAAGCCGACACCTTCGTGATCAACAACCTCACGCCCGAGGCCGTCGCCGAGAGCACCCACGAGCTTGCCCGCCGCATCCGTGCAAGCCAGATCGTCATGATCCCCGGCGGCTTCTCGGGCGGCGACGAGCCCGACGGCTCCGCCAAGTTCATCACGGCGTTCTTCCGCGCTCCCGAGGTCACCGAGGCAGTTCGCGACCTGCTCAAGGCCCGCGACGGCCTGATGCTGGGCATCTGCAACGGCTTCCAGGCCCTGATCAAGCTCGGCCTGGTGCCCTACGGCGACATCGTCGACGCCACGCCCGATGCGCCCACGTTGACGTTCAACACCATCGGTCGCCACCAGAGCCGTCTGGTGCGCACCCGCATCTCGTCCAACTTGTCCCCGTGGCTGTCGCAGTGCAGCCTGGACGACCCCTACACCGTCGCCATCAGCCACGGCGAGGGCCGCTTTGTCGCCAATGACGAAGTGCTCGCCCAACTGATCGCCAACGGCCAGGTCGCCACGCAGTACGTGGGCGAGAACGGCAAGCCCAGCATGGACCTTTCCGTCAACCCCAACGGCTCCGCACTCGCCATCGAGGGCATCACGAGCCCCGACGGCCGCGTCCTGGGCAAGATGGGCCATGCCGAGCGTCGCGGCGACAACCTGTACCGCAACGTGCCCGAGCATGTCCCCGGCGATAAGTTCATGCCGATCTTTGAGAGCGGCGTGGCCTACTTCGCTTAAACCTTTCCCATCGGGTACAATCCCTTCGGGTAACAACACCCGCCACCGGCACATCCGGTGGCGGGTTCTTTTTTGCTTCGCGCATGTAGGAAGGACATCATGGAAAGCCGCAAGCCGTATCTCGCCACCCTGCCCGGACTCATCCTGGGCTGCCTCGTCTGCTGTGCACTCTGGGGATCGGCCTTTCCCTGTATCAAGATCGGTTACGCACTCTTTGGTATCCCAGCGCACGATAGCGCCTCGCAGCTGCTCTTTGCGGGCTTGCGCTTCACACTTGCCGGCGCCCTGGTTATCGTTGGGATGAGTGCGGCCCAACGCCGCCCCCTCATTCCGCAGGCTCGCGACATCAAGCCCATCTTTGTCTTGTCGCTCTTCCAGACTATCGGGCAGTATTTCTTTTTCTATCTGGGCCTCTCGCGCGCCAGCGCCATGTCGAGCTCCATCATCGAGGCCAGCGCCAACTTCCTAGCCATCCTCTTTGCCGCCCTGGCGTTTCGCACCGAAAAGCTCGATGCGGCCAAAGTGCTCGGCTGCGTACTGGGCTTTGCCGGTGTCGCGCTCGTCAACCTTTCGGGCGCGGACGGCACCTTTGGCTTCAGGCTCGATGGCGAGGGCTTTATCCTGGCCTCCACCGTCGCGGGTGCCCTATCGACCTGCCTGATCGGCATCTTCTCGCGCGAGCACGACGGCGTCTTGCTTGCCGGGTGGCAGTTTTTAGTCGGTGGCGTGGTCCTTACCGCCATCGGCTTTTTGATGGGCGGCACGTTGTCCCCCACCGAAATCGCCCCCGCCATCGCGCTCATCATCTACATGGCGCTTATCTCCGCGGTCGCCTACTCGCTGTGGTCGCGCCTGCTTGCCGCCAACCCCGTCAGCCGCGTCTCGGTCTTTGGGTTTATGAACCCGGTCTTTGGCGTGCTGCTGAGCGCGCTGCTGCTCGGCGAGGGCGCTGGCACGAGCCCCGTTACTGTCATCGTTGCCCTGCTGTTGGTTTGCGGCGGCATCATCATCGTAAACAAGCCCAAAAAGGCCTAGCGAACTGCCTCGTTCTAAGAAAAAGACGAGGCGTATCTTCGACAGCCGCTACTAATCCCGCCAACGCAATAGGGGCGCACGACCATCAATGCGGTCGTGTGCCCCTTTTCTAGCGTATTTGTACGCCAGCTTCCTTTTTCTCGGCCTTGACGCGGTAAAGCTCCGCATCGGCAGCGCGAAGTAAGTCTTGCCAGGTATCAACACTATCGCCGACCCGCGCGTAACCGATGGACATCCGCAATGCATACGGCACCTCGGCATGCGCGAGCTCGTCGTTGATTGTCGCGCACAGATGCATGATATCCCGTTCCGCCACTGCCTTTTGGAGCACCACGAACTCATCGCCACTGTAGCGTGCGATAAAGCCACCAGACGCCGAGCAGACCTCTTTGAGCGCAGCGGATATAACCTGAAGAGCATGGTCGCCCTCCACATGTCCATAGCGATCGTTAATCTGCTTAAAGCCGTCGGCGTCCATCATAAGCAGATACACATCTTCGGCCTGATCCACATTTGAGAAGAGCGACAGCATATAGGTCTCAAAACGGTTGCGATTGTTAAGGCCAGTCAACGGGTCGGTCGAGATCAGCTGCTCCTGGTAGATGATGTAGAGCAGCAGGATGCTCAGCGTTATACCGACGCAAAGGCCCGGTACCGAAAACAAAACCTGGAAGGTACCGCCCACCAGAGCGGGAACCGCAAAAAAGGCGAGGGTGCGATAAATGGCCTTCTTTTGCAGACTTTCGACTTTTCGAGTCTGAATAAAGGCATGCAAAGACGTATATATGATGTAGCAGTAGCTAACGATAGGTTGAATCATATAAAGCGCTCCGCGACGATATACGCCCTGCGCATCGATATAGAACATAGCGTGCGTCCAGTAGCTGGTAAATGCCAGCACGACCACCAATACGGTTGGCAACGTCACGAGCGCCACCCTATAGCGCGCGGTCAAAAGGTGAGAGCCCTGCACTGTCTCGGAATAGAAAAACCAAATAAGGCACGCGATGGCGAACAGCGAAAACGAGACCGCGTTGGAAATCCAGTTGGCCGTGATGCCTACAGGAGTGCTCACGCCGTCCGAGAGCGTCCAGATCATATCGAAGAAAATGTAGGCAGCAGACGTGTAGCCCAGCATGCTAAACAGAAGCTGCTGGGTGCTCGAGAACAAGGAGCGGCGGCTTCGCGCGGCAAGCCCGATAAGAACAATCATGCATAGCAGGAATATCTCGATTTTGAGTGCCTTAACCACTAGACGCCATCCCTTCAATATCCAAGTGGTCAGAATCGCCCGATTCGTGTCTGGACAATAAACACCCCCTACTCCGCAGGGGTAAGGGGAATAATAGCAGAGCGCCCGAACGTCACTGCAAGACAGCTTTCGTTCGGGCGCTCAAACGGCGCGAATTGCACGCCGGCATCATTGATTGGTAGCGATTGCTACTCGCCGTCGATGTCGGTCGCGACGGCTTCCTCAATAGCCTCGACGCCTTCGACCGACAGATCCTCCTTGCCCTGGCAGAACTTCTTGTCGACCCAGCCGGTCAGAATCGGAGCCAAGATCGCCGTGATGATGACAGCGGTGGCGATCTGAGCGTACGCAGTGGGCGCAAGCTCGGCGTAGCGCGGTGCGACCTCGGCGAGGGCGACCGGCGTGGTCATAGCCGTGCCGGCGATAGTGGAGCAGGCAACGGCCGCCTTGCCGTTACCACCGCACAGGCGCTCGAATGCAAAGGTGATGGGGCCGACGATAAAAAGCGTGATGAGACCCAGCAGGATGCCAGAGATGCCGCCGGTGATAAAACTCGACAGGCTCATGGACGCACCGAGCTGAAATCCGATAACGGCGATCGCGGGATTGGCGCCGGGGACCAGCAGGTTCTTGATGAACGGGAAGAGGTTGCCCAGAACCATGCCGATAACAAGCGGCAGGATGGAGCCGACGATGGTGCCGACGGGGATGTTGGCGAGACCCGAGACACCGAGGATGATCATGGTGACGGCGGGGCCGGCCGTAAAGAACAGGATACCGACGGCGCCCTGCTCGGACTCGTCGCCGAACTCGCCCATGATGCCCGTATAGAGCGCCATGTTGCAAAACGTGATGCCGCCGATGATAGACACGGAGCTCAGGCCCAGGAAGTTGTCGTTAAAGAAATATGCCACACCCAAGCCAAGGGCGGCCGCAACAACAAGCTTGGGGATCAGTACGACGATGCCGGTCTTGATAGCGCCCGGCGTGGACTTAAAGCTGATGCCGGCACCCACGAAGAGCAGGATCGCAGCGACGATGGTATTGGAGCCGCCGCGGCAGGCAGCCGTAAAGAAGCCGCCGATCTCAAAGACCTGCGGACAGAAAGTGTTGAGCAAAAGGCCAACAATCATGGGATAGATCATGATGTCGCCCGGGATACGCGGTACCTTGAATTTCTTTTGCTCGTTGGCGGTCGCTTCCTGTGCCATGAAACCCCCATTTCCGCTGACGCAGAACAAAAGCCCACGTCACGCTTTGCTACAGTAAAGTTTGACCATGGTACCAGAAGAAGCAGACCGGCTCGGTGAGAAATTCGACAAGTTCGGATGGAACGAGATTCGGCGCCCGCGACGCCACCCCTATATAAGGCTCAAGACAATATAGAGTACGATGCCCGAGACGCAGCACCACAGCATCGATTTTGTCTTGACCGCCACGACCACGACGCCGGCGGCCGCAATCCAGGGAACCAAGGCAGGCCAGAGCCCCGCGTCGAACGCGCCGGGGCTCACCAAGTCGTTGGCGACCAGCGCGGCAAAGGCAGCGGGCGGGATATAGCCCAGGGCCTCGGTAATGCGGGGCGACAGGGTCCGCCCGCGCAAGGCGAACGCCGGCGCGATGCGAAAGAACGCGATAGCAGCCCACGACGACAGCCACAGAACCAAGAACTCGTTAACGGGCATCGCGGGCACCTCTTCCGTCAAATACAGCATCGCACGCCAGTGCAATGGCAATGCCGACCACGACGCTTGCCGGCACGGCAATATTCGTGAGGCCCAAGAACTTGCATACGGCGACGGACACCGCGCCCGAAACCGCCGCGACAACGTTGCCGCGCGACAGCCGCTGCGAAAAGAGCAGGCAGATAAAGAGTGAGGTGCAGACAAAGGCCGCAATGGCGGTGGGAACATCGACAACGGCGCCGACGATGGCGCCCGTCGTACACGAAACGCCCCATGTTGCGATAAGGATCACGTTGAGCACGAAGGACTCACGCGGGCCCCAATCCTCCCCTTCAACCAACTTGGCAAGCGAGATGCCGTATGCCTCCTCGGTAAGTGTCGCGGCAACAGCCAGCGTCTGACGCTTCGAGGCACCCCTCAGATGCGGTGCGATCGATGCCGAGTAAAGCGCAAAGCGCGAGGAGATTGCGGCGACGCTCGCGACGATCGATGCTGCAGGCACACCCGCCAGCCACAGGTTGCAGATCATAAACTGCCCGCTGCCCGTCACAAACGTGCTGCTCAGAGCAAAGACCATCCAGGGCTCCATTCCCGTCTGCCCCATGATCATTCCGCACGGCGTGCCTATTGCAACATAGGTAAGCATCACCGGCCAGACGGTTCTAACGATTTTGAGCACCATACGCTTCTCATCCTGACAAGGTCTCCAAGCCGCATGTAGCGATACGGCAGAATCATCATCTGACAGCAACCGAGTTCACCTACAATTGCCACCGGATCGAAAGACACAACTTTTTAGGAAGTCATTATGACAGCTATCGATCGAGACCGGGCGCGCGCGGCCTTCAAAAGCTACACCGATGCCTACGACGCCACCAACCCACGCATCGCGCTCAAAATCGAGCATACGTACCACGTGGCCGAGGCATGCGATGCCGTAGCGCGCGAGCAGGGCTGGTCGTCAGAAGATATTGACCTGGCATGGCTTTGCGGCCTGCTGCACGATATGGGCCGCTTTGAGCAGCTGCGACGCTGGGACACCTTTAGGACGCCGAGAGCATGAGCCATGCGGTGCTGGGCATCGAGATCCTCTTTGGCGAGAATCCCGCCGATGCGCCCGCCGTAACGAGCATCCGCGACTTTATCGATGACCCGGCAGAAGATGAGCTCATCCGAGCGAGCATTGCCTATCACAGCGATTTCCGTCTACCCGCGCAGCTCGACGAGCGCACGCGAAGCTTCTGCGATATCGTGCGCGATGGCGACAAGATCGACATTATGCGTACCATCGCCGACAGCACCGTCGACACCATCCTCAAGGTGGACGAGAAAACGTTTCTCGGCAGCCGTTTCTCGTCGCCGACACTTGCCGCCTTTGACGAGCACCGCTGCGTCGCGCGCGACGAGCGCAACGAGCCGGCGGACTACCTGGTGGGGCTCATCTGCTTTATGTTTGAGCTCGTCTATCCAGCGAGCCGCGCGCTGGCGCGCGAGCAGGGCAATATCTACCGCCTGCTCGACGCGCCTTTTGGCATCACGCGGCCCTTTACCGACCCCGCCACGCAGGCAACTTGGAGCCGCCTTAAGGACGAGATGCGCGACTGGCTGGCGCGCGCCTAGCGCTCAAGCTGAGCCAGCAGCTCCTCGACGACCTCGACGGCATCGCCGACAACCTTGTACTGGGCAGTACCAAAAATGGGGGCATCCGGGTCCTCGTTGATGGCGATAATGCACTCAGCCCCACCGATGCCGGCAAGATGCTGGATGGCGCCCGAAACACCGATACTCACGAGAAGCTTGGGCGAAACCGATACGCCCGTCTGGCCAATCTGATGGCGATACTCCAACCAGCCGGCCTCCACGACAGGTCGCGTGCAGCCAAGCTCGGCTCCCAGAGCCTCGGCGAGCCTTCGCATCAGCGGCAGATTTTTCTTGGAACCAATGCCGCGACCCACCACGACCAGGCGCTCGGCATCGGCGATCGAAGCCTGCTGTCCCCACTCCTCGGCGGGAATCGAGATCTCGACACGAGCCTTAGCATCATCCGCAAGTGATATCTGGGTGATCGTGCCGGAGCGGCCGTAGTCGAAGTCGGGAGCCTTAAAGATACCAGAGCGCACCGTTGCCATCTGCGGACGGTGGTTGGGGCAAATGATGGTGGCCATCAAGTTGCCGCCAAACGCCGGGCGCGTCTGCTGCAGTAGGCCCGTCTCCGCATCCATCGAAAGCACGGTGCAGTCGGCCGTAAGACCCGTCTGCAAACGCACGGCAACGCCGGGTGCCAGTTCGCGACCAAAAGCGGTCGCACCGTATAGGATGGCCTCGGGTTTGCGTTCGGCTACCAAATCGCAGATCAAGTGGGCGTAGACCTCCGCATCGTTTTGGCGCAGGCGCTCGTCACGACAGGCCAGGACTTCGTCGGCGCCCGCGCAAACCAGATGTTCCAGGTCCCCAAGCGAGCCCTCGGGGCTTATGCCGACCAGTGCCACCAGACGGCAGCCGCGAGCATCGGCAAGCTCGCGCCCCTTGCCCATGAGCTCGTAGGCCACGGGAGCCACGGCATCGTGCTCGTCAGTCTGCACGAAGACCCAAATGTCTCGATATGCATCAAGGTCCACCGTACCAGCGGCCTCGTCACACTCGATCGTGATAGCGTTGACGGGGCAGGCGTCGACGCACCCACCGCATAGGATGCAGCCGTCGGTTACGCGGGCGCATCGGCTGGGTCGCTCGCCTTCCACTACGATGCCGCCCGAGGCACAGGCGCGAACGCAGCGACCGCAGCCGATACAGACTTCGCTATCGATAATCAGTCCGCTCATCTATGCCATCCCCTCGATAATCTTGGCAAGCTTTGCCGCCTGCTCGGACGCCGTCCCCTCAACGGTCTCGCACGTTTGGTCACGGTCGGGCACAAACGAGCGCACGACCTGTGTCGGCGACCCGGCAAGACCGCAACGCACGGGGTCGGCGTTCACGTCGGCGGCACTGACCACGCGCACGTCCGCCTCCTCTGCCGCGCGAATACCGGCAATACTCGGCATACGCAACTGACCAATCTCCTTGGCAGTCGTCATCGCGCACGGCATCTCAAGGTACACCGTCTCCTCGCCGGCATCGCATCCGTGAACGAGCGCCAGCGAGCCACAGGTCGTAAAGCCCGCGCTCTGCACGCAACTCACGTCGGTCACGCAGGGAATCTCAAAGGCACCGGCAAACTCGGGACCAATCTGGGCCGTATCGCCATCCACCGCCATCTTGCCGCAGATGAGCAGGTCGAAGTCCTCGTCGAGCGCCTCGATGCCGCATTTGAGAGCATAGGTGGTCGCCAGGGTATCGGCACCTGCAAAGGCGCGATCGGTCAGCAGCAGCGCGTCGTCGGCGCCTCGAGCGATGCAGTCGCGCAGCAGCGATTCGGTCGCGGGGATGCCCATCGACACCACCGTCACGCGCACGTCCATGCCAAAGCCGATAAAGTCGTCCTTCAGCGCCAGCGCGCATTCTAGGGCACTTGCATCGAAGGGATTAATGACCGCCTGCTTGCCATCGCGCACGATGGTATTGGTCTTGGGGTCCATCTTGACCTCGGTGCTGCCCGGCACCGCCTTGACGCACACCACCATATGGAAATCGCTCATCTTCACGCGCCCCCTTTCTGGACGAGCTCATCCAAGAGCTTCTCCGAAAACAGGTTACCGCGACCCAGCTGCCCGTCGGGATCGAGCTGGAGCTTGAGCCGCGCCGACTCGACCATGGCCTCGTGACCGTACATCGTCTCCAAGAAGCCCGCCTTGATCTTGCCGACGCCGTGCTCGGCAGAAACGGCACCGCCCATGGCCGTGACCTCGGAAGCCCACTGGGCAAACAACTCGCCACCGCGACGGTAATCCTGTGCATCGCGCGGCAGGATGTTCACATGCAGATGGTTGTTGCCGATATGTCCCCAGGCGGCAGACTCAAGCCCGCTTTCGGCCAGCGTACGGCGATAGAGGGCCACGACATCGGCCAGGCGCGCGTTGGGCACCGACATGTCCGAGCCCAGTTTGGTGATGGTGGGATCCGTACGGCGACGCTCGTCGATGAGCATGTTGACGCTCTCGGGCACCGCATGGCGGAAGAATCGCTGACACTCGCGATCGACCTCGGTGCGCGCGACCCATGTCGCATCGTCACTGCCGCCCGCAAGCTCCAGTACCCACCCCAAGTGATACAGCTCCTCAGTCGCCTGAACTTCGTCATCGCAGTCGAGCTCCACGTAGACACAGACCTTGGCCTCTTTGTCGAGCGCCGGCAGCGAGGCGAACGCGGTCGACTGCTCACGCTGACGACGCAGGATATCCAGGGCGCCCGCATCGAAATATTCGATGGCAGCCGCGTGGGACAGGACGGGACGCACAGAATCGGTGAAGGACACGGCCTTGTCTTCACTGTCAAAGAAACAGCTCACGCCCCAAACGACCGCAGGCGCCGCCTGCAGGGCAATCTCGAGCTCGGTGATGACGCCGATTGTGCCACACGCACCGATAAACAGATCGATGGCATCCATATCGTCAGCAACGAAATAGCCCGAAGCATTTTTGGTCTTGGGCATGGTGTAGTCGGGAAGGTCGAGCTCGAGCGCGCGGCCCTCTGCCGTCACGAGCGACAGATGGCGACCCTGGGTAAAAGCCTCGCCGCGCTGAAGCTCAAGCAAATCGCCATCAGCCAGCGCGACGTGGAGTCCCGTGATATGTGGGCGCATGGGGCCGTAAGCGTAGCTGCGGGCGCCGGAGGCGTTGCATGCCGCCATGCCGCCCAGACAGGCAGACGTCTCGGTAGGATCGGTGGGAAAGAACTGCTCGGGGGCCTCTTGGAACTCCTCGTAGGCCTCAAGCGATGCCTGGTCCCAACCAGCAGTCGGCAGCACCTTCTTGCTCAGCTGCTTGCGCAGCTCCGAGAGCACAACGCCCGGCTCCACGCGCAGCAGAAATTGGCCTTGTTCATCGCGACGAAGGCCCAAGTAGCGATTCATACGGGAAGTATTGAGGATATGCCCGCCGTGGGGCACGGCACCGGCGGCAAGGCCGGTTCGGGCGCCCTGAACCGTTACCGGGACACGCTCGGCATGGAGCTTTTCCAAAATGGCACAGACCTCGTCTTCCGTTGTCGGAAACGAGATGCTCGAGGCCTCGCCCGATGCGCGAGACTCATCGCGACCATACTCTTCGAACTCGTCGGTGAAGGGTTTGATGGTTGCAGACACGCGAACTCCCCCTTTAGCTAACTACAGTGTTTGCAGGGAGATGTTACCGCATCGTTTCGTCGACGTGTTCGAGACCGTCTCCATAATTGGCGATTTTTACGTTCGTGCAATTCGGCGAGCGGCTTGATTTCCTCGGCAGACGATGCTTTTGACACATATGGCCCCGCCGTCGCCGACCGCGCGATTGTCGCTTGAAAAAAGTTGGAGTTTTTTTTGCCGCCTTTTACCTGCGGAGACGCCAATCCGTCAAGCATTTGGTCAGAAATTGGTCAAGTAGCGGCTGATACGGTCGGCGTCGACAGCCAAAACCGATAGAAGTTTTGGCCCAGAAGCAGGGAGGTTCCCATGGCATATTACTGGCCCCAGTACGGCATCGCCATCGAAGTCGACGACGATCCCCATCTCCTGCCTTTCGACGAAGAGGCATTCCCCGATACGGCGGTCTACCACGTTACCACCGATGTGATCTGCGACCCCGAGTCGTTCTCGGCGCTCGCCCACCACATCGCGCATATCCACGACATCGAGCTCCCTCCCGACTTCGAAGAACTCGTCTACTCGCGCCGCCTGATGCTTCACATGCTCTTTGGAGCGGATCCGTCCACCTTTGCGCGTGTCTATACCGCCAAGGATGCCGCATGAGCGTGAAGAAGCCACCCCGCTTTGCAGGCCTGGGTCGTCGCAAGAAGCTCATCGTTGCCTGCTTGGCCATCGTCTGTGCCCTTGTCGCCGTAGGACTATACGCTTGGCAGTCGCAGCCCGTACCCGAGGCGGGCGCTTCGGTTACGACGGCCGAGGGCAAAACGCGTCAGGAAATCCAAGATGAGCTCGACGCCATCGTCCGCGACAACATGATGACGATTTCGGTCGCACCGGTCGCTCAGCTACAGGAGGACGGCAAGCTGCGCGTCAACGTGCAAAACGTCCAAGACAATAAATTTCCCCAGCGATTCCGCGTCATCCAAAACGACGAGACCATGTACGAATCCGGTGTGGTCGAGACCGGCAAGACAATCGAAACGTGCCCCGCCGGCGACATCAAAGAAGGCGAGGCGTACATCGAGATCCAGGCACTCGATGCAAAGACCCTCGACAGCCACGGCAATCCGACACGTGTCAAGGTACGGGTTGAGCAAGCCGAGAACTAGCTTTCCGGCCGACGCGGCACCGCACGCAATTCACCAGCATTCGTCCAATCATCGCGGGGACGGCCCGCGGCGAATAGAAAGGAACGACCATGGACATCACCAGGAACATGAACGGAGCCAGAGCGCTCGTCGTGGGCGCAGGGCTCGCGCTCGCGCTCGCAATGGGCGCCGCCCCGACGCCAGCTATGGCAGCCGGACGCGTTGGAACCACGAAAGTAATGGTCAGGACCGAGATCGACAACGTTGAGTTCAAAGTTCCGACGGTTATTCCCTTCGTCGCCAAGGCCGACGGCACGCTTCAGGGCCCCTCTGAAGACGCGACCACCATCGACAATCATTCGGCCTACGGCATCCATGTCACCAACATGAAGATCGACGCCATGAACACCTGGACCATTGCTGCCGACGCCAAGGCCGGAACCGCACAGAACTCCATCGACTTTAAGGTCGGCCCCGACGGCGCACTCCAGAACGCCAGCGCCGCAATGCAAGGGACGGGCCTCGATCTTTCCAAGAATGCAGCCTTCGACATGGGCTACCAGGGCATTGCCGGCGGCACGGACATAATTAAGCTCAAGACAAGCGGAAACGTCGCCCGCGTCACACGCGACATCTTCCGCGTAACCGGCGAAGGCGATCAGGTTGCAACGATCACCTGGACGGTCGAGCCCGGTGCGCACACGGCATAAGGCCGTCGCCCTGGCCGCCGCCGTCAGCATCCTAGCGTTTGGGCCAGCCATGGCCTTTGCCCAGCAAGAACAGGCTCAGGCCGCCACGCAAGTGACGGTCGACCTCTCGGAGCTCGACCGCGGCGACCGCGAGGAACCGTTGGCGCAGACAGGCGACAGACGATGGCTCTTGGCAGCAGGCGCCACAGCAGCAGGCGCGGGAACCGCCGGCCTCGGTCTGCACATCAAACGCAGCCAGAAACAAAACACGGACAGACCGCACTAAATTAGCTAAGGAGACCCCATGGCATCGAAGAACCTTTTGCCCGTCGTCGCACTCTGCGGCGCGCTCGCAACCGGAACGCCTGTCGCCGCTTGGGCGACTCCCGCCATGGCAGACTCCTTACCAGCAGCCCTAAGTTCCGCACCAAATCCGTCGAGCGCCATTGCGTGCAAGCGTTTTTCGATCGCACAGGCCGCGATCTCAACCTCGGGATGCCTTCGTCGTAATACGGACGGCTCGATAGTCGTGGATATCAAGCGTTCGAACAAGGCAAACGGCTCCCAGGCGGGGTGTGCCGTCTGCACGTGGCGCTCGGTTGTGCTCGATGCGGATGGCGATCCATGCAATTTAGAGCTGCGCATCGACATCGCTTCGGTCGATGACTCGGCGAACGGAGCGAAGGTCGCCTTCGACGGTACGTTTTTTGAGAAAGGAGGCGGTATATGTCTGGGCTGCGCCGCCGCGAATGCAGACGACACGCAGCCCACCCTCTCATTCACGGCATCGTTGCGGCTGACCAAAGCCGGTACCGATGCCATCGCGGCGGGAGAAGCGTCCCTGCTGTTCTACACCGTCAGCGCCAAAGACACAGACGCTCATTTCGAGAAGCCAGCCGGATCACTCAGCCTTACACGAGGGTTAGAGGCAGGCCCTATTGAAATCGATGCCCACGCGCAAAGCAGGCAACGCATTCTTGCCGACCCGGCGCTTCTCGAAATGGAGTGGAACGGATCCGGAGCCATCGGAATTCTCCCCTCCGCGTTTGACGCCAAGACGCTCCCCTCAAACGACGAACCCATTAACGCAACCATACAAGAAGAGGGCGCGGACAAAGAAGCAGATGCGGGCGACACGCCGCCGCCGACAAACAGCGTCCCAGCTTCTTTCGAAGCACCGAATGAGCCCGCTACCGATCCAAACGATACCGAGCTCGCAGACAGTCTGGGACTTGCTGATCCTCAAGAGATCGATGAAGGTAACTGCTGCGTGCTTGCCGCGCTCGACCACACAGAGGTCATCGACGCTGCGAACATCGAAGTTGCCGCCGCCAATCAGCCCGTCCGCAAGTCGGCCATCATCGCATTTCCTGAATCCATCGAAGTCGTCTTTTTGCCATCGGGCGAGGTCGTGGCCCCAACACTGCTCACCTTGTTGGGCGCCAAGAATACTCGAAACGAAATTAAAAAGGTCACAGTTGTCGACCCTGCAACCACCGCCAAGCTGCGTCTATACGCCGTTGCCGCAAACGGAAGCAAGACCCTGGAATTCGATGGCGACACACTTCTAGCCTGGCGACGTCTGGACATTATGCAAGACGTCTCGTACCAGATCGAGCTCGAAGGGTTTGATCGTGCCCGCGATGCCAATATCATCGCCGCGGCTATTGAATCCCCGCAGCGGCTTATGACACTGCGCTTTGAATACTATCCCTATGTCCCGACAACCACCTGAGGCTTAAATGCTGCGCATCATTCCTAATACCACTTATATAACGTATTAGATGGGTTGCGATGTGCCTCGCATTTCGTTCTGCTACGATTGCCACGTTGGCATCAATACAGGAGGGCTCATGCCGGGCTTGGGAACAATCATCAACGTTGTGCTTTTAGTTGCGGGCGGTCTTTTAGGATTAGCGGGCGGCCGCTTCATTACACCGCGCATCCAAGACACGCTCATGAAAGCATCGGGGCTGTGCGTCCTGTTTATCGGCCTGGGCGGCACCATGCAAAAGATGCTCATCATCGATGGAAAGGCGCTAGCGACCACCGGTACCACCATGCTCATCGTCTCATTTGCGCTCGGTTCGCTCATCGGCGAGGCCGTCAACTTGGAAGCCGCCATCGAGAACCTTGGCGAATGGCTCAAGCGCAAAACCGGCAGCGAGGGCGATAACGAGTTCACCAACGCTTTTGTCTCGACTTCACTCACCGTGTGTATCGGCGCCATGGCCATTGTGGGATCGATCCAGGACGGTCTGCTCGGTGACTGGTCAACGCTTGCCCTGAAAGGCGCATTGGACTGCATCATCGTCTGCACCATGACGGCGTCGCTTGGCCGCGGCTGCATTTTCTCCGCCCTGCCCGTCGCCGTGTTCCAGGGGACGATCACGTTGTTTGCCGGCGCGCTCTCCCCCATCATGACCACAGCAGCCCTCAACAGCCTTTCGCTCGTAGGCTCCATGCTCATCTTCTGCGTCGGCGTCAACCTCATCCGTCCTCAGACCTTCCGCACGGCCAATATGCTCCCCTCCGTCGTCATCGCCGTCATCTACGCCCTCCTGTTCTAAATCTATCAACGCAGCGGTATCTCGAACACCTGTTTGATGCTGTGCTATGATATGAGGTCACCATAGCTGCGTTCGAGAGGAGGAGCGGTGGCCGACCAGGACATCAAGATGCTCATCGAGCGTATTATGGCCGAGGCCCGGACCCATCAGTCCGCCCGCTTCTCAAACGAAATCTACGCAGACGAGCCGATTCTCAAAACCGGCCGACAGATGCAGAATTTCCTCCCCGACCAGTACCGTAAAATGCGCGAGATATCGCGCTGGCAGGATGACCCCAAGGGCGGTGCGGGCCGCTGGCTTTCGGAAGCCGAGCTTTTTTACCGCCAGGGCCTGCTGATGGCCGACTTTGAGGACGACTGCCCCTACAACGGCACCTTTAAGTCGTACTTTCCCACCTACAACGCCATGAGCGACCGGCAGCTGCGCGGCTACTTTACCTGGCGTGCCCAAGTGCGCCGCGGAACCGTCGAGGAAACGTCTACGTCCTTTGCCTTTCTGTATCTCTATGAGCTGATCTGCGGCATTGGCGTAGATAATCCGCTCGATGGTTTTAACAAGATCAAGGCTTTTTGGGATGTCTATCGCGCCTTCGAGCCCGGCATCGACCGGTTTGCGCGCGTGTGGCTGCAGGATTACGCCGTGTTCCACGGGCTCGACCCCAAGCTGCTTCGTGACTCTAAAACCGTCATGTTCGATAACGCCCTTATCGAGCTGCGACGCGCGGCACGAGACCTTGTCCCAGCACCGGCACCGTCCGGCCAGACCCCTAAGCGTCGCAAAACCTCCGAGCCCACGCTCCCCCTTCCGCCCGATGAGGTGCGCGAGGAGCGACTCATGGCTGCCATCGACGCACTCTCCACATACAACCTAAGTAACTCGCGGCTCGACCGCAGCCACCACCGCGATCTGCGCCACGTGGCATGCGCCGTGTATGTCCGCATGGCGCGCTACTATGACACGCACCGAAAGACTGGCATCGTGGCGAGCTTATTTGGGGAGGAGACGGCCATGCCCTACACCATGTTTGCCTCGGCCGTATTCTTTGCGCCCGAGTGCCACGAGGACTGCGAATACCGCTTGGATCCCATCCATATCTACCGTTGCCAAAACGGCTTTTGGGAATGCATGCGTATCCACGGTAGTAGGCAAAAGAGCAGCAAGCTCGGTGAAATGATGCGCGCCTGCGACCAACGCCTGCGCCTGGCGCTGGACCCCGCCCATCCCCTTAAGGAAGAAAAGGTCCCCAAATATCTGGCCAAGATTATCGATGACGAGATTGTGGCATGGCTTTCGTGGGACGCCGCACACCAACCCGTCAAGATCGATATCGATCTAAGTCAGCTGGGGCACATTCGGAGCGCCGCTGCGCAAACGCGCGAAGCGCTTTTGATCGATGAAGAGCGCGAGGACAGCGCGCCTGTGGAAGTCGAGGCGACGCTTATCGAGCAACCGAGCACCGAGTCTGCGCCCGGCATGACTGCCGAACCTGGCGAGATGACCATACAGCAAGACGAACCCGACGAGCCGACCGTCTCCACCGAAGAGTTTGGCGTCGTGGCACCGCTCCTCGTGTCTGCGCCCGCACCCGTAACGCCCGCGCCCATCGAAGCTGCGAACAAACTCGCGCCTGCCGCAACCGCGTATCTGCGCGCACTGCTCGAGCAGAACACGGCACAGGCGACATCGGCAGTAGAGAGGTCGGGACAGAGCGAGGACATGCTCGTCGATAGCATCAACGAGGCGCTCTTTGACCTGGTGGGTGACACCGTAATTGAATTTGGCGCGGCAGGACCGCAAATTATCGAGGACTACGAAGCAGACGTGAGAGGATACCTAGACTATGAGTGATACCGCATCCGCAGCACCCCGCGTGCCCAAGCGCGTCGCCGCCGTCATTCTCAACTCGCTCAAGGGCGGCGTGGTCCCGCGCATCGGCCTTCCCTATATCACCGTGGGACGCGAGGTCGAGATTCGCGCCCTGCTCACCGATTTGAGTCTCATCGCCGACGGCGGCGCAAGCTTCCGCTTTCTGGTCGGTCGCTACGGCGCCGGCAAGAGCTTTTTGCTCCAAACCATCCGAACGCATGCCATGGGCGAGGGATTCGTCGTCGCCGATGCAGACTTATCCCCCGAGCGCCGTCTGCAGGGCGGGCAGGGGCAGGGCCTTGCCACCTACCGCGAGCTCATACGCAATATATCGACCAAGACGCGCCCCGAGGGCGGTGCGCTCAACCTAATTCTGGATCGCTGGGTTGCCTCGTGTGCCGACGTCGACGAGTCGGTCGTCAATGCCCAACTGGCCCCGCTCGAGGACATGGTCCACGGCTTCGACTTCACCCGCATGCTTCGCCGCTATCGCACGGCCGTATCCGAGGGCGACGAGGAAGCCATGAGCCACGTGACCAAATGGATCCGCGGCGAATACCGTACCAAGAGCGAGGCTCGCGCCGAGCTGGGCTCCTCGACCATCATCAGCGATGACGACTGGTACGACTACGTTAAGCTCATTGCACGCTTTTTGGTCTGCAGCGGATACAAGGGCATGCTGGTGCTCATCGACGAGCTCGTGAATCTGTATAAGATTCCCAACGCCATCACGCGCCAGTACAACTACGAGAAGATCCTGACCATGTACAACGACACACTCCAGGGCAAGGCGCAGTACCTGGGCATGATCATGGGCGGCACGCCAACCTCCATCGAAGACCGCCGCCGCGGCGTGTTCTCCTACGAGGCCCTGCGCAGCCGACTCGCTCAAGGCCGCTTTGCACGCGAGGACCTTAAGGACATGCTCGCGCCCATCATCCGTCTGCAGCCACTCACCTACGAGGAGCTGCTGGTGCTGATCGAAAAACTCATGCAAATTCACGCCGGCTACTTTGGCTGGACGCCCACGCTTACCGAGAACGACTTGGTGGACTTCCTCAAGATCGAGTTCGGTCGTGTGGGAGCCGACACACATCTGACGCCGCGTGAAGTCATTCGCGACTTTATCGAGCTGCTCGACATCCTATGCCAGAACCCCGACGCCAACGTAGCCGAGCTGCTGCAAAGCGTCGGCGGCGACGCGCTGGCGCCGGCAGCAGCAACAGGCGACACCGGCACCGCAGGCGGCGACCGTAACTTCGCCGAATTCACCATCTAACCTGCCAAAAAGGGATAGGTTTATTTTGGCAGGTTTTATCTGGGCAAACGTTGAAGCGGTAATGCAGCAAGCCACTGCCCGCCGCGTTGAGAGATTCGCTTTTGAAAGGAGGCCTCGTGAACGCCTTTGACCGCTACGCCCCGTTTATCCAAGACTTCATCTACTCCCACGATTGGGAGAGCCTGCGCTCCATCCAGGTTGCGGCGGCAGATGCCATCTTCAACACGCAAGACAATGTGCTCCTGACGGCCTCCACGGCATCTGGCAAAACCGAGGCAGCCTTCTTTCCCATCCTGACCGAGTTTTGGGAGAACCCGCCCGCAAGCGTGGGCGCCCTCTACATTGGCCCCCTCAAGGCGCTCATCAATGACCAATTCGTCCGCCTCAACGATCTGTGCGAAGAAGCCGATATCCCTGTCTGGCACTGGCATGGCGATGTCTCGCAGTCGCACAAGGCTAAGCTCATCAAAAAACCGAGCGGCATCTTGCAGATTACGCCCGAGTCACTCGAGGCGCTCCTGATCCATAAGCACATGGCGATCCCTCGTATGTTCTGCGACCTGCGCTATGTGGTTATCGACGAAGTCCATTCGCTCATGCGCGGCGACCGCGGCGGGCAGACGCTCTGCCTTATCGAGCGGCTCTCGCGCATGGCAGGCGTGCAGCCCCGCCGCATCGGTCTGTCGGCAACCATCCGCGACCCCCAGCGCACGGGCGCCTTCCTGTCGCAGGGGACGGGACGCAACTGCGTCATCCCACGTTTTGAGGAGCCGCGCCGCGTGTGGCGCATCTCCATGGAGCACTTCTACAACTCGGGTCCCCAGGCGCAGCAGCGAGGATTCGCGAGTACAGGTCCACAGGAAGCCGAAGTGCTCGCATGCGAGCGCATCGAGGCGGTGGCGCCCACGGCACTGCCCGCCGGCGCCCAAGACATGCGTCACAGCGGGCAGCTCACACAAGAGGAGCGCCGTCAACGTCGTGAGCGGGCACGGGGCAAGGCCGCTCCCAAAGACCGTCGCACTTCCTCGGCCCCCGAGGGCGAAGTCGACATCCCACGAGCGACCGAGCAGGCGCTTCTCAACCCCACCGACACGGCGCCCGACAACGCCGACCCCGGTATGGGCTATATCTTTGAGCATACGCGCGGCCGCAAGTGCCTGGTCTTTGCCAACTCGCGCGAGGAGGCAGAGGCCGTGTGCTCCATGCTGCGTAGCTACTGCGAGAACCGGCACGAGCCCGACCGTTTCCTCATTCATCACGGCAACCTTTCGGCATCGCTGCGCGAGACGGCCGAGGAGCTCATGCGCGACGAGGAGCAGACGCAGACAACCGTCACCACCTCTACGCTGGAGCTCGGTATCGATATCGGCCGCCTGGAGCGCGCCTTCCAGATTGACGCGCCGTTTACCGTCAGCTCCTTTTTGCAGCGCATGGGGCGCACGGGACGCCGCGACCTTCCGCCCGAGATGTGGTTTGTCATGCGCGAGGAAGAACCCGAGCCGCGCACGATGATGCCCGAAACCATTCCCTGGAAGCTCCTGCAGGGTATCGCGCTCGTACAACTCTATCGCGAGGAAAAGTGGGTCGAGCCGCCCGAGCTCGATCGACTCCCCTACAGCCTGCTCTATCACCAGACTATGTCGACCCTCGCCAGCACCGGCGAGCTCACGCCGGCCGAACTTGCCCAACGCGTGCTCACGCTCAGTTATTTCCACCGCGTCTCAGCCGATGACTATCGCGTACTGCTGCGCCACCTCATCAAGATCGACCACATCCAGGTCACCGAGGGCGGCGGGCTGATCGTGGGTCTCGCGGGCGAGCGCATCATCAACAACTTTAAGTTCTACGCCGTGTTCCAGGAAAACGAGGAGTTCACCGTTCGCAGCGAGTCGGCCGAGCTGGGCACGATCGTCAATCCGCCCCCGCCCGGTGAGCGCATCGCCATCGCCGGACACTGCTGGATTGTCGAGGAAGTGGACTGGAAGCGCCACACTGTCTTTGCCACGCAGGTCAAGGGCCGGGTGCCGGCCTACTTTGGCGACTGCCCCGGAGACATCAATACGCATGTACTCGAGCGCATGCGCAAAGCGCTCAACGAGCATGCGGCATATCCGTATCTCATGGGCAACGCACGGGCACGTCTTGCACAGGCTCGCCATACGGCCGAGATTTCGGGCGCGGGGGCCAAGCCGCTCATTAACCTGGGTGGCGACACCTGGGTGCTCTTCCCCTGGTTGGGCAGCTACGCCTTCCTAGCGCTCGAGCGCTTGCTTAAGATTAAATGCGCCGCAAAGCTGGGCCTTCGCGGGCTCGATCCGTCGCGTCCATACTTTATGCAGTTCAAGATGAAGGCCGACAAGGAGACGTTCTTTGAGGTGCTCGCAGCCGAGGCCGAAAAGGACTTCGACCCCATCGAGCTCGTCTATCCCGGCGAGGTACCTTACTTTGATCGGTACGACGAGTTTGTTCCCGAAGAGCTCGTGCGCAAAGGCTTCGCCGAAGGTGTGCTCGACATCGAAGGCATGAAGCAGCGTGTCCGCAGCTGGCGCGACCACGCCTAAGACCAGTCTTTTTGGGACGGGGAGACTTACTTGTCGTGAAGGACGGTGCCGAGGAAGTCGGTGTCGAAGGGCACAACTTCGGCAAAGGCGTAGTCGCCGTCGCTGGCGATGAGTAGATAATTCTCCTCGCCGCCGAACTCCGTATCGCCACAAGGCACCACCCAGGCGCGAGCGAACACCTCGAGTGCCGTGGCAACGCAATCGCGCAGGAACGTCACATCGCTCCCCTCGTTTGCGCTCACGATATTGGCCACGTAGACGCCACCGACATTTAGGCTGCCCCGCACCAAACGCAACGCTTCAACCGTCGCCAGCTCGCGTACGGGCTCGGCACCGCCAAAGCAATCGCTCACGACCACGTCGTAGCGACGATGGCCCACACTCGTCACACCCAGATACGAGCGAGCCTCAGCAGTAATCACCCGCAAGCGGTCGCCCACCGTGCGCTCCAGCTCGTCCAGATAGAACCAACGGCGCGCCAGGCGCGTAATCTCTCCGTCATACTCGATGACGTCCATGCGCAAGCCCTCGTGCGACATCAGGGCGAATTTAGGATAGGCGAACCCGCCGCCACCCAGCATGAGCATGCGGTCGATACCGTGACCATAAACGTCGCGCATCGCATCCTCGGCCTCAAACACGTCGTCAAACGCACGATAGTACGCAAAGGCGGGCTCAGCCCAACGCTCGCCAACGTAACTCGCGCTTTGGTAGACGCCGCCTTGCACCAATACGCGGACTTCGTCGCCGCCCTCGTCGTGCACGCGCTTCACACGCGCCAACCCATTGCGGGTTCGCGCAACCTGCAAACAGGCAGCACGAACAGCGACAGCGGCCGCACCAAGCGCCGCGGCTCCCAGAGCAACGCCGGCAACGACGCCGGCAGAAACACTCGGCTTGTTCATCTAGAGCTCCTTTTGCAGATAAAGGCCATGGTCATAAAATCCAAGATGGCGATAGTACTCGCGTGTGCCAATCGCGCTAATCACGTTGATACGCGCATAACCCGCATCCCGGGCAATCTCGCACGCACGCTCTACGAGCAAACGCCCCAACCCGTGATGCTGCGCCGCCTGTCCCTGGTCGCCCACGCGCGCCGCCATGCCATACACGTGCACCTCGCGAATCATCGCCTCGTCCGGCGTCGTCGGCAACTCGTCTGCGTGCGCGGTAACAAACGCACGATCGGGAAGCGACAGTCGCAAAAAGCCCGCGATCTTGCCCTGCGGCGTCACCCACTGCAAAAAGCGCTCGCGCGTCACCGGCGTCTCGTACGCCACTTCCTCATCAAGAGATAGCTCATCCAAGTCGGCACCCGCCGTACTGATCTCGCGATAGCGAATCTCGCGCACCGTCGCACCGTCACCCCAAGCAGCCAGGCGGTTCTCAACGAGCTGACGCAGGTTGGGTTTCTTGTTGCCCACCATAATGTCGTCGGAGCTAAAGTCGCGGATCATGCGGCTGATGCGGCAGAACGCCGGCGTCACCACGATGTCGTCGGCCAACACATCGAGCAGCTCTTCCTCGGTATAGGGACGCCACTCGCCGCGCTCGTAGCAGCCCACCAGACGCGAGCCCTCGATGAGCGCACACGGATAGACTTTGACCTCGTCGGGCATAAAGGCCCCTTCGGTCATAAAGCGTTCGTAGTCGCGCTTATCCCCCTCCGGCGTGGCGCCCAGCAGGTTAAGCATAAAATGCGCATGGATCTTAAAGCCAAACAGGCGCGCAAGCGAAAACGCCCGTTCAATCTGCGCCACCGAAATGCGACGCTCGTTGATATCGAGCAGGTGCTGGTCGAGGCTCTGGATACCCATCTGGATCTTGGTGCAGCCCAGGCGGCGGATGAGCGTAAGCGCCTGCGGCGTTACTGCATCGGGGCGCGTCTCGATAACGAGTCCCACCACGCGATGCTTCGCCGTCTCGTTGATGCGCTGCTGACGCTCGAGCTCCTCCATCGTTGCCGTCTGCCACTCGGTGACCTCGCCCCACGGCGTACCGGGACCGTACAGACGACGCACCGCGCGGTTATAGCCGCCCACGGCAGTATCCACACGCCCCTGCTCGTCGACAACGCCGGCAGCGAGCCCAGCCTCGTCTGTCGCAATGCCGGCAGCCCGATAGCGCTCGCGACGCTCTGCTACCACCGGCGGCAGGGCATCGGCGGGAGCGTCATCGAGCAGGCGCCCCGCCTCGGCACGGCTGATGCCCGGACGCGCCAACATGGGGTTGGCCGCCACGCCGGCGACGGCATCGTCATTGAGCGCACGGAAAAGCTCTAACATAAACCATGTCTGATAGCCTTCCGGATAGTCGCTCCAGGTGCCACCGAGCACAATGAGCTCTATCTTGTCGGTCGCATGCCCCATTTGCGAAAGCGCCGTCAGGCGAGCGCTCACCTGCAGATACGGGTCAAAG
This sequence comes from uncultured Collinsella sp., assembly GCA_900540095.1. Lineage (GTDB taxonomy): Bacteria > Actinomycetota > Coriobacteriia > Coriobacteriales > Coriobacteriaceae > Collinsella. The sequence continues at coordinate 24,387 of UQEO01000020.1, forward strand.
CAATTTTGCTCCGCACGGGCGCATGCCGGCTCGGCGTGCAGATAGCTCTTGGGCATGCGCAGATCGTTGGGGCAAAACAGGCAATCGCCCGAGCATGGCCAGGGCTTGGTAATGACGGTAATGGTCGCCACGCCCGAGGCCGTTCGGCGCGGCTTCATACGCAGGACCTGCAGCAGTTGACGCTCCAGATCGGAATCGACATTCCACGCAGCCCACCGAACCGGCTCCTCACGTTTAACCCGCTGGTAGAACGGCAGCAGACGGCGCTTGGCCAAATCGCGTTTGTCGGCACCCTCACGGCGCGCCTCGGCATGTATCAGTTTGACGAGCGCTTTGTCGTCCACGGTCTCGCCGCGACGCAGGGCCTCGAGTATGTTCAAGATAATCTGTTCCATGTCCCCATTGTAAAGGCAAAGGCGCCGGAGCCGATCTCGGCTTCGGCGCCTTCATCAAAGAGCATGCCTATATGTACCGATCTCCGAAAACCGCATGTCACTCCGGATCAAACGACATGTCGCCCGAACCGACCTCGAAACGATACGTAGCAGACTTATCGCCGTTGTCGAATTCAAGATTCAATATGGTCTCGCCATCGTAGCCAAGCGGAAGGAAATCGCTCTCGAAGTCACCGCTGCCCACGGTGAGGCTCGCCTTAAAGCCCGTAGAGTTCGGAACCGTCATCTCCACATCGCCCGAGTCCACGCTTACGTCCATCGACTTCGCGGGGGCCTGGTAGAGCTCGAACGTCACATCGCCCGAACCGACCTCGGCATTCAGGGTATCGGTCACGGTACCCGTAAACTCGACGTCTCCCGAGTCCAAAGTCAGGTTGAGGTCATGACACGCAATGCCCGCGACCGTCAGATCACCCGATCCCACATTCGCTGTGATGCCCACCATGTTATCGGCAACATCGCGCGGCAGTTCGACGGTAACCGTGCGGTCAATGGCGCGCTCGTCATCGCAATCGAACTGGCGAATCTTGAGCGTAGAACCCTTGATTTCGGCCAGGTTCTGGGTTGCCGCATCGAAGGCAACGGTCCCCGTTGCCACGCGACCGCTTTCAATTACGCGCACTGGCCCGCCGGAAACGTGTTTGACCTCGACCGTGCCCGACGTCACGTCCAAATCAAGCGATGTGAACGCGTCGGCATCAAACGTTTCGCTCGAAAGCTGTTGAGGCCGAGCGGAATAGTTACCGCTATCCAAAAGATCGTCCTCGTCAAGCGCATCGTCCATACCAGACAAGCCGGATACAACATCGTCGAGATCCCACGGGCCATCAAAATGAATCAATGTCCGCGAAACGCCAAAGACAAGCCCGATGATGAGCACAAACGCTCCGATGCCAACGCCCAAGCGTACCTTGGATTCATGCGAAAGCTTCATCATTCATCACCCTCTTTGGCGATCGGGTCAGCGGTAGTCACGGTAGCCACGTCAGTATCAACCGGAGCGGAAACATCCTGAGCCCTAGCGACCACCGGTGCCGGACCAACCTGAATATCCCCGCGCGCCCAATCGCCATCGAGTGCACGCGCCACCCAGTGATAGATGGGAATCGTGAAGAAGATCAGCGCAGCAAAGGGGCCGGCACCAAACAGGAACATCAGTAAAAAGAACAGCAGCCAGCACACGGCCCAATACGGGAATGACTGGAACGGACCCTTCACCGGAGTCGGACCAGCCGCACCGGTACCCGTCACCTGAGCCGTCGCCGCATTGGCAGCCTGCGCACTCCAGCTTGCCGCCTGCGCCGCCTTGGCTGCCGCGGCACTTGCCTGCGCTGCCGCCTCGCGAAAGCTGG
>UQEO01000021.1 GCA_900540095.1 uncultured Collinsella sp.
CAGGCCCGATTTTGCCTCTTGACAATGTCCTGCTCATATTAAAAGGAACGTCCCCTTCTGCCGGCAAGCTATGTTGATATTTGAGTTGTCGTCGTTTCGTTCGTCTGGGCCGTTTCGGCTTCGCTGCCTTGTTCGTCTTCGTCCTTTTGCGCATCGGCGATGGTGGAGGCCGCCGCGACGATACCGCGCTGGGGCGCAACGCCCGTCTGGGTCTGAGCGCCCTCGATAACTTCTGTGCCTGCATGCGCGAGCTCGGGCGATTTAAACACTGCGTCCAAGTTGGCGCCACCGCCGGCGTAGCCGAGCGCGGCGAGTGCGATGACGATCACTGCAACGACGGCCACGATCGGCACATAACGATGCCAACCAGCCGGGTTGAGCCCGCTGCGGCGAGCCGCCCCGCGACTGATGTAACCAAGCGTGCCGTCGTGCTTGAGCTTTGAGCCCACCACGCGTTTGCGGCCCCACAGCGAGGACTCTGCCTGCATTGCCAAGCGGGCGCTTGCCGAAGGATAGCCGTATTTAGTGCGCTTGAACGAGCCATCAAACCCCGAAGCGTGTTTACCCCACGTCACCGATGTTGTGCGTCGGTTGACCGGCGCGGCACTCCGCCTTCTGCGGCTCGGTTTTGAAGTCTCAGCCATATGCCCTCGCACGCCGTAACCGAATCGAAACAATAACGCTTTGGACTGTAGCACACGCGTCGCGCGCGGTCACGGGCGCCTCGCTCAACGGTCATCGTCCTTCAGCAAGCGCCACAGCGTTGTACGGCTTATGCCCAGCACCTCCGCCGCACGGGTTCGGTTGCCGTGGAGATGATCTACAACCAGATGCGCGATATCTCGCTCGGTATCGGCCAGCGGTCGCAGGATATACAGGTCACTTTCGAGCGTCGGGGCGCCAAAGGTTGCGGTCTTAATCACGTCCTCTTGGGCGAGCACTTCCTCCGCCACAGCGCGGTCCACCGTGCCCGCCCCCACCAATATATACAGTCGTTCCGAGACCTCGCGGAGCTGCAGATAATTGCGCGGCCAGCGGTAAGCATCGAGCGTCTTCGTCGCCGCGGCAGACAGCGTGGGTGCTGCCGTCTCAAATGCATCAGCGAGATATTCCAAATAGCGCGCAACCTTCGTCGACGCGGCTCCCTGCTCGGCGATTGCCGGCGCCACGCTCACCGCGCAGGCGAAGCGCTCGGTCACAAACGCGGCTTGATCACTTTCGCCGCCGCCCGGCATGTCATTCGCTGTCAGCACCACATGGCAGCGCGTCGCCAACGCGGTGTCGGTCATCGTGGAGACCAGCTCGCGGAGGCGCTGGGGGCCAACCGCGTTCCAGCCCTCAATGCAAAGGGTCAGCCCCATTTGGAACAACGGCGATTCGGCGCTTTTGAGCACATGGCGCCAACCGCGCTCGGTGAGCTCATCGAGCGCGACGGAAACAAAGGGCTGATCGGCAAAAGGACCGTCCAGATAGAGGCGCTTGGCGATCTCGACCTGACCCGCTCCCAGCTCGCCCTCGAGCATAAGGGGCACACCGCGCGCGTAGCTCTCGGCAACCGGTGCAGCCACCGCAGCGGCACCCTCAACGATGCCGTACGCGCTCGATTCGTAGCGGGCCTCAACTTCGTCGGCGTTGAGCCACTCGATGCCCGCATGCGCCGCGGCACCGCGCACCTCACGCGCCACGACCACCCAAAGGCCCCCGCCCTCTTTGTCGGTGGGGCGAACGGTCAGGCTCAGGCGCGTACCCGCACGCCCCATAACAAGACGCGCGCCGTCTCCTATACGGTCGAGGCGCTCAGCGACAAAAGCCGCCACATCCCGCTCGAGCGCCGCGTCATTCATGGTCGAGATCGCGACGTCCCCACGCGCATCGATTGCCAATGCCGAGGCCCCGGCAGCAGCCAGGGCTTCGGTCAAGATGTTCAGTTTGACATCGCTATCCATTATTTGCCCCTGTCCGCAGCGACGCGCAACCGCCGACGGTCGCACGACCGAGTGTTTCAAAATTGAACGATATTGCTCATCAAACACTATAGGGCAGAAAGCGCCGTCCTGCGAGTATAGGTGTTGCCCCGCATCGCCATCCTGGCGGGGCGATAAGAGCTCTTCGGGACTTATAAACCTGCGGACAAGCCATACCCGCAAGAGCTCCTATCGCTCCACCGTGAGAATGCGCTCACCGGCAGCCAGCACGCGAATAAGCTACTTCTCTACCAGATTCCCAGCACGTGTTGCATTCCCAAACTCATGCACGCAATACCAATCCAGCAGCAAAAGCCCAGCGCGATGGGCTTGCCGCCCTTTTTGACCAGCTCGACGATATCGGTATTAAAACCAATAGCCGCCATGGCCATCACAATAAAGAATTTCGACAGCTCCTTGATGGGCGCCGTGATGGACACGGGAAGCTGAAACACCGTGGTGATCACGCTCGCCAGCACAAAGAACAGCACAAACATGGGAAACGCGCGTTTAAGGGAGAACGTGCTTTTGGCGTCGCCGCCGGCCTTGCGTGCCAGATGCATCTGCCAGCATGCGAGGACCAACGTGATGGGAATAATGGCCAGCGTCCTGGTGAGCTTGACCACTGTAGCGCTCTCGAGCACATTGGCGCCGGGATGCATGCTGTCCCAAGCGCTCGCCGCAGCCGTTACGGACGAGGTGTCGTTGATGGCGGTACCGGCAAACAGGCCAAAGCCCTCGTTGGTCAGCCCGAGCATGCCGCCGAGCGTCGGAAACACGAGCGCCGCGATAACGTTAAACAGGAAGATGACCGAAATGGCCTGGGCAATCTCGCGATCGTCGGCATCGATGACGGGCGCGGTCGCAGCAATGGCCGAACCGCCGCAAATCGACGAACCCACACCCACAAGCGTCGCGATCTTGCCTGGCACGTTCATAACGTGGCAGAGCACAAAGGCGATGACAAGCGAGGTCGAGATTGTCGCCACGATAATCGGCAGCGACTGGGCGCCCTTGGACAGAATCTGGGAGAGGTTCATGCCAAAGCCAAGCAGGATAACCGCGTACTGCAAGACTTTTTTGGACGTATAGGTGACGCCAGCGGCGAGCTGTTCGCGACGATTCTTGGGAAAGACGAGCGCCAGGACCATGCCAAAGAGGATGGCAAATACCGGACCGCCGACCACCTCAATTTGTTTGCCGAGCAGCGTCGCGGGAATGGCGATGATCAGGCAGAACAAGACGCCTTTCCAGCGCTCGCGTACGATATTTGCCAGTTGCATATGGGATTCCTTCTTTCTATTTCACGTTTGCGACGGCTTATGATACGGCAACATTGAGCGCAGCCTTGCGCAAACACAGACTAAGATGCCGCAATAGTTCTCAGGCAACAGCCGAATTACCCACCGCGGAGAGCTGATTCGCGGCATAATTAACAACTGACATATGAGTTTGATAGAACAGTTGCGAGGCGCTATGGAAGAATCGATGCACGTCGGCGAGCAGGAAACGAGCCTACAGGACCAGTCCTACCACACCATTCGACGCAAAATCGTCTACCTGGACTACAAACCGGGCGAAAAGCTGGGCGTCAAGCAACTTTGCGACGACCTGGATATGGGTCGCACGCCCGTGCGCGAGGCTTTGGTTCGCTTGGCGCAGGAAGGCCTGGTGCGCACCGTGCCCCAGAGCGGCACCTATGTCTCGCCCATCAACCTCACCCTTGCCGAGAGTGCCTGTTACATCCGCGAGCATCTGGAAAAGCAGGTGATTGTGGAGTGCTGTGCGCGCGCCACGTCGGCCGGCATCGAGCAGCTCGACCGCGCCATCGTGCTGCAGGAAAAGGCCATGGCCGAAGAGGATCGCATCGGCTTCTTTTTGAGCGACAACCTCATGCATCACATGATTTTTAGCATCGCATGTCGCAGCACCGTGTGGTCGTGGCTCGAAGAGACCAATGCCGACCTGGAGCGCTTCCGCTGGCTGCGCGCCGCCACGCAGGTTCTCGACAATCAGGACATCGTGAACGAGCACAAGCAGATTCGCCGCGCTATCGCCGGTCGCGACCCCATCGAAGCGAGCTTTTTGGTCAGCAAGCACCTGCATATGATGTTCCGCAACCAGACCGAGGTTCTGGACCAGTTCCCCGAGTACTTCGAGACCAGCAAGCTCCGCTAACCTGCCAAATTGGGACAGGTTCATTTTGGCAGGTTTTATCTGGGCAAATGAAACAAGGCCCGGCTCCGCCGCCGGGGGAGCCGGGCCTTGGTCGCCAGAATGGCGGAACCAACTACTCCACGGTAACGCTCTTTGCCAGGTTGCGGGGCTGGTCGACGTCGCAGCCGCGCAGGATGGCGACCTCGCGGGCGAGCAGCTGCAGCGGGACGCTCGCCGTGATGGGGCTGAACACGTCGCGGACTGCTGGCACGCGGATAATGCAGTCGGCGATTTTGTTGATCTCCTCGTCGCCCTCGGTGGCAACGACGATGACCTTGGCGCCGCGCGCCTTGCACTCCATAAGGTTCGACACGGTCTTGTCGTAGGTGGCACTCTTGGTGGCCACGGCGATGACAGGGAAGCCCGGGTCGATCAGGGCAATGGGGCCATGCTTCATCTCACCGGCGGCATATGCCTCGGCGTGCAGGTAGCTGACTTCCTTGAGCTTGAGCGCACCCTCGTAGGAAATAGCGGCACCCATGCCACGGCCCACGAACAGCGCCGACTGCGCGTCCTTGCACAGCAGGGCAGCCTCATGAACGGCCTCGGTTTGGGTATCCAAAATCCACTGGATCTGCTCGGCCGTATCGGAAAGCTCGCGGAACAGCATGCGCGCCTGCTTGGTGGTCAAGCGGTACTTGACCTGCGCCAGCAGCAGGGCCAAAAGCGTAAGGCTCACGACCTGGCCGATGAAGCTCTTGGTCGAGGCGACCGCGATCTCCTTGTTGGCCTTGGTGTAGATGACGCCGTCGCTCTCACGCGCCACGGGGCTGCCCACCACGTTGGTGATGCCGAAGACCTTGGCACCCTTGATGCGCGCGTCGCGAATGGCGGCAAGGGTATCGGCCGTCTCGCCCGACTGGGACACGGCAACGACAAGCGTCGTCGGCGTAATGATGGGGTTGCGATAACGGAACTCGCTGGCCGCCTCCACCTCGGTGGGGATGCGAGCCCAGCCCTCAATGAGATTCTTGGCAATGAGGCCAGCATGATAGCTGGTGCCGCAAGCGATCACGTAGACGCGGTCGATGTCGTTGAGTTCCTCGAGCGAAAGGCCCAGCTCGTCGATGTCGAGCTCGCCGGCCGGCGTCATACGACCAACCAGCGTGTCGCGCACGACGCGCGGCTGCTCGTGAATCTCCTTGAGCATAAAGTCGGGATAACCGCCCTTTTCTGCCATGTCCAGGTCCCAGTCGATGTGGGTGACCTTGGGCTCGATAACGTTGCCGGCCTCGTCGGTGTACTCGACGCCTGTGGGCGTGAGCTTGGCAAACTGACCGTCCTCGAGCACCACGACATCGCGGGTGGCGTCGATGAGCGCGATGACATCGGAGGCGACATAGGCGCCGGTCTCGCCCACGCCGACCACGATCGGGGAATCCTTGCGGGCCACGGCGATCACGCCGGGCTCGTCAGCGCACACGGCGGCCAGACCATAGGCACCGACCACGTGGGTGCAAGCCTCGCGCACGGAGGCCATCAGGTCGTGCGTCTCGGCATAAGCCTCTTCGATCAGATGCGCGAAGACCTCGGTATCGGTCTCGCTCTTAAAGTGGTGGCCGCGGCCCTCCAGCTCTTCGCGCAGCTCGGCGAAGTTCTCGATGATGCCGTTGTGGACGATGGCGATACGACCGTCGCAGCTGGTGTGGGGGTGAGCGTTAACGACGGAGGGCTTGCCGTGGGTGGCCCAACGGGTATGGCCGATACCGCAGGTAGCGTCGCTGTCGATGTTGGAAAGCTCGCTCTCCAGACCCGCGACCTTGCCCACGCGGCGGATGACGTCGAGGTGCGCCGCGGCGCCCTCGCCCACCTCGAGCGCGACGCCCGAGGAGTCATAGCCGCGATACTCCATACGCTTGAGGCCCGTGACCAGGATGTTCTTTGCAATATCAGAGCCGGTGTAGCCGACGATTCCGCACATAAGATAAATCCCTTCGTTCGCGTGACTGCAAGACGTCCACGCACAAGGGGCGCTGAGACGTATAACGTTCGAGTATTGTACTCACGCAAACGCAAGCTGATATACCAGAAGTGGTATCTCAACTTAGATACCACTCGATGCACACACGTCCAGCCGGTCCAAACCACCACAAAGGTGCCTGCCCCCTTCGTGGTGGTCGCGCTGGCAATAGCGTTTGCCCAGATAAAACCTGCCAAAATAAACCTGTCCCTTTTTGGAAGGTTTGGGATGCTACAATCTGGCTTGTACTTGAAACGCATCAAAGGGGCCGCTATGGCAAAGGTAAAAATCAGCGACGTCGCGCGCGAGGCCGGGGTTTCGTTGGGCACGGTTTCCAACGCGCTCAACCACCCCGAAAAGCTGCGCCCCGAGACCCTCAAGCTCATCAACGAGACCATCAATCGCCTTGGCTACCTGCCCAACCAAAGCGCCCGTCAGCTCGCGGGCGGCGCCACCAAGTCCTTTGGCCTGGTGCTCCCCCGTCTCGATCACGGCTTTTCGCTCCAAATCGCCAGCGGCGCCCACAACGAGGCCCGCAAGCACGGCTACGACTTGCTCATCGCCAACGCCGATAACGACGATATTCTCGAGGACCATTACCTGCGCTACTTTATGGGCACCCAGATGTCCGGCGTCATGGTTCAGCCCATGGCATCCCCCGACTGGCACCCCGCCATGACCAAGATGCCCGTGCCGATCGTCCATCTGGACATCCATTGCTCCGAGCCCGGCTACTACGTAGCGGCCGACAACGAGGCCCAGGGTCGCATCATTGCCGAACTTGCTATCGCCCGCGGCGCGCACCATATTGTCGTCGTCGGCCGAGCAGCATTTATGCAACTCACCCTGCGCGTCCTTGGCATTCATAAGGCGCTCGCCCTGCACCCCGATATCAAGATCGAAGTCATCGACGCCGGCGAATGGAATACCGCTGCCGACGGCTACGGCATCGGTGTCCAAATCGCCGAGCGCCCCGCGGACGAACGTCCCGATTTTGTCGTCGGCCTGACCGATGTGTTGGCCTCGGGCGTCGTTTCGGCACTGGTCAACAAGGGCATCTCTGTCCCCGGGCAAGTACGCGTGGCCGGATGCGACGGCAACCCGCTCGCTTGGAGCGGATCGGTCCCGCTCACTACGGTAGCGCCCCCGGGCTACGAGATTGGCCGCAAGGGTGTCCAACTGCTGATGGAGCAAATCGAGAACAAGGTCCCGACAAAGACCAAGCATATCCACGTCAGCTCTGCCGCGCGCACCGTCACCGCGGTCACGGCCATCGAGGACATCAACCGCCAAGAACTCGTGCGGCCGTTCCTGCTGGAACGCGCCAGCACCCAGGCAAGCAGCCAGACCGACGCCACGGCCATCAACCTCGGTGCGTATCTATAGCACGCCCGCAAGTATGCTAAGTCGCCGCTCAAGCAAAAGGGGCCCGACCATTGCCGGGCCCCTTTTGCTTGAGCGTAAACGTGAGCAATCGCTCGTTTCAACGCCGCAATTTTCTAGCGCACAGTCTTGATTGCCGCCGCCAGGTCGAACAACGTATCGAGCACGGCCTCGCAGCCATCCACCACGTCCTGCGGCAGCGGCACGATATCGGGGACGGCAAAGACATGGCAGCCGGCCGTAATGCCCGAGACGCAACCGTTGCGCGAATCTTCGACCACGGCACATTCCTCGGGAGCAAAGCCCGCGCGCTCGCAGGCGAGCAGATACATCTCGGGGTCGGGCTTGCCGTGCACGACGTCCTCGCCACACGTTACCGTTTCAAACTTGTCAAAGAGGCCAACCATCTTAAGGTTGCGCTCCGCCGTAACGAGGCGCGACGACGTCGCTAGACCCACGTGATAGCCCGCAGCCAGCAGCTCGTCTAGGCACTCGGCGGCGCCGGCCTTAAGCTCCAGCTCGGTCTTGACCATCTCGTCGCGAATCTCCTTGTGGCGGACATAGACCGCCTCGGTGGTTTCATGGCTGCCGTAATGCCTATCGAGGATGTCCATGACATCGGGCAGCGTGCGGCCGATAAACTGATGGATCAGCGCTTCATCAATCGCGAGCCCCAGCTCAGCGGCGCCTGCCTTCCAGGCCTTAATCCCCAAACGCTCGGTATCGACCAGCGTTCCATCCATGTCAAAAATAACAGCCTTGATCATATCGGTCCCCCATCGACTCTCGCTGTCGCGTTGCTGCAACTCTACCGCATTTGGCAACTTGTATATAACGTATATGCCATATTGCACTTTCGTTACACAGATAGAAGTCTTATGGCAAGTAACGCATTAGGATTATAGTTTTCGATCGAGTACTCAACGATAAGGAACGTTTCATGATTTTAGACACCACGGCACCCGCAGAGGAGCTTCAAGACAAGCTATCGGCGCTCGAACAGCTGCTTTTGGCATACGGGCGCGTGGCTATCGGGTTTTCCGGTGGCGTCGACAGCAGCTTTTTGGCCGCCGTATGCGCCCGCATCATGCCTACCAATACCCTCCTCGTCCATCTCACCACGCCGCTCATCGGCACGCCCGAGCAGGCTTCGTTTGAGCAGTCCGTTGATGGGCAGGCCAATGAGGGGCCGCATTTTAAGCTCCCCGTGCTCAATCTTTCGGTGGATCAGCTGCAGCTCCCCCAAGTAGCCTGCAACGATACTAATCGCTGCTACCACTGCAAGCACGCCGGCTTTACCGCCATCGTCAACCACGCCAAGTCGCTCGGCTTTCCCACCGTCATCGATGGCAGCAATGCAAGCGATCGCGGTGACTACCGCCCTGGTATGCGCGCGGCAAAAGAGCTCGGCGTACGCTCCCCTCTCATGGAGGTCGGCCTTACCAAGGACGAAGAGCGCGAGCTGCTGCGCGCATGGGGCTATCCCGTTTGGAACCTGCCGGCGGGAGCATGTCTTGCCACGCGCGTTCCCACGGGCGAGGAGCTTACGCGCGAGAAGGTCGATTTAATCCGCGCCTGCGAGGATTACCTGCACGATCTTGATCTGGCACAGGTACGCGCGCGCTTGATCGGCGGCTGCATGCATATCGAGGCCGCACCCGCAGATGTTGCCAAGATTGCCGCCCTCGGCGGTGCCGCCATCGACGACAAGGGCAAGACCCCGCTGCCCGCCGTTATCGAGTCCGCGCTGCGCGAGCTGGGCTGCGACCATATCTCCCCCGAGGTCACCCCCTACATCCACGGTGCCATGAATCAGTAACCTGCCAATAAGGGACAGGTTTATTTTGGCGGGTTTTATCTGGGGAAACGCAAAATAGCCCCACATACACAACCACCGCAGCTCCATATGAGGCAAATGAATCAGTAGCGTCTATCCCAAATCTTGAGTATTTGTTCGACAGAACGGCCCCTGCCGGCTCCTGCTAGACTGGTAGATTCCCAACCGTCCATCCAGGAGCCTCCATGTCGCGCAAGTCCGCCTACAAGCAAGTACTTTCCATCGGCACCGCCGTGGTGCTGGGGTTTGCGCTGTTCACAGGGTCGCTCGACGGAGCTCCCAAGCTGCTGTCGCCGCAAAGCGATGAACAGGCGGTAGCTCTGGCCGAGAAGCAAAACGAGAGTCCCGAGCGCACCGGCAACGAGGCAGACCTGGTCGCCCGGCTCGAATCGGGAACAGCCAGCTCCGAGGACTCCGGCGATGGCTCCGAATCCGCCGCACCCGACACCGGTGACGCCGCTTCCGAGGACAGCTCCACCACCCCCATCGACGAGGTCGAAAACCCCGACCTTAACCGCGCCCGCGGCGTATATCTCAGCAGCATTCCCGACTACGCCGGCAACCCCTACGTTGCCCTGCGCGCCGACAGCACGCACGCATTAGGCACACCGTCATTCACGCTCGATGAATACGAGCGCGCCACCGAAGAGGGCTGCTTTAAGAAATTCTCCAAGCTCGACAGCCTGGGCCGCACTCGCAAGGCGCTCGCCTGCGTAGGCCCCGAGTCGCTCGGACAGGGAAAACGCGGCGATATCTCGCGTATCCATCCTGCCGGTTGGCACCAGCAGCGCTACGACTTTATTCCGGGCCAGAGCCTCTACAATCGCTGCCACCTTATCGCCTGGTCGCTCTGCGGCGAAAACGCCAACCGCAAAAATCTCCTCACCGGCACGCGTTATCTCAACGAGACGGGCATGCTACCGTTTGAAGAGCAGATTCTCAACTATATTCGCGATACGGGCAACCACGTGCTCTATCGCGTTACGCCCATGTATAACGAAGAGGAGCTTGTCTGCCGCGGCGTGCGCCTTGAGGCGCAATCGGTCGAGGACCACGGCAAGACCCTCTGCTTCCACGTGTACTGCTACAACCTGCAGCCGCACGTGCAGATCGACTACGCTACCGGCCGCAACCAGGCCTCGGGAGACTAGGACCGACCAAGCTGCCCCAAAGCCTAAAATGATCCGTTTTCCTCTGTCCCCAAGGAATCAAATAAGGCCGCCCCGGTTACCCAGGGTGGCCTTTTCGTCAGCACCTACATTGCAGACAAAATCGCACGCTACTTGGCGCGACCCTCCTCATAGCGCTCGACCAGCTTGGCCTGAACGTCATAAGGCACCTGCTCGTAGCCTGCAGGCTTCATGGTAAAGTCACCCGTGCCGCGCGTGATAGAGCGCAGACGCGTCGAGTAATCCGTCAGCTCGGCGAGAGGCGCCTGCGCGATAACTACGGTGTCACCGCGCTCATCGGTCTCCATGCCCGTCACGCGACCGCGCGAGGCCGAGATGTCGCCCATCACGGCGCCGGCGTAGCTCTCGGGGATAGTCACCGTGATTTCCTCGATGGGCTCCAGCACCACCGGGTCGGCATCGGCGCATGCCTTGCGCAGGCCGATGCGAGCCGCCGCGCGAAACGCCATCTCGTTGGAGTCGACGCTGTGATACGAGCCGTCGTACACAGCCACGCGAATGCCCGTGAGCGGATAGCCGGCGATGATGCCGTCCTTCATGGTCTCCTGGACGCCCTTGTCCACGGCGGGGATCAGCGAGCGCGGGATGCGGCCACCCACGACCTCGTCCACAAACTCATAGCCGTCGCTCGTGCCGTCGGGCCCAATAAGCGGCTCCACGCGCAGCCAGCAGTCGCCATACTGACCGGCGCCACCGGTCTGCTTCTTGTGGCGACCCTGGGCGCTCGCCGTGCGGCGGATGGTCTCGCGATACGGAATGCGGATCGGCACGCTCTTGGCGACGACCTTGGTGCGGTCCTCCAGACGGTTGAGCAGCACCGAAACCTGCGCCTCACCCACGGCGGAGATGATAGTCTGGCCCGTCTCCTCGTCACGATCGATGCTCATGGTCGGATCGGCCTTGCATGCCTTCTCGATAAACGTGTAGAGCTTCTCTTCGTCGCCGCGGTTCTCGGCCTCGATGGCAATGCGGTACTGCGAGTTGGGAAACTTAAACGCCGCCGCCTCGACCTTACCGGTAATGGAGAGCGTGTCACCCGTCTCGGCAGCCAGCTTGGGCGCCACGATGATGTCGCCGGCATAGGCATGGCCAACCTCAGTCATATCGCGGCCGCACATCACATACAGGTGAGCCAGACGGTCGCCCTTGCGCGTGCGCGCGTTGACCAGCTCAAGGCCCGGCTCAAGCGTACCCGTCAGCACCTTGATAAAGCTGATGCGACCCTGCTGCGGATCGGCCAGCGTCTTAAACACAAACGCCACCGGACGGTCGTCATCACTCGAGATCTTAAGCGAGTCGCCGTCGATGAGCGGCATCTCGCCGTAGTCGGTCGGCGCCGGGAAGTACGTTGCGATGTCGTCCATCAGCGAGTTGACGCCCTGCTCCTTAATGCAATCGCCCGCAAAGACCGGCACAAAGATGCGCTCGGCGATCGCCTTCGACAGCAGGCCTTCAAGCTCCTCCTGCGTCAGCGTCTCCTCGCCTTCCAAGTACTTCATCATCAGTTCGTCATCAGCCTCGGCCACCAGCTCGCACAGATGGTCATGGGCCTCCTCGGCCTGGGCACGATACTCCTCGGGAATCTCCGACTCAACGGCTTCGGCGCCGTTGCAATGGCGCGCCTTCATGCGCACCAGGTCGATGATGCCGTCAAAGTCCTCGCCCTCGCCCCAGGGAAGGGTCACGGCGCCCAGGCGCGTGCCAAAGCGCTCCTGCAGCAGGTCCATCGTGGTCGCAAAGCTGGCCTCGGAGCGCGACAGGCGGTTTACGAACACCGCACGCGCCAGGCGCAGGTCCTCGGCGGCATACCAGAGCTTAACCGTCGTAGGCTGCGGGCCGGCCTCGGCGTCGACCACAAACAGAGCCGTCTCGCAGACGCTCATCGCGGCAAAGGCGTCGCCGATAAAATCGGGGTAGCACGGGGCATCGAGCACATTGATGCGCGCGCCCTTCCAGTCGATCGGCGCGATGGTCGTCGAGATGGAGAATGAACGCTTGACCTCTTCAGGGTCATAGTCGAGCGTGGGCTTGGTGCCGTCGTGGCCGCCCAGGCGGGCAGTCTTGCCGGAAAGGTGGAGCATGGCCTCGGCGAGTGAAGTCTTGCCCACCCCGCCTTGGCCTACGAGCACCACGTTCCTTACATTGCCGGTCTTGGGAGCACCCATGATGACCTCCTTGCAGGGCCGCGCGCAATGCGCGACGCCAACGGGGAGAGTTCGCGGTCGGTGCCATCCCGGGAGCAGCATGGTCGGCAACCGAGCCGACTCACCCTCCAAATGTCCTATGCCACCACCCTACCCTCACGGGCGGCCGTCCATGCATACCTTTCGGCGCACGTATGAATACAGGCGGCGAGAGGAAGAGACAAGCTTGTGAGGCGATTATTGAACCCCGTCGATGCAAACAAAAAGCCGCCACAGACCGTAAGACCTGCGACGGCTTCGCCTCAATTAATAGTTGAGTAAATACCTGAGCCTATCCCTCGATACGGCTCAAGAACTCACGGGTGCGCTGCTCACGCGGATGGTCGATGACCTGCTCGGCAGGACCCTCCTCGACAATGCGGCCGCCATCCATAAAGACCACGCGGTCGGCAACATCGCGCGCAAACTGCATCGCGTGGGTCACGATTACCATCGTCATATTCTGCGCGGCAAGGTCTTTAATGACATGCAGCACCTCGGCCGTCAGCTCGGGATCGAGTGCCGAGGTTGGCTCGTCAAAGAATAAGATTTCCGGATCGAGCGCCAGGGCGCGGGCAATACTCACGCGCTGTTGCTGACCGCCCGAAAGCTCACACGGAACCTTGTTCTCGTTGCCCGTAAGCCCCATCTGCGCGATCAACTCGCGCGCACGAGCTTCCGCCTGCTCGCGCGGGCGCTTAAGCACGCGGATCGGCGCGTCGATGATGTTTTTCATCACGGTATAGTGCGGGAATAGGTTGTAATTTTGAAACACCAGGCCAAATCGTGAGCGCGCCCGCTTGGGCACGTCGCCTTTCGCATATACCGCACCCGAACCCGTATCCGTCGCAACGGCAAGGTCGCCAAACGAGAGCGAGCCTCCGTCGAGTGTCTCGAGCAGCGTGGCGCACCGCAACAGCGTGGACTTGCCGCCACCCGAAGGCCCGATAATCGCCACGACCTCGCCACGCTTTACCTCGAGCGAGATATCCTTGAGCACCTCATTGCCGCCAAACGCCTTGCGCGCGCTTTCGATTTTCATCACTGAGTTAGTCATGATAGTAGTCCAGCTTCTTTTCGGCGGCGCCCAGCAGCATCTCGACCACAAAGTTAAAGACCCAGTAGATCAACGCCGCAATCGCAAACGGCACCATGCTCACCTGCGAGGCGACCAGCGCCTTGGCCGTCGAGAACATCTCACCCACGCCAATGGCAAACGCCAGCGACGTGTCCTTGACCAGCGTGATGATCTCGTTGCCCATCGCCGGCAGAATACGCTTGACGACCTGCGGCATCACGATATACAGAAACGTCTGCATGCGCGAATAGCCCAGCACCTCGGCTGCCTCGTATTGACCGCGCGGAATGGACTGCAGGCCCGAGCGATAGATCTCGGCAAAGTAACCGGCGTAGTTGATGATGAACGCTACGACGCACGCCGTCCACTTGGAATCGGGCGTGAGCGAAATGCCAAACACGTAGTACGGGGCAAAGTAGATGGCAAACATCTGCAGCATGAGCGGCGTGCCGCGCATGATCGAAATGTAGATGCGCGCAATCCAGCGAAGCGGCGCGATTTTGCTCATGCGCATAAACGCCACGGGAATTCCCAGCGGAATCGACCCGAGCAGCGTCAGCACAAACAGCTGCAAGCTGACCAAGAATCCCTGGCCAAGCATCTGCATCATGACCTGAATAGACATTACTTGAGCACCCAATTATCGAAAGATAGACCATAGCTTGAATACTTGTCGCAGAGGTCCTTAACCGTACCGTCATCGTAGAGTGCCTTGAGCGACTCGGCTACAGCATCGGCCGACTTGGTGTCGCCCTTCTTAAAGCCGACGGCGTAGTGCTCGCTGGACAGCGGCTCATCAAGCTGCGTATAGGCATCGGGCTTTGCGGCAAGCTGATACTGGGCAATCGAAAGGTCGCAAGCCACAGCATCGACCGCGCCGCTCTCGAGCTGCATAAAGGCCGTGTTGTACTCGCCGATCGTGTCGAGCGTGGCAAACGTCGCCGCCAGATCCTTCTGGTCACCCTCGAGCACATCCTGCGCAGCGGAATCGGTCTGGGTAATCACAGTCTTGCCGGCAAGATCGTCCCAGCTCTTGATACCTGCATCCTTCTTGACCACCAGCACCTGCTCATTGAGCATGTACGGCTCGGAGAACGTGTAGTCGTCCTCGCGGCCCTCCATGGTAAAGCCGTTCCAGATGCAGTTGATGGCGCCCGAGTTAAGCAGCGTATCCTTGGCGTCCCAGTCGATGGCCTCGTATTTGACCTCCCAGCCCTGCTTATCGGCAACAGCCTTGGCCAGATCGAGGTCAAAACCAGTGTACTCTCCGTCGTCGCCCACAAAGCCGTACGGAGGATAGGACTTGTCAAAGCCCACGACGAGCTTCTTGGACTCCGCAGCGCCCTTCACATCCTTGGCCGCGGCAGAGCCAGCAGCGGAGCCCTTGCCGGCACCACCGCCGCAACCGACAAGACCAAGGCCAAGCACCGTGGCGAGCGAGCCGGCTAGACCAACAAACTGACGACGAGACATATCGGTGTTCATGGTATTCCCCCTTGATGACACTTTAGTTAGGTAAAGTGAGTCATGTAACGTTCAGAATCATACACTCTACCTTGATAAAGTACAAGGGAGGGTTTGCCCGGCATGGGCGGGGAGCAAACATCGTTGGACTTATCACTGACACGAAATGGACGCTTGCATATCGTCCGCTAGCTTGGCACGGTACAATGCTTTCAGATTTCAATTTGTAAATTAGTGGGGTTAATTCATGGCAGAATCTCGTGCGGAGCGTAAGGCTCGTCGTGCTTTGATCGAGGCGGCTGAGGGGTCGAAGGAGGAGAAATCTTCTACGAAATCCAAGTCTTCTAAAGCTGCAAAAAGCAAACCGACCAAGAGCAGAGCTAAGACCAAGCGTTCTGACTCTCGTCGAGGCGGGGATAAAGCGCCTCAGACTCGTTCCAAGCGCTCGCATAAAGATCGGGTTTCGTCTGCGCGTAAGGCCGTGGACCCCAAGTCTCCCTGTTCGATCATGAAATCTTGCGGTGGGTGCACGGCGCTCAATCGTCCTTATAAAAAGCAGTTGGCGGCTAAGCAGGCTGCTATGGAGGAGCTGTTTGCCGAGCTTTGTGAGCGCGAGAGCATTGCTGTCGATCCTATTCGCGGTATGGGCGTCACCCTTGGCGACCCGGGTAAATATCCTGCGCCGCGTGGCTTTCGTCATAAGGCTGCCACTCCCTTTGCTCCCGGTAAGGAGGGCGCTGCCCGTTGCGGTTTCTTTGAGCGCGGCACGCACAAGATCGTTGCCGTACCCGAATGCCCCGTCGAGGCGTCGGGCGCTCGTCAGATTCTCAACGGCATCGCACGCGAAGCTGAGCGGTTGCATATTCCCGCCTTTAACGAGGACAAGCATCTTGGTTTGCTTCGCTATGCCGTCATCCGCTGCGGTTGGCGTACCGACCAGGTCATGGTTACGCTCGTGACCGCCCAGCGTGACTTACCGCATGCGCAGGAATTCTTTGAGGCCGTCGCCGCACTCGATCCGCGCATCGTCACCGTCGCCCAAAACATCAACGGACGCCCCGGCAACGCCATCCTCGGCGAGGAAACCCGCATCGTGTATGGCGCCAAGTGCATGCGCGACCAGCTACTCGGCTGCGAGTTCGATATCTCCCCCACCGCGTTCTACCAGACCAACCCGCAACAGACCGAGCTGCTCTATCAGCTCGCTATCGACGGCATGGATTTGCACCAGGGCGATGTGCTCATGGATGCCTACTGTGGCAGCGGTACCATCGGTCTTTGCGCAGCCAAAGCCGCCCAGGACAAGGGCGTCGGTATTATGCTGCTTGGCGTGGAGCGCAACCACGCCGGCATTGCCGACGCACGTCGTAATGCCGAGCTCAACGGCCTCACCCGCAGCGCTTGGTTTATGGCCGACGATGCCACCGACTACATCCTAGATGCCGCCGACAACAACGAGCGGGTCGATGTCCTTTCCATCGATCCGCCGCGCGCCGGCTCTACCCCCGAGTTCCTCGAAGCTGCCTGCGCGCTTAAGCCGCGCCGCATCACCTATATCAGCTGCAACCCCGTGACTCAAGAGCGCGACCTGCACCAGCTCCTCGACGGAGGCTATCGCCTGCTCAAGATCACGCCAGTCGACATGTTCCCTCACACCGACCACACCGAAACCGTAGCGGTCCTCGAACGCCGCTAACCAACCTCAGTAGATTTTTGGGACAAGAAAGGGGGCGACCCGTCTGGGCCGCCCCCCCTTCGCTTGGTTTATAAATTCCGCTACATCCCATTGCGCAGATCGCACACGCCGGCTGCCGCCATCTCGCGCAGCAGCGTCTCGCGATCGCGCGTCACGATCAGATCCAGCGGGAAGTGAATCTCGTCGAGCATCTTGCGAGCGTAATCGAGCTTACCAATCGCCATGCCAATGTGCGCATCGGTCGAAACGCCAATGCCCACGCCCAGCTCGGCGCAGCGCTCGGCAATCTTGCGGCATACGGCCCAATGCTCAGTGTCGACACCGTGTTCAAGACTATGGTTGTTGATCTCGATAATCTTGTGCTTGGCCTTAGCTGCCAACAGCACCTCGTCGATATCGAACGGCACGCCCGAACGCCCCGTGTGACCCAGCATGAACACCTTGGGGTGCTCCAGGGCATTGATATACATCTCGGTCGTCTGGGCCAGCGTCGCGCCCTCAGCAATCTGCGGATTATGCACGCTTGCAACCAAATAATCCAAATTACGCGTAACCAAATCGAACAGTGAATGCTGACGGCTGTACGAATCGCCGGCGATATCGAGCGTGACAGGAGTGTCCTCGCCAAACAGGCTTCCGTCCAGCGAAACGATATCGGCCTCGGCACCACGCAGCACCAGCACGCCGCTCCAAATGCGCGGCCAGATATCCTGGTTGATAAAGAACTGGTAACTGCGCAGGTCATTGGGGCAAGCCGTAACCATAGAGCTCAAATGGTCGGCAGATCCGAGCACCTGCAGACCACGCTCTGCCGCCCAGTACACATTCTCCTCAATGGTCGAATATGCATGCGCAGAGAACATCGTATGGGTATGAATGTCACAAGAAAGCAGGTAGGGCATCAGGTCTCCTTATCTGGCACGGCCGTCGCTTATATTCATTGTACGCATAGCCTTCGATAGTCGTAAAACCACTCCATCCCAAAGACACAACGTCCATGACAACGGGGTCCGGCTTAACACCAAACCCCGTTTCACGTAAAACATTGTAGGCAGAGCGCTTTACTTTTAACGATACTCGTCCGCCAACTGTTTCCAAGCGGGTAGCGAATTGACAATCGTTTCGTAGCTCACGCAATAGCCCAGGCGGAACCAACCCGGCATACCAAAGCTGTCCGAGGGAACCGCAAGCAACTCATACTTCTTTGCGCGCTCGCAAAACGCATTCGCATCGGGCTCGAGTGCCTTCACCCACAGGTAGAAAGCACCGTCCGGCTCAACATAGGTATAGCCGTAGTCCGTCAAAGCATCGGTGAGCGCCGTGCGGTTGCGGGCATAGGCCCCGACATCACTCGGCTCATCGATGCAATCGATGATCACGCGCTGGAAGAGTGCCGGTGCGCATACAAAACCCAGCGTACGGGCAGCGCCCGCAACAGCCGGCATCAGACGGGCAGCCTGCGGATTGGTGTTGGGAACCAAGATCCACCCCACGCGCTCACCCGGCAGCGACAGCGACTTGGAATACGAGTAGCACACGATGGTGTGCTCGTAGATCGAGGGCACCCAAGGCACCTCGGCACCGTACACGATCTCGCGGTACGGCTCATCCGAGATGAGCATAATCGGATTCTCGGGATCGCGCTGAGCGTTGGCCTCGCGCAGAACATTGGCCAGTCGCGTCAGCGTGTTGCGTGTATATACGGCACCAGTCGGATTGTTGGGCGAGTCGATGATGACGGCAGTCGTCTTATCGGTAATCGCCTTGAGCACGTTGTCCACGCTCAGCTGGAACGTATCTTCATCGGCGAGCGCCTCAACACACGTACAGCCGGCCTTCTCAATCCAAACGCGATACTCCGGAAAGTACGGGGCGATAACAATAACCTCGTCGCCCGGGTTCGTAACGGCGTTGAGCGTGCAGGTGAGCGAAGCCGCGGCACCCACCGTCATAAAGACGTCCTTACCCTCATAGTTCGTTCCAAAGCGGCGGTTGAGCGATTCGGCGACGGCTGCTCGACATTGCGGCAGGCCCGGAGCGGGGGTGTAGCCGTGCAACTGGTCACTCGGCAGCTCCAGGGCCTTCTTAATCGACTCAGCCACAGCAGCGGGCGCCGGAACGCTCGGATTGCCCAGCGAAAAATCGAATACGTTTTCCGCACCGATCTGCACCTTGCGCTCAAGGCCATAGCTAAAAATCTCACGGATGATGGAGCTTTCCGCGCCGCGAGCATACATAGTTCCGTTGATCATCTGTTCCCCTTTCGCATAGGCGCTATTGTACGCTTTAGTTGAGCAAAGTGCCGCAGCAATGTTGATTGGGGACAGACTTAAATGCGTGAAAACGCTCATTTAAGTCTGTCCCCAATCAACAGGACAGACGGCCCCATATCGCTCAAAAAAGCCTCCGCAGGTTTCCCCGCAGAGGCTTTTGTTACAAGGACTATTTGTCGGCGTCGGTGTCGGCACCGGCATTGACGGCACAGTCATCGCCGGCATCATCGGATGCGGCTTCGGCATCCTCCTGCATGGCCGCCTGCGCAAATGCCGCGGCATCGGCCGCCAGCTCCTCCTCGCTCATACGAGGCGCACGCTTCTTGGTCGGCATGCCGGCCGCCTTGGCATTGCGCTCCTCCTTGGCCGCCAGGATATCGCCCTCGCGCTCAAGGTAGGCGTCCCACTCGTTGTCGAGCAGGGCATTCACGGCGTCGCCTTCGACGGTCTCGCGCTCAAGCAGCACCTTGGCCATCAAATCGAGCTGGTCGCGACGGGCATCCAAAATCTCGACCGCACGACGATGGGCCTCACGCATAATGCGCTGGACCTCGATGTCGATGCGGCGCGCCGTCTCCTCGGAGTAATCCTGGTGATCGGCGTAGTCGCGGCCCAGGAATACCTGATGCTGCGCCTCACCAAACACCTGCGTTCCAAGCTCCTCGCTCATGCCCAGGCGCGTGACCATCTCGCGCGCCATCTTGGTCGCGCGCTCCAGATCGTTGCTCGCGCCCGACGTGATGTCGTCGCACATGAGTTCCTCGGCAACGCGACCGCCCAAGAACACGGCAAGCTCGTCGAGCATCTCGTTCTTGGTCTTGAGGAAGTGGTCCTCCTGCGGAAGCTGCAGCGTGTAGCCCAGCGCCTGGCCGCGGCTGACGATCGAGATCTTGTGAACCGGATCGGAGTGCTCCAGGATGTGACCCACCAGGGCATGGCCGCTCTCGTGGTAGGCGATCGTGGTGCGCTCGGCCTCGGTCATCACGCGACCCTTGCGCTGCGGACCGGCAATCACGCGCTCCATCGATTCCTCGACCTCGTCCATCGAGATCACGGAACGATGGCGGCGGGCAGCCAGCAGCGCAGACTCGTTGAGCAGATTTGCCAGATCGGCGCCGGTGAAGCCAACGGTCATCCGGGCGAGCTTCTCAAACTTAACGTCCTCGTCCATCGGCTTGTTCTCGGCATGCACGCGCAAGATCTGCTCGCGGCCCTTCACATCCGGACGGTCGACCGTAACCTGACGATCAAAACGGCCGGGACGCAGCAATGCCGGATCCAGGATGTCAGGACGGTTGGTCGCAGCGATCAGGATGACCGACTCGCTTTCCTCAAAGCCGTCCATCTCGACCAGCAGCTGGTTGAGCGTCTGCTCGCGCTCGTCGTGACCGCCGCCCAAGCCAGCTCCGCGCTGACGTCCCACGGCATCGATCTCATCGATGAAGATGATCGACGGGGCCTGGGACTTGGCCTCCTTAAAGAGGTCACGCACGCGGCTGGCACCGACACCTACGAACATCTCGACAAAGTCGGAACCCGAGATACTAAAGAACGGCACGCCCGCCTCGCCGGCAACGGCCTTGGCCAGCAGCGTTTTACCGGTGCCCGGAGGGCCAACCAGCAACACGCCGCGCGGGATCTTGGCACCCAGCTTGCGGTAGCGGTCCGGATCGCTCAAAAAGTCACGGATCTCCTCGAGCTCCTCGACTGCCTCGTCCACGCCGGCAACGTCTTCAAACTTGACCTTGGGGCGTGTGGCCTCGTTGGTCTTGGCGTTGGTCTTGCCAAACTGCATGTTCCTGTTGTTGGCGCCCATCATCTGGCGCATAAAGTAGAACATGATGGCGATAAGGGCGATCGTCGGAAGCACACTCATCGCCAAGTCGCCCCAAAAATCGGGATCGTTGGTGTTGACGATGTACTTGGTATCGGGGTGCTCCGCCATGAGCTCGGCAAGCGAATCGGAGCCGACATAGGTCGAAGAGAAGCTCTTGAGCTCGCTCGTATCGCCCTTGTCCTTCTTCGTCTTCCAGTAATGACCCGTCACGCTTCCGTCTTGAACCGTATAGGTCAGATCTTCGACGCGATCCTGCTTGATGGCGCTGACCATCTCGCTCGTCGCGAGCTTAACGGTATTGCTGGAGCTGGCAAAGCCGGAGCCCATATTAAAGAAGGCATAGCCCAGAAGCGCGCAAGCCAAAAGAAAATACAGCCAGCCCGTACGTGTGGGCTTCTTGCCTCCGGGCATCCCCGGGATCTTTGGGTCCCGGGGAGTCTGGGAATTGTTGTCGTTACGGTCGTCGGGCATCTTACGAATAAACCTCCGGTTTCAAAATGCCCAGATACGGAAGGTTGCGATAGCGCTCGGCATAGTCGAGGCCGTAGCCCACCACAAAGGCATCGGGGCAATGGGTTCCAACATACTTGGGCGTGATGGCCGAGACGCGGTCCTCAACGTCCTTCCACAGGAAGGCGGCGACCTCCAGAGAAGCGGGCTTGCGGCTCTCGAGGTTCTTCATCAGATACTTGAGCGTCAGGCCCGAGTCCAGAATGTCCTCGACGATCAGCACGTCGCGACCGCGGATGTCGATATCCAGGTCCTTAATGATACGCACGATGCCCGAAGACTTCACACCGTCGCCATAGCTCGAAACAGCCATGAAATCGATGTTGGTCGGTAGCTCAATCTTGCGCATCAGGTCGCCCATAAAGACAACGGCACCGCGCAGAACCGCGATCAGCACCAGATCCTTACCCGCGTAGTCGCGAGTGATCTCCTCGCCCAGGCGAGAAACGATGCCGTCGATATCCTCCTGCGTAAACAGAACCTTCTCGATATCCGGATGTTGAGAAGCCATGACAACCCTTTCTTGTGCTTAATCGCCCACACACCGCCGTATGGACGCGAACTACACATTCTAGCAGCGCACGGGGTATATTTTCCAGCCCGCGCACCATCAGCGCGGGAATACCGTCAACGCCGCACAGAACAGCTGGTGCGAGGGGCTAATCCGCGTCAACCACGCGAAGCAGATAAGCCACACGCGTCGCCGCCGTGCATTTAAAACGTTCGTCCGCGCGAACTCCGGCGACCCATACCACGGCACCTCCCGGCGCCGTCCTCACCACGGGCACGCCGGCGCGCTCGGAAACGGGAATGCGAGCCTCGCCTAGCAAGTCGGATACCTTCTTGCTTCGGCCACTCATTCCTAACGGGCACATCACGTCTCCCGGTGCGGGACCGTCCACCCACAGGCGCGCCAATCGCGCCTCTGCAGGGATCTCGCCACGTGAGCCCGCCAGGATCCGCTCACTATCGCTGTCGGCAAAACCCAGGGCAGCCGCGTCTACCAAAGCTGTCACTTCCCCGGCAACCGCAAGCTCACGGGCGCGGCGCACGATATCGCATCCCGGCTCAACGGCCATCGGCTCTGCGACCAGCATGCGCCCCCCGCCCAACGGCAAACGACCGGGTACGGTAACCCAGTCCGCGGCCAGGCCCTCGCGAGCCGCCGGCGCCTTAAACGCCAGCATGCCAAACTCAATACGTGCGTCAATCCCCGCCGGAAGCGTGACCGAGCCGGCGCCCTCGGCAACGCAGGAAAGGACTCGCTCCACATGTCGCATCTCTGGACGAGCGCCCGGATCGATGCGTTTAATCGCCAGTCGCACGATGCGCCGCGCGATTACCACCTCGGCCGCAGCAAGGCGCCTGGCATCGAGCACCAGCGCGCCCGCTGCCTCTTTGCGCAAACAGCTTCGAAACGCCTGTGCCGACAGCTGGGATAGAAACGCATCTTCATCACCCAAGATCTCACAGGCGGCGCCAATCGTCTTGCAGACGCTCGCGTTGCGCTGCGCCACCACCGGCATCACTCGATGGCGCACGTAGTTTCGCAGATACGAGATATCCTCATTGCTCTCGTCTTCACGCCACGGCTGACCATGTACCTGTAGATAGCCCACGAGCTCGCCATGAGTTAGGTCGAGCAAGGGACGCACCACGATATTCCTCCGGCGAGGAATGCTCGATAGACCAGCGGGCCCCGAACCCTTAATCGCGTTCATCAAAAACGTTTCCGCGCGATCCGAAGACGTGTGCGCGGTGCAGATACGAGCCGCCGTTCGCGGTGCCCCCGTCTGGGCGCAGAGCTCGCGAACATACCTCCGCGCCGCGGCATAGCGCACCTCGCGGGCCGCGGCCTCAATATTGCCCGACTCCCCATCAAAATAAGCGTGCTCCACACACAGCGGTAAACCATATTGCGCGCAGAGCTCACGCACAAAGGCCTCGTCGCCATCGGACGCCTTGCCGCGCAGATGATGGTTTACATGCAGCACATGCAGGCGCTCGCGAGCAATGGGGGCGACACCGCGTCCGTCTTGGATATCCAGCTTTGATGTGCACGCCATAAGAAGCAGTGCCGTCGAGTCCGCGCCGCCTGATACCATGAGCACGACAGGAGCAGCCTGCTGCCTCGTCCGGGTCTCATCGACTGCCCCAGGCACGGCATGGTGTCCATAATGCTGAGATACCGTAGGCATTTGCTTCCTCCTCTATTCGTCCGCACCCATTGTATCCTTTGGAATCTTATGTCTCGTCTGCACCTTCATATCCTCGGCAGTGGCTCTAAAGGCAACTGCGCACTCATCGAGGGCCCGCAGGGGCTCATTATGGTCGATGACGGACTGTCTCGCCGCGAGACATTAAAGCGCATGGCAGAACTGAGGCTCTCGGCAGACAACGTCTCAGCTCTTCTCATTACTCATGAGCATAGCGATCACATCAAGGGCCTCGATGTCTGGTGCAAGCACTGGCACGGCCCCCTCTTTGCCAGCAGGGGCACTCTTTCGAGCAAAGAAAATCTTTCGCATCTGCCTGTCGAGGAATTCGATCCCGGTGACACCCTATCCATTGCCGGCATCCACGTGCAAACCTACTCAACGTCACACGATGTCATCAATCCAGTCGGCTATCGATTCGACACCCTCGATGATTCCATCGGCTTTGCCACCGACGCCGGAGAGCTATCGAGCCAAGCCATGAACACCCTCAAAGATTGTCGAGTCCTCGCGCTCGAAAGCAACCACGATGTGACCATGCTGCGCGAGGGAGAATATCCCCGCTTTCTTCAGGAGCGCATCCTGTCTGCAAGGGGACACCTCTCCAATGGCCAAGCCGCCGAAGCCGCGCGCGAACTTGTTACCGATCGCACCGAACAGCTCATTGCCATGCATATCAGCCAAGATAACAATCGTCCGAGCCTTACCGTCAAAAGCTATGCCAAAACTCTGGCCGCAACTCTGGATGACGAGGTCGGCAGCTCCGCAACCCTTCTCCAAGGATCGCGAAAACTCTCGATACGCCCTGCGAGTCAGTATCAACCGGCAACCATTCAATAGACTGTCCTAGACAGCAAAAGGGGCCGAGAATCGCTTCCCAGCCCCTTTTGCTGTCTTTTAATAGCGCAGAACACCAACGAAGTTAGTCGATGGAGATCTTCGTAACGTTCTTCTTCTCGACGATCTTGGGAACCGTAACGGTCAGGATGCCGTCAGCGTACTTAGCCGAGAGGCCCTCGCTCGAAGCGTCCTTTAGATACACGCCACGCGTCGCGCTGTACGAGTTGAACTCCTTCTGCAGGAAGTTCTTGCCCTCGTTCTCCTCGTCTTCCTCGACATTCACGCTAATGGACAGACGGCCCTCGTTAAGCTCGACATCGATATCGTCCTTGGCGACGCCGGTCAGATAAGCCTTGACCTCATAGCCGTCGCCCTTATCCTCAACGTCAACGGGGAACGCCTTGGAAGCAATCGAGTTGTTTGCAAGGTCGGTCATATCATCAAACAGATCGAACAACGAGCTAGCAGAAGGACGAACGCCAAAAACCGAACGATAAGGAACCATGCTTGCCATGTTTACCACTCCTTTTAAGGACTGCCGAGTCATCTTCTAGGTGACTGGGACTTCTTTTGACGCTCTTATATATGCCCACCCAGTGCTCATATATACATCGACTATAAAGTTTTTTGAGTCCAGTACTATAAGCATATCTAAGTGTGTTTGACTCAGGTTTTAATAAGGTTAAGGTTCTTTGAACCAGAGCTTAAATAACAAGTATGTTCACAGCTACAAATAGCAAGGGGCTTACAATGAGCGCGTACACGTTGTTGGTAACGAGCTAAAGGGCATCATGGACGACCAAAACCAGAACAAAATGTTTATGCCGACACGGGGGGAAGATACTTCCACGCAGCCGCCGCGGTTCCATCGCCCCCACATCTCGCAAGAGCCCATTAATGATCCGGAGCCCGAGTATGTGACGAGAAATCGATATCAAACACTCGAGGATGCCCAAACGGGACGTAAACATATGGGCGTCGCCTCGGGAGACCCTGTATATCTAAAAGACGCACCATTATCTAAAAACAGCGCAGCTAGTGATGAGCCACTGAAAGCATCAGCCGCTCATCAACAAAGAGGTTCTCGACCCAAGCAAACCTTGACGCATTCGGCTCGCTATCTCGAAACGCCAAAACAGGGAAAATCAATCTTCGTTTCGTCAAGTAAAAGACGCAAGCAGCATCGACTGACAATCCTGCTTTTGATCATTGTGGCCATAGCAGTTGCCCTTGTTATTAGATTTATCTTCTTTAAATAAGGGCTCAATACCAAAAACGATAAGATCGTCTGGTGTAATTGAGTCATTTACGCCCCATAAACGCAAAAAAGGGGGAGGCCGCGAGGCCTCCCCCTTCTCAGTTCAAGCGTACGG
>UQEO01000022.1 GCA_900540095.1 uncultured Collinsella sp.
CGCGGCTCATCCGGTCCGACCGGGCCGCGCGGCAAGGAGATATATTGCCAGACCGCGAAGCCCTGTGGGACGTCAATTCCACTCTTCACAAGTCCTACACAACATATTGCTTTCTATAGGTAATAGAAAGACTGGTGCGGATCTTCCGCACGTATCAGATGATGACCCTTTGGTTCAGGAATATATAGAGATCGGTCACCTGTAAGTGTTTATCTACCCGCGCTTTTAGCAATGTAAACCGCGCCTCAGATAAAAAGAGGGAGCGCCGCGCACAACGCGACACTCCCCTAGCGATTCAAGAGAATCTATTAGGCCTCGAGAGCCTTCTTGGCGATGGTAGCCAGCTCGTTGAAGGACTCGATATCCTCGTAAGCCATCTGAGCCAGGACCTTGCGGTCGAGCTCGATGCCGGCAACCTTCAGGCCGTGCATGAACTGAGAGTAAGAGATGTCGTTCAGACGAGCAGCAGCGTTGATACGAGTGATCCAGAGAGAACGGATCTCGCGCTTCTTGTTGCGGCGATCACGATACTGATACTGCAGGGAGTGCTGGACCTGCTCTTTAGCATGCTTGTAAGTACGCGAAGCGGCACCGTAGTAACCCTTCGCACGGTGCATAACGGTACGGCGCTTCTTCTTGGCGGCAACAGCGCGCTTAATACGTGCCATGTTCTATCAACTCCTAGACGGTAAAACGAAAAAACGAACTTAGGCGAGACGCGACTTGATGACCTTGCGGTCGGCAGCGGCGATCTCGGTCTCCTGACGGAAGCCACGCTTACGCTTGGTGGACTTCTTGCTCAGGATGTGGCTCTTGAAAGCCTTGGCGCGCATAAGCTTGCCGGTACCAGTCTTGCGGAAACGCTTCTTGGTGCCGCTGTGGGACTTCATCTTAGGCATGAAATACTCCTTAATCGGTTACAGAACACTAGTTACTTGGTATCGCTTGCCGCTTTATCCTCATCGAAGGCGCCCTTAATCGGGGCGAGCAGCATAAGCATGTTACGGCCTTCCATCTTAGGCTTGGACTCGACCGTAGCGTAAGGCTTGAGATCCTCGGCGAGACGCTCGAGAACGTTAAGGCCCTGCTCCGGGTGAGCCATCTCACGGCCGCGGAACATGATGGTGATCTTAACGCGCGCGCCCTTCTTGAGGAAACGCAGAACGTGGCCCTTCTTGGTCTCGTAGTCGCCAACGTCGATCTTGGGTCGGAACTTCATTTCCTTGACCTCGACCTTGGACTGGTTCTTACGAGCAGCCTTGGCCTTCATGGCCTGCTGGTACTTGAACTTACCGTAGTCCATGACCTTGCAGACCGGCGGCTCCGCGTTGGGAGCGATCTCGACCAGGTCGAGACCCTGATCGTCGGCGACGCGCTGGGCATCGCGGATGGCGAACAGGCCGAGCTGAGAGCCATCGACGCCAATCAAACGGCACGAAGATGCAGTGATCTCGTCGTTGATGCGGGTGTCATCAGACTTAGCTATTTTCCCTACCTCCATTCATAAAAAAATAACCCGGCGCTTCTCAGCAACCAGGTCGTACACATAGACTTCCTCGATTTGAGGAAGGTAATCTAAGTTGTATGACCAGTCAGCTGCTCATTGGCGCCAAAAGGTGGGAACCCTCGGGTTCCTCTTTAGGGCATTGCGGAAACAACGCCTTGCGAATAATAACACGTACAGCGCGTTATCACATTACGTACACGAAAAAGGGGGCCGCAACCCCCTTGAAGCGCAGGTGCATGTATGGTGCCCGAGGCGAGACTCGAAGGGACTTCGCTTCGCGAAGCCCCGGGCTTCGGGCGCGAGGCGCCCTCGCCACGCTCCGCTACAAACAGGCCACAGGCCTGTTTGCTTAACGCTCCGCGCGCTCACGCGAGTTCGGCACGAAAAAGGGGGCCTTGACCCCCTTGAACGCTCACTTGCATGTATGGTGCCCGAGGCGAGACTCGAACTCGCACGTTGTTGCCAACGGTGGATTTTGAGTCCACTGCGTCTGCCAATTCCGCCACTCGGGCACGCAATGCGTGAGTTAGTTTATCACAGCTTTCTACCGATTAGTCCGAAAATGGAACTTCGAGCATTTCGATGAGTTCGACCGTGCGTAGCATCTCGCGCTGACGGCATCCGCGACCGTCGACCGAAGCCTCACCCATCTGGTTATCGTAAGGGTCCTCGCGCATGCCGTCGAAAGAGGGCTCAAACTCTGCCTGGAATCGATTGTTGGCCACCATACGCCATGGGTCGAGATTGCCAAAGTAGTGACGGCGGCGCCACTCCTCCCCCATCCTGTGAGCAGAAGATCCAAATGACACGTCGGCGTTGAGCCAACCGGTCTGCGGCGTATAGAACTCTGCCCAGTCGTGCGACCCCACCGAATCGGGCGCAACGTACAGGCCGCTCTGCCAACGGGCAGGCACGCCCGCGATACGGCACATGGTGATAAACGTGAGCGCCATAACGCCGCAATCGCCGCGGAGCGAATGCGCGCAGTCATCGGCAATAGATCCCAAAAGCAAGTACGGCGGCTGATAGCGATAGTCGATATGCTGCGTCAGATAATCATAGATAGCACGAGCGCGATCGAGCGGATCCTCGAGTCCGTCAACAACACCGGCCGTCAGCTGCTGCAGATACGGCGTGAATGCAATGTGCGGACGGTCCTCGGAAATATCCTCGGGCAGAGGTGCGTCCATACGCGGATGAACCGGAAGTGTGTCACCGTAGACATCACAATAAGCAGCATCGATGTGATAACGATAAGTCACCGAGAATGAGCGCTCACTCGAAGAAGACCACGAGGCGGTACGCGCCGAAGCGTTCGCGGGAGCAACAGCACCCTCCGGCGTCATGTCGAGAATCTCGACCCGAGACTGCTGACGGCAGGCAGCCGCGACGGGAAGCCAAGCGCAAACGGTCTCCCCCTCCAGAGCGCCGGGGACAGACACGGACGCTTTAAGCGTAATGACGCGAGCCAATCCGTTTTGTGACTCCATCTCCTTGAGCATCTCGTCGCGCAGTGCTATTCCGTCCGTAGAATCGGGACGCATGCCGGGGACCTCTTTGGGATATACGCGAAGCGAATCGAGGAAGTTGTCGAGAACGAACAGCTCGCCATCGATAAAGCGCCAGTCAATACGCTTACGGTCAATCAGATCGTCAAACTGCTCCTCGGTAAACTCAGGCCACTCCTCGCGAATCATCGCAATAGCTCGATCGCGCGACACCGAAAAATGAAGCGGCGTCTCAAGCATGCGATACCGCTCGGCACGAACGCAGGCAGCAAGCGAGGGATCGGGATCTTGGGCAAGTAGGCGGTCGCAAGCCTCAATAGCCTGCGAAAGATACCCCGCGTCCTTTAAACGCAGAATCTCGGGTGGCAAGCCAACATCTAGAAAACGGAAGTCATCATTGCAAACATCAACAGAGCAACCAACAGGACCCTCGTCAATAACCTTCCCATCCGAAGGCAGCACATTAATAACAGCCATACCAAACTCCAAGTCATTAGAACTCTTGAAGCCCATTGTAGCGAGATAAAAAAGAAAGCCCCAATAAAGGAACCCTCAACACCGATAAACGGTACCTCTAAAAATGAATTCAGCCCAGTAACCCTGTAGCGAGTTAACAAAGGAGGCCCCGTTCACCCGGAGCTGATTCCGTCGCGCGACTTCTGGCGAAGCCAGTAGCCACCTTAATTCAGGCTCGTAACCCTGCGGCGTTAAACGAAGGAAGCCCCGTCTCCCGGAACTGTTTCCTTGGCGCGACTTCTGGCGAAGCCAGGTGAGCGCAAAGGAAACAGTGTAGGGAGACGGGGCTTCCGGTGGGAAGTTTAGCGACGCTTACGCCTTGTTGACGGAGCCAAACTCCTCCATGAGCTCCTTGGTGCGGGCAACGATGTTGTCGCGACCAGGCTTGAGGAGCTTGCGGGGGTCAAAGCCCTTGCCCTGCTGATCCTTGCCAGCCTCGATGTACTCGCGAACGCCCTTGGCGAAGACGAGCTGCAGGTCGGTGTTGACGTTGATCTTGGAGATACCCAGGGAGATGGCCTTCTTGATCTGATCCTCGGGGATGCCGGTGCCACCGTGCAGAACGAGGGGCAGGTCGCCGGTCTCGGCCTTGATCTCGCCCAGACGCTCGAAGGAAAGGCCAGCCCAGTCGGCGGGATACACGCCGTGGATGTTGCCGATACCGCAGGCGAGGAAGTCGACGCCCAGGTCAGCAATCTGCTTGCACTCAGCGGGGTCAGCGAGCTCGCCGTTGGAGGTCACGCCGTCCTCGGTGCCGCCGATGCCGCCGACCTCGGCCTCGATGGACATGCCCTTGGAGTGGGCAAGCTCAACGAGCTCCTTGGTGCGGTCGAGGTTAAGCTGGAAGGTCTCCTCGTGAGAGCCGTCATACATGATGGACGTGAAGCCGGCCTCGATGCACTTGAAGCAGTCCTCGTAAGAACCGTGATCGAGGTGAAGGGCGACGGGAACGGTAACGCCCGTGGCCTCGACGGCAGCCTTGACCATGTCGGCGCAGACCTTGAAACCGCCCATCCACTTAGCGGCACCAGCGGTGCACTGAAGGATCAGCGGAGACTTGGCCTCCTCGGCGGCCTGGAGAATAGCCAGGGTCCACTCGAGGTTGTTGGTGTTGAAGGCACCGAGAGCGTACTTGCCGGCCTCGGCCTTCTTGAGCATGTCTGCTGCGTTGACGAGCATAAAAGAAACCTCCTGTAAGGTTGCTCCGATAACGCCTGAGATTTTACCACGACATACCCGAGCATAAACGTTCGTTTGTTCACGAATACCATCCGATTGGACAAATTTTGACCGTTTGCCCCACAGAATCGACCCACTGGGGAAAATAGCTTGACGATTGAGCGGTCTTCGTGGTTCGAAAGACGGCTTCGAGCCTACATCTGCATAAACGGGTTCTGCATAAGTTCGCGCGCCATCGTGGTCGAATCGCCATGGCCCGTCAAGCAAACGGTATCGGGCGGAAGCGTCTTGGCAAGTTTGGAGAGCGAGCGCATAATCGCCGCCTCGTCACCGCCGGAAAGATCGGTACGACCGTGGCTACCCGGGAAAAGCGTGTCGCCCACAAAGGCGATGTTCCCCTGCTCGGTCGCGGCGAACAGGACGATGCCGCCCGGCGTATGCCCCGGCGTCTCGATCACCTGCAGGCAGACGTCGCCCACCTCGATTGTATCGCCCTCGGCAAGCAAGCGCGTCGGCTCACCCGGATCGGGCGTCTCGATACCCCACATGGCGCGCTGCTCCTCGATATTTGCGCGAGGCACCGTCACGTCCTTAGCGCACAACTCATATAGTGCGCTGTCGCCAACGACAGCTCGAACCCCGGCAACCCCGCCAACATGGTCGGCATGACCGTGCGTGCAGACAGAGCCGAGTACGCGCACCTCGGGATGCGCGGTGCGGATATGCTCCACAAGACGCTCGCCCTCCCACGCCGGATCGACGATTAAGCACTCGTCATTCGAAATCACGGCGTAACTGTTGGTCTGAATGGGGCCGTTGACGAGCGCCTCAATCGAAGCCGCACCTCGGGGTGTCAGGTCCAAAGTCATATCGCCCATGCGCATACCCTCCTTCTAAAATACGTTCGAGGCACCAAACGATGCCTCGAACGTAACCAATATCTATGATGCTGAGAGGCTCTCGCACCTACACACGACGCTTGAGCTGAGCTCCGCCTTCGCCGGGCATAAGACGGCGAGCGTCGTAGACCGAATCGACGCTGCTGATGGAAGCAAGCAGCGGATCCAGACCGCTCGCGTCCGAGATTTCGACCATAAAGCGCAAGGTTGCAATACCCTCGCGGTTGGTCGACGTGGCGGCAGAAAGGATATTGCCGCCCGCATCGCCAATGGCAATGGTGACATCCTTGAGCAGGCCCATGCGGTCCAGGCACTCGACCACGATCTCGACCTGGAAGAGGGTGTCGGCAGCGCCGTCCCACTCCACATCGATCATGCGCTCGGGATGTTCCATAAGACCCTTGACGTTAGGACAGTTGGCGCGATGCACCGAAACGCCACGACCGCGCGTGATGAAGCCGACGATGTCGTCGCCCGTCACGGGGTTGCAGCAATGAGCCAGACGGACCAGCAGGCCGCTGTTGCTCTCGCCCTTGACGATAATGCCGTTACTGGCGCTCTTGCCGCGCTTTTGCGGCTTGCGGTTGGAGCCGCGGGCGGGCTGCTTCACGACCTCGGCGATAGCCTCGGCCTTGGTGAGCTGTTCCTCGGGCTTGGGGTCCAAGATTTGCTCGACCTTATTGCCCACAGCGCGCGGGGCAACCTTGCCGGCGCCGACGGCGGCAAACAGGTCCTCGAGCTGCTTGAAGTTAAACTGCTCCACCACGGCGTTGAGTGCACGCGTCGAACGCGGCGTAGAAATGCCATAGCCACGCTTACGCAGGTCCTTGGCCAGCATATCGCGACCGGCGGCAGCGTCGTCGTCCTTGGTCGCAGCGGCAAAATAGCGGCGGATCTTTGACTTGGCGGAAGGTGTCTTAACGATCTTAAGCCAATCGCGCGACGGCTTGGAACTCTTGTTAGTCAGGATTTCAACGCGGTCGCCCGTCTTGATCTCGTGCGTGAGCGGAGCCACCGCACCGTTGATTTTGGCGCCGACGCAGTGGTTTCCCACCTCGGTGTGAACGGCATAGGCAAAGTCGAGCGGCGTGGAGCCGGCACGAAGCGCCATGACCTCGCCTTTGGGCGTGAAGACAAAGATCTCCTGATCGAACAGATCGACCTTCAGCGAGTGCAGGTATTCCTTGGCATCGGTGATCTCGTCGGAAGCCGCCCAATCGAGCGAATGCTTGAGCCAGTTGATCTGGTCGTCCAAACGTTGAGCGTCATTGGTCTTGGAAGCAGACGATCCGCCCGACTTCTTATATAGCCAGTGGGCGGCAATGCCGTACTCGGCCTGCTCATGCATCTCATAGGTTCGAATCTGAATCTCGAGCGGACGAGCCGTAGGGCCGATGACCGTCGTATGGAGCGACTGGTAGTTATTGACCTTAGGCATGGCGATATAGTCTTTAAAGCGACCAGGCATGGGGTGCCACAGCGTATGCACCGCACCGAGCGTGGAGTAGCAATCGCGCACCGAATGGGTAATAACGCGCAGCGCCACCAGGTCGTAGATCTCGGAGAACTCCTTGCCCTTGCGCTTCATCTTTTGGTAGATGGACCAATAGTGCTTGGAGCGGCCGTTGATCTGGAAGTCCTCCAGACCAATGCGGTTGAGCTCATCGGTAAGCGTCTTGATGGTCTCGGCAAGGTAGCGTTCGCGGACCTCGCGCGACTCCGCCACCATACGCGCGATGCGCTGGTAGGCATCGGGCTCCAGGTAGAAGAAGGACAGGTCCTCGAGCTCCCACTTAATAGAGCTCATGCCCAGGCGGTCGGCCAAGGGCGCGTACACGTCCATGGTCTCGCGCGCCTTAAACAGGCGACGGTCCTCGCGCAGGGCTGCCAGCGTTCGCATGTTGTGCAGACGATCGGCAAGTTTAACGATGATGACGCGAATGTCCTTGGACATGGCGAGGAACATCTTGCGCAGCGTAAGCGCCTGCTTCTCGTCCATGCTATCGACTTCGATGTTGGTGAGCTTGGTCACGCCATCGACGAGCTCGGCCACCGTATCGCCAAACAGGCCGGAAACATCGGCAAGCGAGGTCTCGGTATCCTCGACGGTATCGTGCAGCAGCGCGGCGCACACCACATCGCAGTCCATCTTGAGATCGGCCAAGATGATGGCCACCTCGACGGGATGGTTGATGTACATCTCACCCGAGCGGCGCTTTTGGTTGCAGTGCTTCTCGGCAGCAAAGCAATAGGCCTGCTCCACCTTAGAAAAGTCGTCCTCATTCATATATTTGAGGCACAGGCGCTCCAGCTTGTCGTAGCTGTCCGCCATAATCTCGGGTGGCAGCTCATCGGCATGCTTATAGTGCTCCATCTCCGAAAAAGGCTGGAGGGTGGAATCATGGGCGGTACGGGCTGCGGCATCCATCGAGGTCCCCTTCCCCTAGGCCCGCGGTACGATCGGGCGGTTAACTTTGGCTAGCATATCAGAAGCGCACGAATCGAGCGCCCAGCTCCGGAAAGCCGAAAACTCCATGCGCGAGCGCAAGCCCTCCAAATAGCGAATTGACCTGCTCAATTGCACACGGCCGGGGTTTTCGGCCATCGCGATGCGACGAGTGTCGTCAAACCCCGAAACTCGACAGAAACCAAGCTCTTCGAAGATTCCCAGGCCGCTTTCCACCGAACGCTCGTCGACCGGCGTGCGCGCATCGATGGCAAGGCACATCTGCGCGATGTCGATATCGCTCGCGCTAAAGGAATCGTCCCCGGTTTTGCCGCGGTTGGAGCGCCACATGGTCTGCAGCGCGCGATAGAGCGTGACGAGCTCGTCGCGCTCGGGCGCATAGCAGTCGAGCAGGCGCTCGTTAATGCGGGCGTCGCGCGACGAATAGAGCAGATGGATCACGGCGGGCTGGCCATCGCGGCCGGCACGTCCGCTCATCTGGTTGAACTCAATGCCGCCAAACGGCATGTGGTACAGCACGACATGGCGGATATCGGGTAGGTTGACACCCTCGCCAAAGGCGGAGGTCGAAACAATGCAGCTGAGGCTTCCGTCTCGAAATGCTTCCTCCACGCGGCGGCGATCGGAACGCGCAAGCCCCGCGTTATAGAACGCGATATGGGTTGCGCAATCGGGCACACGCTTGCGCAACGTCTTGGCGAGCGCCACGGACTGGTCGCGCGAATTGACGTAGATGACGGTCTTTTCCCCCGTCGCCACAATCGACACCAAACGGTTCTCGCGGCTCGCAAGGTCGCGGTCGTCCTCGAGCTGCAGGTTCTCGCGCACCGTCTCGTCGACCACCGTGCGAGTGATCGACAGCATGCGGGCGAGCTCGGCCACGACCGGAGCCGTCGCGGTGGCCGTCGCAGCCATAACGACCGGGTCGCCCAGGGCTTTGAGGATATCGGGCATGTCGAGATAGGCGCTGCGGTCGCCGCCCTTGGCAAGACCGGCATGATGCGCCTCATCGATAACGACAAAGCCGATGCGGCCCGAACGCGCGAAGCGGTCACGGTGGATTGACAGGAACTCGGGCGTCGTGAGCACGATACCGGTGCGGCCTGAAGCTAGGCCGGCGAACACGTCATCGCGTGCGGCCTCCACGGTCTCGCCGGTCAGCACGCCAACGCCAATGCCAAGCGATGCCATCGTCGACGAGAGGTGATAGGCCTGGTCGGCAACGAGCGCACGCAGCGGATAGACAAAGATGCTCGCACGTCCGCGAAGCACCGCCTCACGCGCGGCATGCACATGGAAGATGAGCGACTTGCCGCGGCCCGTTCCCATAACCGCCAAGACACTCTGGTGATCGGCCAAGGCGTCGAGCGCCTCAACCTGCGCGCGGTGCGGCTGGCTCGATCCGATAAAGCTATGGATAAGCGAGCGCGTGAGCTCGGTATAGGAAAGCTGGGCGAGCGTCTCGCGCTTACGCGACTCCAGGCGCAGGCCGGAATCCGCCGGCTGCACGCCACGACGAAGCTCGCATGCCGGATCGTCGACGCTGGGCAGCGTGGTATCGCGGACCAGAACATCCTTGATCATGAGCTTGGGCTTCACACGCCCCTGCCAATGCTCGGCCACGGCCTCGAACACCAAGTCGACGGCGCTGTCGCAATTGATGAGCCTATCGATCTGCGGCACGCGGAACATGATGGCCGGCACGCTCGCGGCGCCATCGGTCGCCACAAAGCGCATGTGCTCGCCAGTTTTGCCCACCACGGCGCGATCGCACATTGTCACGCCCTCGGCCGCCAACAGCGGCACCTTGTTGCCCTGGCCAAACGGCTCAAGACGGGAGATCTGCTCGATAGTCTCGATATTTAGCTCGGAGAGGTCAACGGTGGCGGCAACCTCGTCAGTGTCCTCAAAGTCCTCGGCGGGAAGCTCCGATAGCACGGCCGAAAGGCGACGGCGGAACTCATCGAGCTTGGATGCCTCGATGGTCACACCCACCGCACCGGCATGCCCGCCGCGGCGAATCAGCAGGTCGGAGCAACGCTCGACGGCGTCGAACAGGTTGACCTTGCCCACCGAGCGGCCCGATCCGCGAGCGATACCGTCCTCGATCGAGAACAGCAGCGCCGGCACGTGATAACGGTTGGTCAGGCGGCTCGCCACGATGCCCTTGACGCCCTCGTGCCAGCCCTCACCTCCCACGACGATTGCGCGCCCGCCGTCATAAGTCTCCTCGACCTTCGCCATGGCATCGCGCGTAAGCTCGGCCTCGATCTCGCGGCGTTGGCGATTGATTTCCTCGAGCTCGGCGGCAAGCGCGCTCGCTTCGATGGGATCGCGGGCAAGCAGCAGGTCGAGCGCCAGCTTGGGATCAGCCATGCGACCGGCAGCGTTTAAGCGGGGAATGAGCGAGAATGACAGGCCATCCGCCGTAATGCTCGAAAGGTCCGCCTTGGCGAGCGCGGCAAGCGCGATATAGCCGGGGCGAGCGGTTACGCGCATCTGCTGGATGCCCTCGGCAACCAGCGCGCGGTTCTCGGGCGTGAGCGGCATCATGTCGGACACGGTGCCCAGCGCCGCGACCTCGATTAGCGAACGCCAATACGACGGCTTGCCCAGGCGCTCACCCAGGACTTGCACCAGCTTGAGCGCCACACCAGCACCGGCAAGCTCACGCGAGGGGCCCTCGTCCTCGAGCTTGGGGTCAGTCAGGGGCACACCCTGCGGCACCTGGTCGGAGGGCTCGTGATGGTCCGTGACCACCAAATCGATCCCCAGGCTCTCCAGGTAGGAAACCTCTTCCTTGGCGGCAATGCCGTTATCGACGGTCACGATCAGCTGGGGGCGAGCGAGCTCGTTAACGCGGTCGAGCGCCGCGCGCGAAAGACCGTAGCCCTCATCAAAGCGATGCGGAATAAACGGCGTGACATCGGCGCCAAACGTGCGCAGCGCCTCGGTCAACAGGCAGGTCGACGTAATACCGTCAACGTCAAAATCGCCAAAGACTGCAATGTGCTCGTGGTTGCGAATAGCACGCTCGACGCGGTCGGCAACAACCGACATGCCCGGGATAATGAGTGGGTCTGCCCAGTCGCGATCGAGCGAAGGCGTCAAAAACAATTGGCCCTCTTTGATGGAGCCAATGCCGTGCGCGACCATAATGCGCGCCACCAGCCCGGGAATGCCCAGACCAGCCGAAAGCTCCTTTTCGAGCTCGGGATTTTGCTGAGCGACCGCCCAGCGATGCGTCGTCTTAAGCGATGACATAGGCACCCACCCCCGATAGGGGCAGGTCGCCGCGATACCTCTCACGGTTCATAGCGATGAGTCCTCTGTGTATGCCCGCTTCGGCAGGCAGATCTGTTGAACGGATTTATTATACCGTGCGGCGCGGACGCAAATCGCCGCAGCACGCCGCGGTTTCGGTAAACGAGGGCGGTAATACCCTCGAAATAATCGAGCGTTTCTGACGCACGGACACATGCAAGCGTCTAGCATATCCATTCAAAACGGATTCACGAGCAAAGGGAGTCACAAGAGCATATGAAGCAATGGGTTGGACTGGGCAAGTTTCTCGCGGGGCACATGCAGGTCATCGTTCCGATTTGCGTGGCGCTCGGCGTGCTCTTTCCTCAGCAGATCGGCGTTCTCAAGCCCATCGTTCCCACCCTGTTTGCCTTTATGACGTTCCAAGGCGCGCTCAGCAACACCTTCCACCAGGTAGCTGAGGTGTTCCGCCGTCCCCTGCATCTGATTTTGGCGTTATTTGTCTCGGCTGTGATCATCCCCATCGCGGCGTATGCCATGGGCTCACTGTTCTTTGGCTCCAACCCCAACCTTGTCTGCGGCATCGTGCTCGAGTACAGCGTACCCGTGGCAGTCACTGCCTTTATGTGGATTAGCATGTTCGGCGGCAACGGCCCGCTCGCGCTCACCATCATCCTGACGTCCTCGGTTATATCGCCCGTAACGATTCCGCTCACGCTCAAGCTCCTGTTGGGCGCCACCGTCGCAATCGATGTTCCGAGCATGATGCAGAACATGGCCTTTATGATTGCCATCCCCGCCGTGCTCGGCATCGTGATCAACGATCTCACGCACGGCTGGGGACACGAGAAACTCTCCCCCGCGCTCTCGCCCGCCTGCAAGTTCATGATGATGGGCGTTATCGCCTCCAACTCCACCGCCATGAGCGAGTACATGCTGCACATGAACGCGGTGCGCTTGGAAGTAGCCCTCTTTATTTTGGTCTTCGCCATCAGCGGCTTTGTCGTCGGCATTCTGGTCGCCCGCGCGCTGCATCTGCCATATAGCGAAACGACCACCATGTGCTTTACCTGCGGCATGCGCAATATCTCTTCGGGCGCCGTCATCGCCACGCAATACTTTCCGGGCGAAGTCGTGTTTCCCGTCATGTGCGGAACGCTGTTTCAGCAGGTGCTCGCCTCGTTTATCGGGCACCTCTTTGAGCGTCTGACCGGCGAGGAGCGCGCCGCCCAGCGCAAGCGGGTCGAGGCCGGCCGCGACGCCATGGGGCGCTAGACTGTCCGCATTACGCGGGTGTTAGTCTTGCTATACGAGCGTTTCCAGATGCGCACGCAGGCGCTCAGCATCGACATCGAGCGTGGTCTCAGCATTGACCTGGGCCAAACGATAGCCGACAAAGTAGGGCGAAACCACCCAACGCGGCAGCGCCTTGGCAATGGTCCGACCGCCCAGGTGATAGAAGAACAGGTTGTACGACTCTGCGCGACCACCGTGGTGCTCGTTCAGGATATAGCGCAGAGCTACCTGGATCGCATCGGCGAAGAGATCCGCCTCGGCTTGGTCTCGCATGCCATCGCTGGCGGCGATTCCCTGCGGGGCTGAAACGTTGACCTCAAAGAACCCCATAATCGGTTCGATTGAGATGTTGACCGAGATTCTCCCCTGTTGCCAGACATTGATGCCTTCGAAATTGGCGGAAGTCAGCGAAGCATAGCCGTCTTCCTGTTCCAGGCCCACAATCTGCATGTGTGGATGGACGAGGCTGCCGCCCGAAAGTGGGCCTTTGTTCTTGTACATGAGCACACTGCGGTACTGTTGGGAATCGATCATCTGCTGCCAACAGCCCAGGGCAAACCACATCACATGATGCAGCTCATCCGGTTCATAGGTCACCAGGTCGGCGTCGTGATTGGCAGACTCGATCAATACGGTCTGACGTGTGGCCCGCAAGGTCTTGAACTTATTCTCGAGCCAGATACAGTCACCATCGCGCTGGATGATGTTGGCGAGTCCCTCCGTGTCGCAAAAGGGGCACGCGGTGCCAGGGCGACGATTATCGTCGGGCTTACCGCTCGCCTGCTGAACGTCAAATACCAGCGCCACGGGTTATACCTCCAGCGGCACGATCTTGGTGCCATGGAGCTCGGAGACGCCTAGCGCCGCCGCGACCGCGTCGCGATTTGCCGTAGTAATGCCGCCGCCGGGAAGGATGGTCAAGCGGTCGCCCGCATACTCGATCAAGCGGGCCAGGTTTTCGAAGTTGTCCTCGATCGGCGTACCGGCAGCGCCGCCATGCGTCAAGATGCGTGTGATGCCGCAGTCGACGAGTATGTCAATCGCGTCGAGCTGAGCCTCGGGCGAGAGCTGATCAAACGCCATGTGGAAGGTGATGTCGATGGGCCCACGCTTGCACTCCTCGGTCGCGCAGCCCGCAGCCATCACGAGGGCACCGAGCGTGAGTTCGTCGAGCGCCCAGCCGCCGGCGCAGGGCTTGCAGCAGCCAAAGACCAAGCCGTCAACGCCGGCGCTCACGGCAAGGCCCAGGTCCATCTCCATCATACGCAGCTCGTCTTGGTTGTAATGAAAGTCGCCGCCACGCGGGCGAATCATGCACACCACTCGCGCGTCATGCTCGTGAGCATAGCTGACTGTAGCGCTGATAACACCGGCCGAGGGTGTAGTGCCACCAACGGCAAGGTTGTCGCACAGTTCAATACGCCTTGCACCGGCATCGATAGCCGCCGGCACCCGCTCAAAGTTCTCGGCACAAAACTCGTACAGCATAGATAGACCCCCAAAGACAGCAGATGTTTTCCGACGGGCATTGTCACACATCCCCATGAAGTTGCGGTGGAATAGGGACTGTTTTGGCCTCTTAGACTCCCATTTAGTCCCTATTCCACCGCAACTTAAAAAGGGGGCGCTGACCGGGTTGGTCAGCGCCCCCTTTGTTGAATGGATTAACCACCCAGGTAAGCTTTGCGGACGTTGTCGTCGTGCAGTAGCTCTTGGCCGGTGCCGGTCATGGTGATCTTGCCGGTCTCGAGCACGTAACCGCGTGTGGCGATGGAAAGCGCCATCTGCGCGTTTTGCTCGACCAGAAGCACCGTGGTGCCGGCCTTGTGCAGGTCCTCGACAATCTGGAAGATCTGTTCGATCAGAATCGGTGCCAGACCCATGGAAGGTTCGTCGAGCATAAGCAGTTTGGGGTTACTCATAAGGGCGCGCCCCATAACGAGCATCTGCTGCTCGCCGCCTGAAAGGGTGCCGGCGACCTGGCGACGACGTTCCTTCAGGCGCGGGAACTGCTCGTAGACGCGCTCCAGGCCCGGAGCCACCGTGGACTTGGGCTGCGTATAGGCACCCATCTCCAGGTTCTCCTCGACCGTCATCTGCAAAAAGGCGCGACGACCCTCGGGAACCTGAGCCAGGCCCTTACCAACCAGCTTATCAGCGGGCGTATGGGTAATGTCCTCGCCCATAAACTTGATGGAGCCGGTCTTGGAGCGCAGCAGGCCCGAGACAGTCTTGAGCGTTGTGGACTTGCCGGCACCGTTCGCACCGATCAGGGCCACGATCTCGCCCTCGTTGACGTTAAAGGAGATGTCCTTGATGGCGTGGATAGCGCCGTACCAGACGTTGATGTTGTAGACGGAAAGCATCGGCTCTGCCATTTAGTTCTCCCCCTTACCCTGCTTGCCCAGATACGCCTCGATAACGGCGTCGTTGTTCTGGATCTCCTCGGCCGTGCCCTTGGCGATGACCTTACCAAAGTTGAGCACGCAGATACCCTCGCAGATGTTCATAACGAGTGACATATCATGCTCGATAAGCATGATGGCAATGCCAAAGGTGTCGCGGATCTTAACGATGTTCTCCATGAGCTCCGCGGTCTCGGACGGGTTCATGCCGGCGGCAGGCTCGTCGAGCAACAGCAGTTTGGGGTTGGTGGCAAGTGCACGGACGATCTCCAGACGACGCTGGGCGCCGTAAGGCAGCGAGCCGGCCTGCTCGTTTGCCAGATGCTCCATATCAAAGATGGACAGCAGCTCCATGGCGCGCTCGTGAGCAGCCTTCTCGTGCTTCCAATACGTAGGCAGGCGCAGCACACCCTCAAAACCGGAGTAGCGCTCCTGGTTGTGCAGGCCGACCTTGACGTTGTCCTCCACCGTCATGGTGTTGAACAGACGGATGTTCTGGAACGTACGGGCAATACCCATGCGGTTGACCTGGTAGACCGACTTGCCCGAAGTGTCCTCACCGTCGAGCAGGATGGTGCCGTGCGTAGGCTGGTACACCTTGGTGAGCAGGTTGAAGACCGTGGTCTTGCCAGCGCCGTTGGGGCCGATGAGACCGGCGATCTCGGTCTTGCCGATAGTCAGGCTAAAGTCGTCGACTGCCTTAAGACCACCGAACTCAATGCCCAGGTGAATGCACTCGAGCGCCGGGCGCTGACCCAGGTCGCGGTCGGGAACGATGGCGCCAGAAGGATACGGAACCATCTTGCCCTTGTTGAACTCAAACTTACTGGGCATCGGCTGCCACCTCCTTCTTGGAAGCAAGGCGGTCCTTAATGCGTGCGAAGAACGCCTTGAGCTGCGGGTTGTTGGTAAAGATCATGACCAGGATCAGCACGATGGCGTAGATGAGCATGCGATAGTCCGAGAACTGACGGAGCAGCTCGGGAAGCACCGTGAGCAACGCCGCGGCGATGACGGAGCCGCGCATATTGCCCAGACCACCCAGGACCACGAACACCAGGATGAGGATGGACGTGTTGAAGTCGAACTTGGTGGCGGAGAGCTGCGAGAAGTTACCGCCGAAGAGAGCTCCGGCAGCACCGGCGAGGGCAGCGGAAACCACGAAGGCGATCATGCGGTACTCGGTGACGGAGATGCCTACGGACTCGGCTGCAATCTTGTTATCGCGCACGGCAATAATGGCACGACCGGTACGGCTGCGAACCAGGTTGAGCACAATCACGAGCGCGACCATAACCAGGATTGCGCCGGCAAGGAAGGTCGAATAGGTCGACACGCCCGATGCGCCCTGCGCGCCCTTGATGATGGCGGTGCCGTCCTCGAGCAGGTGCAGGTCGTCGATCGTGGAGTTACCCGTGATGT
This sequence comes from uncultured Collinsella sp., assembly GCA_900540095.1. Taxonomy (GTDB): domain Bacteria; phylum Actinomycetota; class Coriobacteriia; order Coriobacteriales; family Coriobacteriaceae; genus Collinsella. Next base: position 16,464 of record UQEO01000022.1, read on the forward strand.
TAAAGATCACATGCAGGCCGCGGGAATCGACGCCCACAATGAGGCAGGTGACGACCTCTTTGATGATCTCGCCAAAAGCCAGGGTCACAATGGCCAGATAGTCGCCGCTCAGGCGCAGGACCGGGATACCGATCAAGAAGCCCAAGAGGGCAGCGGCGATAGCGCCGACCACAATGCTGATGATCAGACGCATCGGATCGGACGGAACGGTGCTCTCCAGCGCGACGGCAGTGACGATGCCCGTATAGGCACCGACGCTCATAAAGCCCGCGTGGCCCAGCGACAAGTCGCCCGCGATGCCGACGACGAGGTTAAGGGAGATTGCCATGACGATATAGGCCGTGATGGGAACCAACTGACCGGCGATCATGCGCGGGATCATGTGGTTAGACTGCATAAAGAAGACGATGGCGAACGCCACAACGCACATGGCGTACGTGACAAAGTCGTGACGCGTCTGCTTGTCTTTAAGAAACTTCATAACGCTCACCTACACCTTCTCGGGGACGTACTTGCCCAAGAGGCCGGCAGGCTTGACGAGCAGGACGATGATCAAAACACCAAAGACGATGGAGTTGGCAAGGCTCGTGGAAATGTAAGCCTGCGCCATTGCCTCGATGATGCCGATGAGAATGCCGCCGACAAAGGCACCGGGGATGGAGCCGATGCCGCCGAAAACGGCAGCGTCGAAGGCCTTGATGCCAGGCATGGCGCCCGTGGTGGGCTGCAGGACCGGCGAGTAGGAGCACAGGAGCACGCCGGCGATGGCAGCGAGGGCGGAGCCGATGGCGAACGTCATCGAGATGGTGCGGTTGACGTTGATGCCCATGAGCTGAGCGGCGGCCTTGTCCTCGGACACGGCGCGCATGGCCTTGCCCATCTTGGTCTTACCTGTAAAGAACATCAGGCCGGCCATGATAACCAGGCAGGCGACGATGGTGACGAGCGAGACGGCGCTTACGTTAAACTTGGCCAAGAACTCCGGCACCGGGAAGGTGACGAGCGAAGTGAAGTTCTTGGGCGTGGCGCCCCACAGAAGCTGCGCGGCGTTCTGCAGGAAGTAAGACACGCCGATGGCCGTGATCAGAACGGCCAGCGGGCCTGCTTGGCGCAGCGGCTTATAGGCCAGACCCTCAATGAGAACACCGAGAACCGTGCAGACCACACAAGAGAGAACTACAGATGCCCAGCCCGGGAGGCCGAGATACGACGTGGCGCAGAACGAGACATAGGCACCGACCATGATGACATCGCCGTGAGCGAAGTTGAGCATCTTGGCGATACCGTAGACCATGGTGTAGCCCAACGCGATGATGGCGTAGACGCTGCCCATGGACAGGCCGTTGACCAGGTATTGGATAAAGACCGTCATGTTCCACATCCCCCTTTCGAATAGGTTTCCAGTTAATGTATGAAACAGGGACGTTACACTGTCCCTAGATACCAAGCAAGCAGGGAAGGCCAAAACCTCCCCTGCTTGGGATCAAAACCGCTCTATGTAAGGCGGCCAATTAGGCCTGTACGTACTTGCCGTCGGTGATGACGTACGCCGTGGGCTCCTTCTGGACCTGGCCCTTATCGTTCCAGGTGAGCTTGCCGGTCAGACCGTCAACGGTAATCTTGAGCATAGCCTTGGACAGCTTCTCGGCGACCTCGGTCGGATCGGCGTCGACACCAAGACCGGCCTCCTTGACGGCCTCGGCCACCGCGTGCACGCCGTCGTAGGCGTCGGCGGCAAACTGGTCGGGGGTATCGCCGTACTTATCCTTGTAAGCGTTAACGAAGTCGGCGTTCTTCTCGTCGTCGGCGGAGAACGGGGTCATGAGCAGCAGACCCTCAGCAAGAGAGGTATCGAAGCCCTCAACGCCCAGGATGCCGTCCATGCCGTCGCAGCCCATCATCTTGACGTCGTAGCCCATGTCCTTGGCGTTCTTGAGCAGGACGGACGCCGGCGTGTAGTAGATCGGCGCAAAGATCATGGTGGCGCCGGCCTGCTTGGCCTTGGTCAGCTGGTTGGTAAAGCTCGTGGCGGAGTCGTCCTTAAAGGTCTCCTCGTCAACAATCTCGAGCTTGGACTCAGCGGCCTGGGCCTTAAAGGAATCTGCGATGCCCGAAGAATAGGCGTCGCCGGAGTTATAGAACAGCACGAACTTCTCGTCCGCATACTTCTGCGCCAGGAACTTGGCAGCGTTGACACCCTGGTTGGGGTCGGTGAAGCAAACCTGGAAGACGCAATCCTTGCCGTCGGTGACGTCCTCGGAGGACGCGGACGGGGTGATCATGAACGTCTTGGGGTCGTTACCGCACTCGGCGGCAACGGCAACCGACGCACCCGTGGTGGTCGGGCCGACGAGGGCCTGCATGCCCCAGTCGAGCAGGGTGTTGAAGGCGTTGACGGCCTTCTCGCCGTCGGCCTGGTCATCCTCGGCCTTGCTGGCAAGCGGCAGCTCCTTGGTCGAGAAATCCTTGCAGCCAAGCTCGACACCCTGGGTAACGGACTTGCCGTAGGACGCGTTGGCGCCGGTCAGCGGGCCGATGGTACCGATCTTAAACGAAGCGTCGCTCGAAGCGGAACCGCTGTCGCCGCCGTTGGAGGAGCAGCCAGCTAGAATGGACATCGCCCCCAGACCTGCTGCGCTCGCGATAACGCTCCTGCGATTCATAACAGGGTTCAATGACTTACCGGTGAGGCTCGACATGCGGCTCTCCTCTCAAATCTCGTCGGGTTTCGGCTACCCGACAGGCCATCCTTCGCCGTGTTCGGCGTTCGCAAAATACTAGACGCTTTAGTTAAGGAAAGTGGCGATTATTTCAACTTTTCTTTGGATTTGTTCATTTATCCATAATTCTGCGTATTTCTATTACTTTATGCAGTAATGCCACTTTATTGTGTGAAAGTAATGTTTCCGTTCTGTTACAGGCGTCCCTGCCCTGAATAAAACGGCCTCACCGGTCGCGCTTTATGCGCACTTAGGCGGCGATGTACTTGCCGTCCTGGATCACATAGGCTGTCCATGCCGTCGACACCCATTAGTGTCATGTCGTAGCTCATGTCCTTGGCGTTCTTGAGCAAAACGGACGCTGGGGTGTAATAGATCGGGGCAAAAATAAGCGTGGCTCCAACAAGGAAACTCCTGCGGTTAAGTACGTTGTTGATGCTAAACATGGTGTCCCCCTTTTTCGCTGGCCGCAGCGCGGCCGTCTTGCGGTACGGGGCAAACCTTATGGCGCAAACGTTGACAGTTTGTTACGGAGTTCCGTTTGTAGCGAGCATGTTTCCAATGTTTCCGCAGCGTTTCGGGGGTGCCGTTTTGTGCGACTCCTGTTGCCTGGCGAGCACGCGCCCTCGGTTCACGCTAGAATGCACTCAACCTTTAAGCGGTTAATCCATCCATAAGATGCACGAAGGAGCTATCTATGAGCGAACCCCTGCGCACCGTGAACGTCGGTCTGATCGGTCTGGGAACCGTCGGCGGCGGCGTGGCCCGTCTGATCAACAGCCACCACGATGAGTACCTGGCAGCCTACGGCATCGACCTTAAGCTGACCCGCGCCTGCGCGCTTGCTTGGGAGCAGGCCGAGGCGGCAGGCATTGAGCGCGAGGCCTTTACGAGTGACTGGCACGATGTCGTCAGCGACCCCGCCGTCGACATCGTCGTCGAGCTGATCGGCGGTGAGCATCCCGCAACCGAGATCTTCACCACTGCCTTCGAGAACGGCAAGCATGTCGTCTCTGCCAACAAGGCCCTGCTGGGCCGTCATGTCGAGACGCTCGCCGAGAAGGCGCGCGCGTGCGGCGTGCAGATTAAGTGCGAGGCCAGCTGCGGCGGCGGCATCCCCATCGTGAGCACGCTCGAGCACGACCTGGTGGGCAACAAGATCCTGACCATCGCCGGCATTCTCAACGGTACCACCAACTATATCCTGTCGCGCATGGACGCCGAGGGCGCCGATTACGCCGACGTGCTTGCCGACGCACAGGCCAAGGGCTATGCCGAGGCCGACCCGTCCGCCGACGTCGACGGCTTCGATGCCGCCAGCAAGACGGCCATCCTCGCCTCCATCGGCTTTGGCACCCGCGTTACCACCGACGATGTGTACCAGCAGGGTATCCGTACCATCGGTGCCGAGGACATCGCCCAAGCCCACGAGCTCGGCTACACCATTAAGCTGCTCGGTATCGCCCGCAACACCGACACCGGTGTCGACGTCCGTGTGCATCCCACGCTGATTCCCGCCGACCATATGCTTGCCAAGGTCAACGGCGCCATGAACGCTGTCTACGTGGTAGGCGACGCCGTAGGCGAGACCATGTTCTACGGTGCCGGCGCAGGCTCCTTCCCCACCGCGAGCGCCGTCGTGGGCGATATCCTGTCGCTCTCCGAGCAGATCAGCCGCGGCGTGGCTCCGCTGCCCGAGATTGAGCCCTATGGCCACAACCTCGCCTTTAAGCCCATGGACGAGCTCCAGACCAAGTACTATGTGCGCCTGAAGGTCGCCGACCGCGTGGGTGCCCTGTCCGAGACGGTCAACATCTTTGCCAAGCACAACATCTCGATCTCGCTTATCAACCAGGTCGAAGACGGCAAGTCGGGCGTCAGCGATGCCTGTTCGGTCATCTTCCTGACGCACCGCGCGCTCGAGAAGGACGTCCAGGCTGCCGCTGCCGAGCTTGCCAGCGTCGACTGCGTGGCCGAGGTCGCCAACGTCCTGCGCATCGAGGACGTTGAGGCTTGGACCGAAGGCGTCATGGCGAACTAGTTCGGTTTACACCCCACAACGCATTTGCTCGAAGGGCTCCCGTCCGATGTGGGATGGGAGCCTTTTTGTCTCCTGCCCTAAGCACAACGACAGGGCACATTTGCGCGAGCCGCTCATCGGTAACGCGGGCTACCGTTCACCGATATGCAAACACGGCCGATTCCGGTTACGGCTACGCTGTGCTGCGAATGTCCGCCCGCGATGAGAGGAAATACCATGTTGCTCGAGGGCAAGAAAGCAATCATCACCGGAGGCACGCGCGGTATCGGCTATGCCATCGCCTGCCGTTTTATCGAGGAGGGCGCCTCCGTCACTGTCTTTGGCTCGCGTCAAGAGACCGCCGATGCGGCCGTTGAGAAGCTGACAGCCGCCTATCCCGACGCCAAGGTCTGGGGCCGCTCCTGCGACCTCACCTCACTCGAAGCCGTGACCGAGGCCTTTACCCAGGCTGCATCCGACATGGGCGGCTTGGACACGGTCGTCAACAATGCCGGTATCTCCCAGCGTTCACCCCTCTTGGACTACACGGCCGAGGAGTTCGCAAAGGTCATGGACCTTAACGTCGTCGCCGTCTTTAATGGCCACCAGGCTGCCGCCAAGATCATGACCGAGGCCGGCCACGGCGGCACCATCACTACCACAAGCTCGATGGTCGCCAAGTACGGCCAGCCCTCCGGCGTCGGTTACCCCACGTCCAAGTTTGCCGTCAACGGTATGGTCCAGTCGCTCTCGCGCGAGCTCGCCCCCGTGGGCATTCGCGTCAATGCCGTTGCACCCGGCGTAACCAAAACCGATATGGTCGCTAACCTGCCCGAAGAGGTTATTAAGCCCATCATCGCCACCATTCCGCTGGGTCGCATGGGCGAGCCCGAGGATGTCGCCAACGCCTTTGTTTTCCTGGCGAGCGACATGTCCTCCTACGTCACGGGCGCCGTGCTCCCCGTCGACGGAGCCGCCCGCTCTTAAGGGACCACAAGCCTCAGCTCCCAGCCTCAACATAGTCCAACAAAGAAGGCGCGCCGTCTGCATCAACTGCAGGCAGCGCGCCTTCTTCTGTTTGAAAGGGAAGCTGTGTCCCGCAGTCCCGACTCAGACCGGGACGCAGCTTCCCTCAGGGCCATGTTTCGGAAAGAGCGCCCCGTCTTGAACGCCGATTCTGGGATACCGTTTCCGCAACGGGTCTCTCGCGGAAACTGCATCCCACTCTGAGCGCCCATTCCGGGACACAGTTTCCCAACGGCCCCCGTTTCGGAAACCACATCCCGTTCCGAGCCTTCAAAGCGGGACGCGGCTTCCCCGAGAGAGTATCGACTACCTGCCGTCGTCGTCCTGGGCTTCATCGCGCGCATAGAGCTCCAACATGCGGCGGCGGTATTCGCGCACGGCGAGCTTGGCGCGCTCCAGGCGGCGACGCTCGCGCGGAGTCAGCTCGGACGGGTCGACCTCGTCTCCATAGGTCTTATCGGCAAGCAGGTGCGCAGCGTCCACGATGCGGGCATCGATGTGGCCGCTCGCCGCCTCGGCGGAAAGACGCTCGGCAATCGTATCGAGCGTAGGCAGGCCCTCGAATACGCGACCATGGCCATGCGAAGTCAGCAGCTCATGCTCGCGCGCGAGCAAGCTCGCTAGGTCGTGGTGGGCGCGCAGGATGTCGAGCGCATCGGATGGATGCTCGGCAACCTCTGCCACGGCGGTGACCGGCGCTGCATCGACCACGCGGTAGAAGAGCTGCGCGAGCAGCGGCATCAAGAACACCGTGATGGCGCCGGCGGCAACCATAACCGACGCGATGTCTTGCGACAGCGCGCCCGCGTTGACGGCAACGCTCGTAACGGCAACGATGATCGGTAGCGCCGTGGTGCAGTACAGGGCCACGGTAATACGGCCATACGCCGACACATCGCGCGTCGCGGGACAAATGCCCATAGAGATGAGAATGGGCACGGCACGAATAATCAGCAACGCCACGATAAAGCCCGCGAGCAAGCCCGGGCGCGACACCACGGCCGTCAGGTCGATCTTTGCGCCTGATACGGTAAAGAACACCGGAATCAAAAAGCCGTAGGCCAGGCCGTCGAGCTTGGTCTCGAGCGTATGGTTACCCTCGGGGATGATATAGCGCAGGACAAAGCCGGCGGCAAAAGAACCCAACACGATGTCGAGGTCAAAGATGGCCGAGAACGCCACGAGCGTGACCAGGATGAGCACCGTCAGGCGCACGAAGGTCTGCGACGTGGTGTCGGCGCGTTCCTCGACAAACGAAAAGAAGCGGCTGCCGACGCGCCTGGAACGACTTGGAACCGCGGCCAACAACACGCAAACCACCGCAAACAAGCCAAGGATTACGAGCGTTTGGATGCCGGTGCGGGCAGACAGCAGCACCGACATGGCGAGCACGGGACCGAGCTCGCCCCAAGTGCCATACGCGAGAATCGAGTCGCCCACACGCGTGCCGGTGAGCGAGCGCTCGCGCATGATGGGCACAAGCGTACCGAGCGCCGTGGAAGTAAGGGCAAGCGTCACGGCGATACCGTCGAAATGGCTGACCGAGAACCACGGCGTAAAGCGCACGGCAAGCCAGGCGATGCCAAACGTGACGGCCCACGTCGCCAAGCCGTAGCGCCCCTCCACACCCGTAATGTTCTTAGGGTCGATCTCAAAGCCGGCAAGCAGGAACAAGAAGGCCAGGCCCAGCTCGGACACAAGCGAGACCTCGGCATCTACATGGATGACGCCGAGCATATGGGGTCCCAGCACCGCGCCGAGCACGAGCAAAAAGACCGTCTCGGGAACGGGTTTTCCGGGAATCGCCGAGGCGATAAAAGGACTCGCAAAGGCCACGAGTGCGATGATGGCGAGCGAAACGAATGCCATGTGATGCCTTTCTCTTGTTTGCGCTTCACTGTAGCACCCTCGCCGTCCTCAACGCGCCGCGAGCTGTCGTATCATAGTGAGGTTTACAAACATGTGGCTCAAGGCGACCGCGAGGCTTGTCCCGTAAACCGACCGCTGCCGCATACCGTACCGTACGCCCAACCGATCAGGAAGGCAGGAACCAATGGTCTCTCGTATCTACGTGGAGAAGAAACCCGGGTTCGACGTCGAGGCTCAGCAGCTCAAGGGCGAGCTGACCGAAATTCTCGGCATCAAGGGCATCGAGGCCCTGAGGATCATCAACCGCTACGACGTCGAGGGCATCGACGAGGAGCTTTTCCGCTCCTGCGTGCCGACCGTCTTTAGCGAGCCCCAGGTCGATGTGACCTACGACGAACTCCCCGCAAGCGATGGCGCCGTCTTTGCCGTCGAATTCCTGCCTGGCCAGTTTGACCAGCGCGCCGACTCCGCCAGCGAGTGCGTGCAGCTCATCAGCCAGGGCGAGCGCCCCGCCGTGCGCTCCGCCAAGGTCTATATGATCTCGGGCGCTCTGGACGAGGCCGCCATCGATGCCATCAAGCACTACGTGGTGAACCCCGTCGAGGCGCGCATCGCCTCGCTCGACCTGCCCGAGACGCTGTACATGGAGACTCCCGAGCCCCAGCCCGTCGAGGTGCTCGACGGCTTCCGCAAGCTCGACGAGGCCGGCCTTGCCGCCTTTATCGCCGATCGCGGCCTTGCCATGGACGAGGCAGACATCGCCTTCTGCCAGCAGTACTTCCGCGATGAGGACCGCGACCCCACCATCACCGAGATCCGCGTAATCGACACCTATTGGTCCGACCACTGCCGCCACACCACTTTCGGCACCGTCCTGGACGACGTGACGATCGACGACGCCGTGGTGCAGCAGGCCTTCGACCGCTACATGGAGATGCGCCATGAGCTCGGTCGCGACGCCAAGCCCGTCTGCCTCATGGACATGGGCACCATCGGCGCCAAGTACCTCAAGAAGACCGGCGTCATGACCGATGTCGATGAGTCCGAGGAGATCAATGCCTGCACCGTCAAGGTGAAGGTCGATGTCGATGGCGAGGACCAGGACTGGCTATTCCTCTTTAAGAACGAGACCCACAACCACCCGACCGAGATCGAGCCCTTCGGCGGTGCCGCCACCTGCGTGGGCGGCGCTATCCGTGACCCGCTCTCGGGCCGCAGCTATGTGTACCAGGCCATGCGCGTCACCGGCGCCGGCGACCCCACCGTCCCGGTTTCCGAGACGCTCGAGGGCAAGCTGCCGCAGCGCAAGCTCGTGACTACTGCCGCCGCCGGCCAATCCAACTCCCGCAAACTTCTGGACCT
>UQEO01000023.1 GCA_900540095.1 uncultured Collinsella sp.
CTTCGCGCTTGGCGGCAAAGGCGCTAACCTTGCCGAGATGAGCCGTATCGGCCTGCCGGTTCCCGGTGGCTTTACTATTACCTGCCAGACTTGCGTCGAGTACTCCGGTGCCGGCAACGTGTGGCCCGAGGGTGCACTCGATGAGATCGTTGCTGCCGAGGCGGACCTCGAGGCCCGCTGCGGCAAGAAGCTCGGCGACGCCTCCGATCCGCTGCTCGTGTCGGTTCGTTCGGGCGCTCCGTTCTCCATGCCCGGCATGATGGACACGGTCCTCAACTTAGGCCTCAACGACGACTCCGTTCAGGGGCTCATCGCCCAGACGCAAAATCCGCGTTTTGCTTGGGATAGCTACCGCCGCTTTATTCAGATGTTCTCCAACGTCGTTATGGGCGTTGACGCCGACCTGTTCGAGAATGCCCTGACCCAGGCACGCCTGGTCGCCGGCGTCCGCGTCGACTCCGAGCTTTCGGCCGAGGATCTGCAGGAGCTCGTCGAGACCTTTAAGGGCATCTTCTCCGAGAACGTCGATGCCTCCCTGTATCCCGAGCTCGAGGTCGCCGATGGCAAGCCCGTTTTCCCGCACGACCCGGAGCTTCAGCTACGCCTTGCAATCCAGGCCGTCTTTGGCAGCTGGATGAACGAGCGTGCCTGCATCTACCGCAAGCAGCATGGTATTTCCGACGAGCTCGGCACCGCCGTCAACGTGCAGGCCATGGCCTTTGGCAACAAGGGCGAGACCTCTGCGACGGGCGTCGCCTTTACGCGTAATCCGGCCGACGGCACCAAAGAGTTCTACGGTGACTTTTTGGTTAATGCCCAGGGCGAGGACGTCGTCGCCGGCATCCGCAACACCGAGCCCATTGCCGACCTCAAGACCACCCCGGGCCTCGAGTCTGCAGGTGAGGAGCTCGAGCGCGTGTTCCTGACGCTCGAGGACCATTACCGCGATATGTGCGATATCGAGTTCACCATCGAGCAGGGCAAGCTCTGGATGCTCCAGACACGCGTGGGTAAACGCACTGCCACCGCCGCCCTGCGCATCGCCATCGAAATGGTCGAGGAAGGCCTGATCACCCGCGAAGAGGCCGTGAGCCGTATCGATCCCGCGCAACTCGACCAGCTCCTGCACCCGCAGTTTGACGCTTCCAAGAGGTACGAGGCGCTGGCCAGCGGTCTGAACGCCAGCCCCGGTGCCGCCGTGGGTGAGGTTGTGTTCTCGAGTGATGACGCCGTCGCGCGCGCCAACGAGGGCCACAAGGTCATTCTGGTTCGTTGGGAGACCAACCCCGACGACCTGAAGGGTATGGTTGCCGCCGAGGGCATTCTGACCAGCCACGGAGGAAAGACGAGCCATGCCGCCGTTATCGCTCGCGGTATGGGCACGCCCTGCGTCTGCGGCGTTGAGCGCTTCCACATCGACGCTGCTGAGAAGGTCGTGCGTATCGAGGGCAGTGACCGCGTGCTGCGCGAGGGCGATGTCATCTCCATCGACGGCACCCAGGGTATCGTCGTTGACGGCGCCGTTGACCTAGTCTCCGCCGAGCTCACCGGCGACCTGGACACCATCCTGTCCTGGGCCGACGAGATTCGCCTGGACGAGACCTGTGGCCATGCCAACCATGTGCGCGTCAACGCCGACAATCCCGAGGATGCCGAGCTTGCGCTCGAGTTTGGCGCCGAGGCCATCGGCCTGTGCCGCACCGAGCACATGTTCCTGGGCGACCGCAAGAACATCATCCAGAGCTTTATCCTGTCTGACGATGAGACCGTGAAGCAGCAGGCCCTGGCCGACCTGCTCAAGGTTCAGACCGAGGACTTCCTGGCGATGTTCAAGACCATGTCCGGTCGCGATGTGGTCGTCCGCCTGCTCGATCCGCCGCTTCATGAGTTCCTGGATGATCCTCGCGAGCTCGAGGTCGCCATCACCAAGAAGGAAGCCGCCGGCGCCAGCGAGGAAGAGCTTGCAGCCCTGCGCGCCCGCCTGCGTCGTATCGACGGCATGGTCGAGTCGAACCCCATGCTCGGCCTGCGCGGCGTTCGCCTGTCCGTCGTCTTTAGCGATCTGCCACTCATGCAGGTTCGCGCCGTCGCCACGGCTGCTGCCCGCCTTATCAAGGAGGGCGTCGACCCGCGACCCGAGATCATGGTTCCGCTCGTCTCCATCACGGCGGAGCATGTCCAGACCCGCGAGGTCATCGAGCGGGTAATCGCCGAGGTTTCTGCCGAGGAGGGCGTCGAGCTCAATATTCCCGTGGGCACGATGCTCGAGCTGCCACGCGCCTGCATGGTCGCTGACGAGATCGCGCATCATGCCGACTTCTTCTGCTTTGGCACCAACGACCTCACCCAGACCACCTTCGGCTTCTCTCGTGACGATGCCGAGGCTAAGTTCATCCCGCTGTACATGCACAAGAAGATCTTGAAGGACAACCCCTTCGAGACCATTGACACGGCGGTGCTCGAGCTGGTGCGCATGGCCGTCGAGAAGGGCCGCGCCACCAACCCCGACATGCACTTTGGCGTGTGCGGCGAGCACGGCGGCGACCCCAAGTCCATCAAGGGTCTGTTTAATGTGGCCGACGTGGACTACGTGTCCTGCTCGCCCTACCGCGTGCCCCTCGCACGCCTGGCTGCCGCCCAGGCCAAGCTCGAGGCGAAGCGCTCCGCCTAACGTTTTGGGTTCAGACGCCTAACGTAGCCCCCCCTCATGCCGTCCGTCTCATTCGTGAGGCGGACGATTATCATGTGCGGGTTTTGTCTTTTTGTCTGCGTAAAAAATTGTTCTTGCAGCAGAAACCCGCGCGTGTATACTCGAATACGTTTGTTCAACTACGTGCCGGCCAGAGTGGTACGGCACCTCTAGAAGAGTAAGGAATTGCACATGGATTACATCCGCGCAATCGAGCGTCAGCAGATCCGCGAGGACATTCCTCAGGTTCGCGTCGCCGACAACGTCAAGGTTCACTACCGCATTAAGGAAGGCGACCGCGAGCGCATCCAGGTCTTCCAGGGCGACGTCATCCGCATGGCCGGCGCCGGTGCCCGCGAGACCTTCACCGTCCGCAAGATGTCCTTCGGTGTCGGTGTTGAGCGTACCTTCCCGCTTCACAGCCCCAAGATCGCCAAGCTCGAGGTCGTTCGTCATGGTCGCGTCCGTCGCGCCAAGCTGTACTACCTCCGCGACAAGGTGGGCAAGGCTGCTCGCATCCCCGAGAAGCGCTAAGAAGATCGCAGCGTCTGTCCACTCGTTTGGACGTAAGGGTCACCTTCGGGTGGCCCTTCTTTTTATCTGATTTGCATGCAAGGAGGGCCTGGTATGGCCAATATGACGAGCTCGGTTTCGGCATCGCAGGTTGCCGGAGAGCTGGCGAGCGCAACGTTTGAGGAGATCCCCGCCCTCGTGGAGCATTATCGCGAGGACCCGCGCCAGCAGGTGATCAAGGCTTGTGAACGCGCCCTCAAACGCCATGCCAAAGAGCTTGCCGAGCGCGAGCGCGTCAACGGCATGTATGAGTTGATGCATGAGCTTGGCGGCGATGGGGTGGTCGTTGGTGTCGACGAGGTGGGTCGCGGATCGGTGGCCGGTCCTTTGACGGTGTGCGCCGTCTGTCTTCCTATGGAGCCGCGCGTCTGGGGTATCAACGATTCCAAAAAGCTCACGCCCGCGCGTCGCGAGTTGCTCTCTGTGAAGATTGCCGAGGTGGCGACGGCGATTGGTTTTTGCCATATCGCGCCGAAGGATATCGATGAGATGGGCATGGCCCGCGCCATCCGCGCTGCCGTCGCGGGCGCCGTGGCCGATACGGGACTTGAACCCGACTGCGTCCTCATGGATGGCAACCCCTTGGGCGCCGTTCCTAACGAGCGCGATGTGGTGAAAGGCGATGCCAAGATCGCCTGCATCGCCGCGGCGTCCATCATGGCCAAGGTCACGCGTGACGAGATGATGGTCGAGTACGATGCCGAGTATCCCGAGTACCATCTGGCCGAGTCGAAGGGCTATGCGAGCCCCGAGCACATCGAGGCCATTCGCAAACATGGACTTTGCCCGCTGCATCGTGTGAGCTTTTGCGGAAACTTTCTGCAGACTGAGCGCCTTTTCTAGGTCAATTGTGGAGACAGGGACCTCTGGCGTTTTATAAACCTGCTGGTAGCGGGCCGTATGCAGCTCCATTGCTGCGTACGGCCCGTTTTTTGACGGTATTTGGTCAGCTTTTGGTTTGCTTCCGGTACTTACCCGCATGAAAGGTGCCCTCATCATCGGGGCACTGCAGCGTGCGGGAAAGGAGACCCCATGAGTGCCGCAAGGAAAAAGAGCAAGACGCAGCAGCTCAAGGAGCGTTGGGAAAACGGCGAGCTCGACTGCGGGGCGATGACGCCCGAATTTATCAAGGGACTCAGTCCCCGCGAGCTGGGCATGCTGGGCGAGCTTATCGCAATCGACTACTTTAACGAGCGCGGCTACACCTTGCTGGAGCAGGGTTATCGTTGCACCGAGGGTGAGGCCGACCTGGTGCTGCTCGATGAGCTCGACGATGTCGTGGTGATGGCCGAGGTCAAGACCAGACGTGTCGCACTGGATTGCAACACGCGGGTCTTTCCCGAGGAGGCCGTGGACGCCCAAAAGCAACGCCGCTACCGCCGCATCGCAAGTTGCTATCTCATGGAGCATTATCCTCTCAAGGCGATTCGCTTCGATGCGGTGGGTGTCACCATTCGCGGCGGGCATATCGCCGAGATCGAGCATCAGTACAACGCGTTCGATTGGCAGGTGTCGTGATGGCGTTCGAGACGTTTGCCGTTCACGCGGCCTGCATCCGCGGCGTCGAGGCGATTCACGTCACGGTCGAGGTCTCGCTTGCCGGTGGCATCCCAGGCATTCAGATGCTCGGCATCCCGAGTATGGAGGTGATGGAGTCACGTGGTCGTATTCGCTGTGCGATGCGCTCCGCCGGGTTCGAGATCCCGCGCTCGGGCATTACGGTCAATCTGGCGCCCGGCGATATTCGCAAGACCGGTAGCGGCTTTGATCTGCCCATCGCCATTGCGGTTCTAGCGGCCGATGGTCAGATTCCCCGCGACAACCTCGATCGCTGCCTTATCGCCGGCGAGCTCGGCTTGGACGGTACGGTGCTTCCTGTCAAGGGCGAGGTGGCGTTTCAGCTATTGGCTCGCGACATGGGGCTGTCTTTTATCGCCGGCAGGTCCGACCAGCATGTGCCAATCGCGGGCGTGGATTGCGGCTTTATCGACCATCTGTCTCAGCTTGCCCATGGTATGGGCGATGCCGCGCGGCACTACTTGGATTCCGAGGGCGTCGAGGCGGCCTTTGAGCCCGAGCTCGACTATGCCGACGTACTGGGGCAGGAGGTTGCTAAACGCGGCATGGCACTGGCAGCGGCAGGAGAACTCGGCTTGCTCATGATCGGGTCTCCGGGATCGGGCAAGACGATGCTCGCACGCCGTATGACCGGCATCCTGCCCGAGCTTTCCGTTGAGGATCAACAGGAGGCGCTGTGCATCCATTCGGTTTTGGGTGAGAACATCGATGGCTTGTTGGCGGGGCACCGCCCCTTCCGCAGTCCCCACCACAGTATTTCGACCGCAGGCCTTATCGGCGGCGGGCGCCCGGTGCACCCGGGTGAGATCAGCCTTGCTCATGGTGGCGTGCTCTTTTTGGACGAGCTTGCCGAGTTTCCCACGGGTGTGCTGCAGACGCTGCGTCAGCCCATCGAACGCGGTTATGTGAGGATCGTACGCGTCGACGGGGCCTTTACCTTCCCGTCGCGCTTTCAGCTGCTGGCTGCGAGCAATCCCTGCCCTTGCGGCTTTTTGGGCGATCGCGAGGTGCCGTGTCGCTGCTCGGCGGCGATGGTCGAGCGCTATCGGTCTAAACTGCGCGGTCCTTTGGCCGACCGTATCGACATGATGATCGATGTGACCCGTCCCGACCCTCAAGTGATTATCGAGGGTGCGGAGGGCATGTCGTCGGCCGAGTTACGTGACTACGTTGTGCGCGGTCGCGCCTTTCGCGCTTGGCGCGAATCCCGCATGGACGATGCGGATGCCGAGGCCGAGGATGACGAGACACGGTCCATTGACGGCGTCGTTTCGACCTTCGAGCTCGATGATGCGGCGGAGAAGTGTGTGCTCGGCCTGTCGAAGCGCACGCATCTCACAGGGCGTGGCATCGTGCGCCTGGTTCGCATTGCGCGCACGATCGCAGATGTCGCCGAGAGCGAGCAGGTGACGCAGGACCACGTGCTCGAGGCGGCGATGTACCAGGGAAGGAGGGACCAATGATGGACGAGGGGACCTTTGAGTTGCATCCAGGTGATGCGTTGTATCCCGAGACCGTTTTGGAGCTTTCTGATGTGCCGCAGACGCTCTATGTGCGCGGCAACCCCGAGGTGCTTTCGACGCCCGCACTCTCCGTCATCGGCGCGCGCAAGGCCTCGCCGTATGGTCTTGCCGTGGCAGAGCTGGCCGCGAAAGTCGCGGTCGAGGCGGGGGTGACGGTGGTCTCGGGCGGTGCGGTCGGCTGCGACCAGGCCTCGGGTTGGGCCGCGGTCAACGCCGGTGGCAGGCACGTCGTGGTGTTGGGTACGGGCGCCGACGTGGTCTACCCGCGTTCGAGTGCGGGGCTCATCGCGCGCACGTTCGATACGGGCGGCGCAGTCGTGTCCATCTCGCCTTGGGGTATGGGGCCGCGTAAGTTTGCCTTTCCGCGGCGTAACCGGGTGATTGCCGCGCTTTCGCAGGCGCTCTTTGTGTCGGAGGCCGGCATGCCCTCGGGCACGTTCTCGACGGCGGAGGCCGCCATGGACCTGGGGCGCGAGCTGCTTGCGGTACCGGGATCCATTTTGTCACCCGAGTCGCGCGGGACCAACTACCTCATCGCCAACGGGGCCTGCTGCATTATCGACGAGGAATCTATTGAGATGGCCATCTCGCGAATCTACGGCACCTTGCGCTATTCGCGTCCCGATGCGCCCGGTATCGCCGATCTGGACCCCATGCAGCAGACCGTGATGCATGCGCTCATCGCCTCTCCGCTCAAGGTCGACGACATCGCGGCACTCGTGTCGCTCGATGCAGTCGGCGTACTCAAACTCTTGGGTTCGCTTGAACTCGAGGGCCTTATCGAGCGCATGATGGATGGAAGGTATGCGCCCTCCAAGTTTGCCCTTCACGCCCAGACGCCCTTCGGTCACAATGGAAAACGTGTCAATTAGAAAGGTGTTTGCAGATGCAGTTCGATCAGGTGACGGTTATCGGTGGCGGTCTGGCGGGTTCGGAGTGCGCGATCCAGCTGGCAGACCGCGGGTTTGCCGTAAAGCTGTGCGAGATGCGCCCCCAGGTGAGCTCCCCGGCCCACCATACCGATCACCTGGCAGAGCTCGTCTGCTCCAATTCGTTTAAGTCGACCCGTCCGGATTCTGCGGCTGGTTTGCTGAAGGCCGAGCTTGAGCGCATGGGTTCAGTCCTGCTCGATTGCGCCCATCGCGCCGCTGTTCCCGCCGGTGGTGCCTTGGCGGTCGACCGCGTCAAGTTTTCCGAGCTTGTCGAGGCCGAGGTTGCCGCCCGTTCCAATATCGAGATCATTCACGGCGAGGTCACGCAGATTCCCGAGGGTCATGTGGTCATTGCCGCCGGCCCCTTGTGCTCGCCGGCGCTGAGCGAAGAGGTCATGAAGCTCGTCGGTGGCGACGCCCTTGCGTTCTTCGATGCCGCGGCTCCGATCGTCGATGCCTCCACGCTCGATATGGACGTGCTGTTCTCGCAGTCGCGCTACGAGGAGCAGGGGAGCGGCGACTATCTCAACGCTCCGCTCAACAAGGAGGAGTACGAGGCCTTTATCGAGGCGCTTACCACGGCCGACCGCGTGGTGCTCAAGGATTTTGAGGGCGGCGATCTGTTCCAGGCCTGCCAGCCTGCCGAGGAGGTTGCACGCACCGGCAAGGACGCTATTCGCTTTGGCGCCATGAAGCCCGTCGGCCTCACCGACCCGCGTACCGGACGTCGCCCCTGGGCGGCGATTCAGCTGCGTGCCGAGAACAAGGAGAAGACCGCCTATAACCTGGTGGGCTTCCAGACCAACTTGACCTTTGGCGAGCAGAAGCGCATCTTCCATATGGTGCCGGGCCTGGAGAACGCTGAGTTCTTCCGCTACGGTGTCATGCACCGCAATACCTTTGTCGACGCCCCACACGTGCTTGATGGCACCTTTGCCGTGCCCGGTACCGGTGTGCGCCTGGCCGGTCAGATTACCGGCACCGAGGGGTACATGGAAGCCGTGGCGACCGGTCTACTCGCGGCGCTCAACACCTATGCCGATGCTATCGGTGCCGCGGGCGTCGAGTTGCCGCGTGTGGGCGCCCTGGGTGCGCTCGTGGGCTATGCGACCGATCCTGCCACCGTTGGCTATCAGCCCATGCATGTCAACTTTGGCCTGGTGCCGCCACTCGAGGATGGTAAGCGCCGCAGCAAGCGCGACCGCTACCAGGCCTATGCGGACCGTGCGCTCGAGGCCCTTGATGCCTATCTGGCCACTCGCCCCGATTTGTTTGGAGGCGACCGGTCATAGCCTTTGACCTGTACGACACCGTCGACTCGTTTATCGCCTATATCGCACGTGTCGAGGGGCTTTCTCCCAACACGGTGACTGCCTATGGCTCGAGACTGGAGCGCTTTGCTGCCTGGTGCGAGCGCGAGGATATCGATGCTTTCGCTGCCGACGTGCGCACCATTCGTCGCTATCTTGCCGAGCTTTCGCGTGAGCAGGTGGCTCCCCGAACGCTTGCGGCGCATCTGTCTTCCATTCGCTCGCTCTATCGCTGGATGGCTGCCGAGGGGATTGTCGAGGGCGATGCGGTCTCGGCGATCGCGTCGCCCAAGCTGCCGCGTGACCTGCCGGGCGTCCTTACGACCCAGCAGGTCGAGGCGCTGCTCAAGACGCCTGATACCTCAACGCCCGCGGGACTGCGCGATGCGGCGATGCTCGAGTTGCTCTATGCCTCGGGTGCCCGCATCTCAGAGCTTTCGGCGCTCAATGTGGAATCCATCTCATGGTCCGAGCGCACGCTGCGCCTGTGGGGCAAGGGAAGCAAGGAGCGCATCGTTCCTCTGTATCGTCGTGCGCTCGATGTGACGCGTCTCTATATTGAAGAGGGGAGGCCGGAGTTGCTCGCTCGGGCAAAGCGCCGCGACCTCGCTACCGGGCCGCATCCGCTGCTTATATCGGCGCGCGGCAATCGCATGAGCGCCGCGATGCTCCGGCGGCGGTTCCATACGCTGGCGACGTTTGCCGGCATTCCGGCTGACATCGCCCCGCATGCGATGCGCCATACCTTTGCGACCGATTTGCTCGAGGGCGGTGCGGACCTGCGCTCGGTTCAAGAGCTACTAGGTCATGCGAGCCTGTCCACGACGCAGATCTACACGCATCTCACGCCCGATCGGCTCAAACGTGCCGTGGCTCAAGCCCATCCCCGCGGCGAATAGTGGCTGGGACGTCCCGCGCCGCACTCAGGTGTGTGGTTTTGATTGCGGGTTGGCAGGAAGATGCATTCCTGCTATCATTCATCGGGTTGCTTCACGGCAACATGTTTTTATCACGCACGCGCGGCTACTTCATACCGTGGTGCCCGGGCTTTGGTAGCACATGTCCGGGTTGGTTTTGGAGGATGACCCCGCGCGGAGGCAAACCACAGGAGGTTTAACATGGCTACCAAGATTAATATCCGCACCCTGCTCGAGGCCGGCTGCCACTTCGGTCACCAGACCCGTCGCTGGAACCCCAAGATGAAGCCGTTCATCTTCGGTGAGCGCAACGGCATCTACATCCTCGACCTCAAGCAGACCATCCTCGACGCCGACCAGGCCTACACCTTCGTCAAGAACGTCGCCAAGGGCGGCAACGTGCTGTTCGTCGGCACCAAGAAGCAGGCTCAGGAGGCCGTCAAGAACGCTGCTGAGCGCGCCAACATGCCTTACATCAACCAGCGTTGGCTCGGCGGCATGCTGACCAACTTCGTCACCATCCGCTCCCGCATCAACCGCATGGAGGAGCTCGAGGCCATGGTCGAGGACGGACGCATGGCTGTTCTGCCCAAGAAGGAGCAGGCTGTTCTCGGCAAGGAGCTCACCAAGCTCCAGACCAACCTCGGTGGCGCCCGCGACATGAAGGGTCTGCCCCAGGCTCTCTTCGTCATCGACACCAAGCGCGAGGAGAACGCCATCAAGGAGGCCCAGCGCCTGAACATCCCCGTCGTCGCTCTGATCGACACCAACTCCGATCCCGACGAGGTCGAGTACGGCATCCCCTGCAACGATGACGCTATCTCCGCTGTCACCCTTATGTGCGAGCTCATGGCTGACGCCTGCCTCGCTGGCTCCGGCAAGGAGCAGGTCTCCGAGGCCGAGATGGCCGCTGAGCCCAAGGCCGAGTAAATCAGTCTTAGTTAATTCTTTTTCATCTCTTTGAAAGGAACCACAATGGCCCAGATTACCGCCGCTATGGTCAAGCAGCTCCGCGAGATGACCGACTCCCCGATGATGGAGTGCAAGAAGGCTCTCGTCGAGGCTGACGGCGACATGGACGCCGCTGTCGACGTTCTGCGTAAGAACGGCCTTGCCAAGGCTGCCAAGAAGGCTGGCCGTGAGACCAACGAGGGCGCTGTCGCCGCGTTCGTCTCCGAGGATGGCAAGACCGGCGCTCTGCTCGAGCTCTCCTGCGAGACCGACTTCGTTGGCTCCAACGCCAAGTTCACTGGCTTTGCTTCCAAGGTCGCTGAGGTTGTCGCTACCACCGAGCCTGCTGACGTCGACGCTCTGCTCGAGAAGCCGATGGGTGAGGAGACCGTTTCCTCCGAGCTCACCGAGATGATTCACATCATGGGCGAGAACATGAAGATCTCCCGCTTCGCTGCCCGCAAGGCCGAGAACGGCGCGCTCGCTTCTTACATCCACATGGGTGGTAAGATTGGCGTCCTCGTCGAGTTCGCCTTCGAGAAGGCCGAGACCGCTCAGGCTGAGTCCTTCAAGACCTTCGCTCACGACGTTGCCCTTCAGGTTGCCGCCGTCGCCCCGATCTGCGCTACCCGCGATCAGGTTCCGGCCGAGACCGTCGAGCACGAGAAGCAGATCTACATGGCCCAGGCTGCCGAGTCCGGCAAGCCCGAGGCTATTCAGGAGAAGATGGCTGTCGGCCGTCTGGAGAAGTTCTACAAGCAGTCCGTGCTCACCGAGCAGGAGTTCATCAAGGACAGCTCCCTCACCATCAAGAAGTACGCTGAGCAGGTCTCCAAGGAGCTCAGCGACACCATTACCGTCGTTGCCTTTGACCGTCTAGTCCGTGGCGAGTAAATAAGCTCTTCTAGCTGGTAATGAGCAGGCTGTGGGTTTTACTCACAGCCTGCTTTTTCATGGCTCTTATCAGAGCCTTTGATATCATATTGAGAGTCTAATTAAAGGAGGATCGCTTTGTCCGACATCCGATATAAACGCGTGCTTCTTAAGCTTTCCGGCGAAGCACTGATGGGCGACGGCCAATATGGCATCGACCCCAAGGTTACCGACCATCTTGCCAAGCAGGTCAAGGAGCTGCTAGCCGTTGGCCATGAGGTCGGCGTCGTTGTCGGCGGCGGCAATATTTTCCGCGGCATGGCCGGCGCTGCCGGTGGCATGGAGCGTGCTCAGGCCGACTACATGGGCATGCTGGCTACCGTTATGAACGCGCTCGCCCTGCAGGATGCCTTCGAGCATAACGATGTTCCCTGCCGCGTGATGAGCGCTATCCAGATGAACGAGATCTGCGAGCCCTATATTCGCCGTCGCGCCATCAACCACCTTTCCAAGGGCAACGTCGTTATTTTTGCCGCCGGTTCGGGCAATCCGTACTTTACGACCGACACCGCCGCGGCTCTTCGTGCGTGCGAGATCGGCGCCGAGATTCTGATTAAAGCCACCAAGGTTGACGGCATCTACGACAAAGATCCCGTCAAGTGCGCCGACGCCGTCCGTTTTGACAAGATTACCTATCACGAGGTTCTCGTCCGCGGTCTGCAGGTTATGGATTCCACGGCTACGGCACTGTGCCAGGACAACCGTATGCCGATTTTGGTCCTCAACATCGATGGCGAGGACACCGTCAAGCGCGCGCTTTCGGGTGAGCCCGTCGGCACGCTCGTCTATCAGGAGGATTAAGCATGGCAGAGAACATCACCGCCCATATGGACAAGTCGCTCGAGTCCCTCAAGCATAACTTCTCCAAGGTCCGTACCGGCCGCGCCAATGCCAACATTCTGTCCGACATCACCGTCGATTATTACGGTGTTCCCACGCCGGTCACGCAGGTTGCCGCCGTCAAGACCCCCGAGGCCCACATGCTGCTCATCGAGCCGTGGGACAAGGCACTCATCAATGCTATCGTCAAGGCTATCGGCGCTTCCGATCTGGGTATTACCCCCAACTCCGATGGCACCGTCGTTCGTCTTCCGTTCCCGGCTCCCACTGAGGAGCGCCGTCGCGAGCTCGTCAAGGAGTGCCGCGAGTACGCCGAGCAGGCCAAGGTGTCTATCCGTAACATCCGTCGCGACTTCAACAACAAGCTCGAGCGCGATGAGGAGCTCACCGAGGACGATGTCCGTCGCGAGCAGGCCAAGGTCCAGAAGCACACCGATGAGTATGTCGCCAAGGTCGAGGAGCTTTTGAAGGAAAAAGAAGCCGAGGTCATGGAGATCTAAGGTGCAATACGACGAGCATAAACTGGTCGAGTACTTTGCCGACGCCCCTGCGGGCGTCGGTTTTTCCGACCTTGACCTCAATAACATTCCGCACCATATCTCGTGCATCATGGACGGCAACGGTCGTTGGGCCACATCGCGCGGTCTTGCACGCACTGAGGGCCACAAGGCGGGTATCGTCTCCCTTCGCGAGATTATTACCGCCTGCGTGCGTCTGGGCGTCGACGTGCTTTCTGCCTATGCGTTTTCTACCGAAAACTGGAACCGCCCACAGCACGAGGTCAACGTCTTGATGCATCTGTTTGCCAAGACGTTTATCGACGAGCTGCCGCTTCTGAAGCGTGAAAATGTGCGCGTTGTCTTTTTGGGTGATATTTCCGCGCTGCCCAAGAAGACCCGCGACGTTTTTGAACGCGGTCTTGCCGAGTGCGCCGATCACACCGGTATGACGCTGGCGCTTGCCGTCAACTACGGCGCGCGTGCCGAGATTACCCGCGCTGTCCGTCAGATTGCGCTCGATGCCGTCGCCGGCAAGATCGATCCTGCCGCTATCGACGATGATATGGTTGCCTCGCACCTCTACACCGCTGGGCTGCCCGATCCGGAGCTTGTGATTCGCACCTCTGGTGAGCTTCGCCTTTCGAACTATCTGCTGTGGCAGGTGGCTTATTCCGAGTTCTACGTCACCGATACCTATTGGCCCGACTTTGATCGTTGGGGCCTTGTCGACGCCATTTTGGCCTATCAGGGCCGTGACCGTAGGTTTGGTGGTCTGAGCAAGACCGAGGAGGCTTAATCGTGTCCGATCGTCCCAAGGCATCTGCTCCCAAGACGCCTGCGCGCAAAGCTGCCACTGTGGGAGCGCCTGCAGCTAAGAGCGGCACCGGTTCGTGGCTGGCGGGCTTTATTACCCGTGCCGCCGCCGGTATCGTCTACGCCGTTGTCTTTATCCTGTGCCTGGTTTTGGGTATCGTGCCCACGGCCATCTTTGTTTCTGTCATGAGCGGTCTGTGCTGCTATGAGTTTTTCCGTATGACGAGGCTCGATGGCAAGATGGCTAACGAGCGCATGGGTATCGCTGCCGCCGTACTCTTTCCGCTGTCGGCGTTGGGCGATTCGATGTTGCTGAATGCCCTGCTTTTTGCCCTGATGCTCGCTGTGGGCATTTGGTATGTCTGGTCGCCGCGTACCCGCATCTCTGATGTGGCCGTGACGCTCATGGGTCCCATCTACACTGGCTTTATGCTGTCGGCTATCGTGCTGCTGCGCGATGCCGTGCCCGGTTTTGCCGGCGCCCTGCTTTCGGTGGGCGTTTGCGCGTCCCTTTGGGTCTCCGATTCGTTTGCCTACATCGTGGGTAGCCGTATCGGCCAGCACAAGATGGTTCCCAAGATCTCTCCCAAAAAGAGCTGGGAGGGGTTTGTCGGCGGCATCCTGGGCTCGGTTTTGATTTGGCTCATCCTGTGGGCGACGCACTTCTACAAGCTCAGCCTGCCCTATGCGCTGCTGTGCGGCGTGGTCGTGTCCGTTCTGGGCGTTATCGGCGACCTCATTGAGTCGCGCATCAAGCGCGGTGTGGGCGTCAAGGATTCCGGCAACCTTATCCCGGGCCACGGCGGCATGCTCGATCGTAGCGATTCGCTTATCTTCGGCTGCATCACCGCGCAGCTGATGCTGATGATCGGAGGCGTGCTGTAATGTCATTCCAGACGACGTATGGCCCCGATGGACGCCTCCGTGTTGCCATCCTGGGTTGTACGGGCTCTATCGGCACCCAGGCGCTCGATGTGTGCCGCCAGCATGCCGATCGCCTGCAGGTGACGGCGCTGTCCGTTAACTCCAGCACCTCCGAGCTTGTTGCCGCTGCCCGCGAGTTCTCGGTTCCGGCGGTTGCCGTGGCCGATGTCGCTCATGGCGATGACGCCGTGCTGCAGGAGTTGCCCGAGGGAACGAAGCTCGGCGTTGGCGCGCAGGCGGTTTGCGAGCTCGCGCGTCGCGACGATGTCGACTGCGTGCTCGTTGCTATTGTGGGCGCCGCCGGTCTCGAGGCGAGCCATGCGGCCTTGACCTCTAATAAGCGCCTTGCCCTTGCCAACAAGGAGTCCCTCGTCGTCGGTGGCGACTTGCTTATGCCGTTGGCACAACCGGGCCAGCTTATTCCAGTCGACTCTGAGCACTCCGCCATCTACCAGTGCTATCTGGGGGAGGACCCGCGCGAGGCTCATTGTATTTGGCTTACCTGCTCGGGCGGTCCGTTCTTTGGCCGCACGCGCGACGAGCTCAATCGCGTGACGCGTGCCGATGCCCTCGCACATCCCACGTGGGCCATGGGTGCTAAGATCACCATCGACTCCGCCACCCTCATGAACAAGGGCCTAGAGCGCATTGAGGCCATGCATCTGTTTAACTGCGACCTCGATTTCATTAACGTGGTCGTGCAGCGTCAGTCCAAGATTCACTCTATGGTCGAGTTTGCCGACGGCTCCGTGATGGCGCATCTCGGTGCTTCCGACATGCGTATTCCCATCCAGTTCGCGTTCTCGTATCCCGAGCGTTGGGATACCCCGGCGCCTCGTATCGATTTCCGCGAGCTGGGGCAGCTCACGTTTGATGCTGCCGACATGGATACCTTCCGCTGTCTGGCACTGGCCGAACGTGCCGGCAAGACGGGTGGCACCATGCCGTGCGTGCTCAATGCCGCCAACGAGGTCGCCGTCGATGCCTTCCTGCACGATGGTTGCAGCTTTACCGATATCGATCGCATTGTGGAATCCTGCATGGATGCCCACGATATGCAGGCGGTCGATTCGTTTGAGCAGCTTCGCGACATCGATGCGTGGGCGCGTGAAAAAGCTGCGCAGGTGCTCGCCGCAACCCGTTCCTAACCCATAAGGATTGCTTTTTCGTTTTATGGATACTGTTCTGAGCGTTCTCTCATCGGTCTTTTGGGGCCTGCTGATGCTTTCCGTCCTCGTGTTTTTGCACGAGGGCGGCCACTTTTTGGCGGCGCGTGCCTGCGGCGTCCGTGTGACCGAGTTCTTTTTGGGCCTGCCGTGCCGCTTTGACATCCATTACACGTCGCGTCGCATTGGAACCAAGTTTGGCGTGACCCCGCTGCTGCTGGGTGGCTACGCTGCCATCTGCGGTATGGATCCGACCGACGTCTCGTGTGCCGATCGCGTGCTCGCGGCTATCTATCGTCATGGTCGCGTGACCGTGGCCGACCTTGCTGTCGAGCTCGAGCTATCCGAGGAGGTTGTGCTCGAGGCATGCGCCTTGCTCTTGGGTTGGGGCTCTATCGCGCCTTGGTATGAGGAAGGGGAGAAGCCCTCGCCGAGCTACTATCCCACCAAGTATCAGACGCTGCCGCGAGACGCGGCGGGTTACACCACCTTTGACGGACGCCGTTTCGATCGAGAGCATGCGACTACCGAGGGCGATGTGTGGGAGCTGCCGTGCACCGAAGCCGAGTTCCTTGCGCAAGAGCGTTCGCATACCTATCTGGGCCAGGGTTTTCTCAAGCGCGCCTTTATGCTGCTCGCGGGCATTCTCGTCAATATCCTGACGGGCTTTTTGCTGCTTATGAGCATCTATTCCATTGCGGGTGTCACCGTGCCGATGGATACCAACGTGATCGGTCAGGTTGACGAGGGGTCTATTGCCGCCAAGGCGGGTATCGAGGGCGGCGACGCGATCCTTTCGGTTGATGGAGTATCGTGCTCTACCTGGATGGACGTTTACGATGCCATCGGCAAGGCCGCCGGTAAGGACGATATCGCCATTGAGTATGAGCGCGACGGCAAGCAGCATTCGACCTCGGTTGCGCTCAAAGAGGACGAGCGCCTAGGTGTGTATGCCTCTACGCAGGTGGTCCGTTTAGACCCCATCACGTCGGCTCGCCTTTCGTTCTCCTATGTCGTGCAGACAGCGGAGGGCGTGATGCGCCTGCTCCAGCCGCAGCATACGATGGAGATTCTCGATCAGTCTTCTTCGATCGTGGGCATTAGCGTTATGTCCTCGCAGGCTGCTGCTGCCGGCCCTGCCACGTTCCTTTCGTTTGCCGCCCTCATTTCGTTCTCGCTTGGCTTTATGAACCTGCTGCCCATCCCACCACTCGATGGCGGCAAGCTGGTCATCGAGATCATTCAAAAGATTGCTGGCCGCGAGCTTCCGCTCAAGGTCCAGACGATTGTGAGCTATGTGGGCATCGCGCTCTTTGCGCTTCTGTTTGTCTATATGCTTCGTTCCGACATCCTTCGATTTATTCTGTAGGGGAGTGTTTGGATTGTCTTTATCCCATTCTTTGCCGCGCGAGCTGACGCGCCCCGTGCATGTGGGCGGCGTGCAGATCGGCGGCGGCGCGCCGGTGGTGGTTCAGTCCATGACCTGCACTGATACCGCTGATGCCCAGGCAACGCTTGGGCAGGTTCGCGCGTTGGCGCAGGCGGGCTGCGATATCGTGCGCGTGAGTGTACCCACCGAGGCCGCGCTCGAGGGCTTTCGTACCATCTGTGCTGAGTCCCCGGTGCCGATCGTCGCCGATATTCACTTTAACCATAAGCTCGCCATTGGTGCCGTTGAGGCCGGTGCTGCCAAGCTGCGCATCAATCCCGGCAATATCGGCGATTGGGCCAAGGTTGACGCGGTGATCGATGCTGCTGGTGCCGCGGGCTGTGCGATTCGTATCGGCGTCAATGCCGGTTCACTCGAGCAGGATATCGCCGAGCGCGACGACCTCACGCAGCCCGAGAAGCTCGTGATGTCGAGCGAGCGCTTTGTGCGGCACTTTGAGGATCGTGGGTTTACCAACATAGTGCTTTCCGCCAAGGCCCATAGCGTACAGACGACGCTCGATACCTATCGAGCCCTGTCGCGTGAGATTCCCCACGTTCCGCTTCACCTGGGCGTAACCGAGGCGGGTACCAAGCTCCAGGGCACCATCAAGAGCTCTGTAGGCTTGGGTATCTTGCTTTCCGAAGGCATTGGTGACACCATGCGTGTGTCGCTCACAGCCGATCCGGTTGAGGAGCCGCCGGTTGCCTGGGGTATTCTGCAGTCGTTGGGCCTGCGTCGCCGTGGTCCCGAGATTGTCTCGTGCCCCACGTGCGCCCGCTGCCAGGTTGACCTCATTCCCATTGCTGAGGAGGTCACCGAGCGGCTTAAGAACTACTCCGCGCCGCTTTCGATTGCCGTCATGGGATGTGCCGTTAATGGCCCCGGCGAGGCTTCCGACGCCGACCTAGGCGTGGCCTGTGGACGAGGTCAGGCCCTGCTCTTTTCGCATGGCCAGATCATTGGTAAAGTAGCTGAGGATCAAATTGTCGACGCGCTTATGGCAGAGGTCGACAAGCTTATTGAGGAGAAATAAATGACCCGAGCAATGTATATGTCTAAGCTCTATGCGCCGACGCTTAAAGAGGATCCGGCGGACGCTGAGCTCGCCAGTCACCGCCTGCTGCTCCGTGCCGGCATGATCCGCAAGGAGGCCGCCGGCCTGTATTCCTACCTGCCGCTTGCCTGGCGCTCGATCCGTAAGATCGAGAACATCGTGCGCGACGAGATGGACGCTGCCGGCGCCCAGGAGCTTATGATGCCTATCATGGTCGACGCCGAGTTGTGGCGCGAGTCCGGCCGCATCGACGCCTATGGCAAGGAGCTTGTGCGCTTTGACGACCGTCATGGTCGCGAGTTCGTCCTGGGCCCCACGCACGAGGAGACCGTCACGGCCCTGGTGCGCAACGAGCTACGCTCCTATAAGCAGCTGCCCGTCAACCTGTATCACATTCAGGACAAGTTCCGCGACGAGTTCCGTCCCCGCTTTGGCCTGATGCGCGGCCGCGAGTTCATCATGAAGGACGCCTACAGCTTCTCCGCCACGCAGGAGAGCCTGCAGGAGGAGTACGACAAGATGAAGCAGGCGTACGCCAATATCTGCGAGCGCTGCTACATCAAGGCTCTGCCCGTCGTCGCCGATTCTGGCGAGATCGGTGGCGATACCTCCGTCGAGTACATGGCTTTGGCTGACGCCGGCGAGGCTTCGCTCGTCTACTGCGACGATTGCGGCTTCGCTGCCGATGACGAGGCGGCAAGCACCAAGGTCGTCGTGACCGAGGGTCCTGGTGACGGTACGCTCACCAAGGTTGAGACTCCGGGCATGGGCACCATTGAGGCTGTTGCTAAGTTCTTTGGGTTCCCCGAGAACGGCACGCGCAAGTCGCTGGCACTCATCGACGCCGAGGGCAAGCCGGTCGTGGCCATTGTTCCGGGCGATCACGAGCTCAACGATTGCAAGGCCGAGCACGTCTTTGGCAAGGGCTATCGCATGATGACCGACGAGGAGCTTCAGGCGAACGGTCTGCACAAGGGCTTTATCGGACCGGTTAACCTGCCCGATGGCATTCGTCTGGTCTGCGACGAGAGCCTGCGCGAGTCCAAACAGTGGGCCTGCGGTGCCAACGAGGTCGATTATCACTTTACCGGTGCCTGCCCCGAGCGCGACTTTACCGTCGATGAGTGGGCCGATCTGGTCACCGTTGTCGCCGGCGACCCCTGCCCGCACTGCGGCAAGCCGCTCTCCGCTGCCCGCGGCATCGAGGTTTCTCAGGTCTTCCAGCTGGGCACCAAGTACTCCGAGGCCATGGGTGCCACCTTTATGGATGAGGACGGCAAGGAGAAGCCGCTCATCATGGGTTGCTACGGCGTGGGCGTGTCCCGCTCGCTTGCTGCCGTCGTGGAGCAGCACAACGACGAGCACGGTATCGTCTGGCCGGTCTCCGTTGCCCCGTACGAGGTCGCGGTGATTCCGCTTGATCCCAAGAAGGAAGAGTGCGCTACCGTCTGCGAGCAGATTGTTGATGGCCTGTGTGCCGAGGGTATCGAGGTCGTCGTCGACGATCGCGATGAGCGTCCGGGCTTTAAGTTTGCCGATAACGACCTCATGGGCTTCCCGTATCAGGTGGTTCTGGGCAAGCGCGGCCTTAAGAATGGCACCGTTGAGCTCAAGGACCGTGCTACGGGTGAGCGCGAGGACGTGGCGATCGACGAGGTCGTTGCCAAGGTTGCCGAGCTTGTTAAGGCAGCCCGCCGTTAATCGACGATTTCGCTTGTAGTTCGATATGTGGGACGGCCCCGCATTTCTCCAATCGGGGAGATGCGGGGCCGTCCTATTATCTTGTAGCATCCTCGATATCTAAAAGGAAAACCCCACAGCCCATGCGAGCTGCGGGGTTTTCCATTATGCCTCCGATGCGAAATAAATCGCTCAGATATTACTGATAATCGACGACGTCGATCCAGTTCTTCAGGAACTCATCGTTCACGTTGCGCTTACGAGCGAGCTCGGAAGCGGCGACGATGCTCGTCCACTGACGCACGACCTGCATGGGCATGTCGGCACGGTCGCAGTAGAGCTCCAGGTAGGCCTCGGCCTGGTCCTTGCTGTTGAGGGCAAAGAGCAGGTAGGTGGTGGCAACGTCGGCAGCAGGGGAGCCCTGGGTGGCGTGTGCCCAGTCGCACACATAGAGCTGGCCGTCGTCGCCGACGATGACGTTGGAGGGGTTGAAGTCGCCGTGGCAGACCTTGAACTCCTTGGTCATGCCGTCCAGACGCTCCTGAAGGTTGTAGCGCGTGGTGGCATTGAGCTGATCAAGGCTGTCGATCATGCGGGCGAACTTGTCGCGCTGACGGTTGAGCAGCGGGGAGGTGTAGCCGTGGATCTCGATCTGGAGGTCGACGAACATCTCGAGGTACTCACCAAAGCGCTGGGGCTCGGCAGTCATCTTCTCGGCAAGGGTGGTGCCCGGAACCTTCTCGGTCACGAGCGCCCAGCCGTTGGCGTTCTCGAGCTGGGAAACCTCGAGAGCCTTGGGGCTGCGGATGCCGCACTCATTGATGCGGGCAAGATTCAAAGCCTCGTTGAACACGTCGGAGACAGGCTTGGTCTCGTTAAAGACCTTGACGATCTTGTCGCCCAGGTCGTAAACGACCTTGTTGCCACGGCGGACGAGCTCGGTCTTGGAATCGGGTAGCAGCATGGTTGCATCCTTTCAACGATGCGATAGAAGCGACGGCGGGGGTGTGTGAAACACCCGTGCACCCCCGCCGCAAAAAACCGTGCAAAAAACTAGCAGACGGCGTAGTCCTGGGGCTCGCGGCCGTAGTAGGCGTCCAGGTAGAGCTCCTTGATCTCGCTCATGAGCGGGTAGCGCGGGTTAGCGCCGGTGCACTGGTCGTTGAATGCCTGCTCGGTCATCTCGTCGAGGGTGTCGAGGAAGTACTGCTCGTCAACACCGTAGTCGGCGATGGTCTTCTTGACACCGATGAAGTCCTTGAGCTCCTCGAGCTTCGTGATGAAGTTCTCGAAGACCTCCTTGTCGTCCTTGCCCTCGATGCCGCAGTACTTGGCCATCTCGGCGTAGTTGTGCAGCGCGTTGGGGTAAGGATACTGGGAGAAGGTACCCATCTTGACGGGAGCCTCGGCGGCGTTGTAGCGCATGACGCGGGTCAGGATGACGGCGTTAGCGATGCCGTGGGGCAGGTGATGGAAAGCGCCGAGCTTGTGAGCCATGGAGTGGTTGAGGCCCAGGAAGGCGTTGGCGAAGGCCATACCGGCCATGCAGGAGGCGTTGTGCATCTCCTCGCGGGCGTGCGGGTCCTTGGCGCCGTTCGTGAAGCTGGAGGGCAGGTTCTCAAAGACGAGCTTGGCAGCGCGCTCGGAGAGGCCCTTGGTGTAGTCGGAAGCCATGATGGAGACGTAGGACTCGATGGCGTGGGTCATGACGTCGATGCCGGAGGCAGCGGTCAGGCCGCGCGGGGCGGTCATGCAGTTGTCGGCGTCGACGATAGCCATGTTGGGGAGCAGCGCGTAGTCGGCGAGCGGCCACTTGATGCCGGTCTCCTTGTCGGTGATGATGGCGAACGGCGTGCACTCGGAGCCGGTACCCGAGGAGGTCGGGACGGCGACGAAGTAGGCCTTCTTGCCCATCTCGGGGAAGGTGAAGATACGCTTGCGGATGTCCATGAAGTCCATGGCCATGTCCTCAAACTTGCACTCGGGGTGCTCGTACATCATCCACATGATCTTGCCGGCGTCCATAGCGGAGCCACCGCCGACGGCGATGATGACGTCCGGCTCAAAGAGAGCCATCTGCTTGGCGCCGCGACGTGCGCACTGCAGCGACGGATCGGGCTCGACGTCGTAGAAGCAGTCGTGGGCGATGCCCATCTCGTCGAGCTTGGCCTCGATGGCGCGGGTGTTGCCATTCTTGAAGAGGAACTGGTCGGTAACGATGAAGGCGCGCTTCTTGCCCATGACGTTGCCCAGCTCGTCGAGGGCGACGGGCGTGGAACCCTTCTTGAAGTAGACCTTCTCGGGAGCGCGGAACCACAGCATGTTCTCACGGCGCTCGGCCACAGTCTTAACGTTGATCAAGTGCTTCACCCCAACGTTCTCGGAGACGGAGTTGCCGCCCCAGGAGCCGCAGCCCAGGGTCAGAGACGGCTTCATGCCAAAGTTGTACAGGTCACCGATGCCACCGTGCGAGGACGGGGTGTTGATGACGATGCGGCAGGCCTTCATGACGTGCTCGAACAGGCTGATCTTCTCGGCCTGGGCGGGGTGCACGTACAGAGAGGCGGTGTGGCCCGGGCCACCGGCGAGCACCAGGTGCTCGGCCTTGTCGACGGCCTCCTGGAAGTCCTTGGCGTGGTACATGGCCAGGACCGGGGAGAGCTTCTCGTGGGAGAACTCCTCCTTGGCGGGGTCGGTGGAGGTGACCTCGGCGATCAGGATCTTAGTCTTGGCGGGAACCTCGATGCCGGCGAGCTCGGCGATCTTGGCGGCAGCCATGCCGGGGATGCGGTGATCGAGGGCGCCGTTCTTGAACATGGCGGCACGCAGGGCCTCCATCTCGGCACCCTGCTTGACGAAGTAGCAGCCGCGCTTCTGGAACTCGGCCTTGACCTGGTCGTAGATGGTGTCGATGACGGTCACGGACTGCTCGGAAGCGCAGATCATGCCGTTGTCGAAGGTCTTGGAGTGGATGATGGAGTTGACTGCGAGCAGAACGTCGGCGGTGTCGTCGATGACGACCGGGGTGTTACCGGCGCCAACGCCCAGGGCGGGCTTGCCCGAGGAGTAGGCGGCCTTGACCATGCCCGGGCCACCGGTGGCGAGGATGATGTCGACGTCGCGCATGACCATGTTGGTCAGCTCGATGGAGGGGACATCGACCCAGCCGATGATGCCCTCGGGGGCACCAGCCTTGACGGCGGCGTCAAGCACGAGCTTGGCGGCGGCGATGGTGCACTTGGCGGCAGCCGGGTGCGGGGAGATGATGATGGCGTTGCGGGTCTTCAGGCTGATCAGCGTCTTGAAGATTGCGGTGGAGGTGGGGTTGGTCGTCGGGATGACGGCGCCCACGATGCCGATGGGCTCGGCGATCTTGGTGATGCCGTAAGCCTCGTCGCGCTCCAGGACACCACAGGTCTTGGTGTTCTTGTAAGCGTTGTAGATGTACTCTGCGGCGTAGTGGTTCTTGATGACCTTGTCCTCAAGAACGCCGCGGCCGGTCTCCTCGATGGCCATCTTCGCCAACGGGATACGAGCCTTGTTGGCGGCCATGGCGGCCTCATAGAAGATCTTGTCGACCTGCTCCTGCGTGTACGTAGCAAAAAGCGCCTGGGCCTCTCGCATCTGAGCGAGCTTAGCCTCAAGCGCCTCTACGTTGTCCACAATTGCGGGAGTAGTGTTTTCCGGTGACTTTTTCACCATTTGTGTCTCCTTGCGATCGGAGATTTACCCTACGCCTTGCATGATAGCAAGAAATTATTCGGCGAACGGTAAGATTCCTGTAAAAGGCACACTAAAACGCTTCAACCAAATGAAACGATTCAACTAAATCTATCTGCCCAATGCACCGTCCCACTCATTGGGGACAGGCTTACATGAGTATTTCAACGGGAAAACGGGGAGAACTGGGCATCTGTTTGATAATCGCTATTCGCGGGTCGCGGTTGAGTCGGACACGCAGGCGGTGCAGCTGCTCGACTATATTCGTCTCAATCTCGTGAAAGGTGCGCTTGGCTCAATCGAGGCGTACCGCTGGTCAAGCTACAAGGCATACCAGCTGGGCTACGATCCCTTTGACATCTGCAAACACTCATGTAAGTCTGTCCCCAATGAGTGCAAAAAGGCGCCCTCCGTACCACAGGGGGGGGGGAAGTTTGCGG
>UQEO01000024.1 GCA_900540095.1 uncultured Collinsella sp.
TCAAGGTCGCCTGGAAACGAGCCCGGCTCGCGGACATCAACGATCAGATGGCGGTAGCGCTCGTGTTCGACCGCCGCCGGCAGCAGATCAAAGCCCACAACCTCGTGGCCCTCGTCCAAAAAGCGCTGCACGCATGCGGCTCCGATACCGCCCGAAGCGCCCGTGATCAAAACCCGCATACTTGCTCCTTAGGCGGTTGCGTGGCGCTCGAGGTACTCGGAGCCCACATTCTCGCGCTCCCAGCCGCGCACGACCTTGTAGCCCACGGGGCTCAGGAAGACCTCGCACAGCAGCTCGGCAACAGCGCCCGTCAGCGAGCACATAAGGACCTGCACCCAGGTCCAACCAAAGAACGTGTGGCTTACCACAATGGCAAAGACCAGGTTGTCGATAAACTGGCCAACACCCGTAGACACATAGGAGCGGAAGGCAAAGCTCGCAAAGTTATTCTTTTTGAGCATACGGCCGAGCGACTGGTTGAGCGTGGAGTTAACCACGGCAGAAACGAGCATTGCCAGCGAAGAGCCCAGCACCACGTACCAGGTGCCGCCGATGGTGGCGTTAAGGGCGGTGTTGACCTCGATCATGCCGGTGTCGTAGTAGGCGCCCCACATACCGGGCGTGAGCGAGCATGCCCAAAAGCACAGGCTCACGGCCAGGTTGACCAGCAGCGCGAGGATAGAGATTTTAATGGATGCCTTGGCGCCAAAGCGCTTGCAGATCATGTCCTGGCACAAAAACGAAACCCAGCTCACCACAAAGCCGCAATCGAGTGCCAGATACGGCAGGCTGATGAGCTCTTTGTTGGCCAGCAGGTTCATCATGATGACGCTCACGAAAAACAGCGAAACCGTTGCCGCGGGAATGCTCCGCAACAGGACCTTGTAGTCCTCCATGACCTTCTTGATCATTGTGTACTCCTTTGGTTTTAGGTTTAACGAGCAGGATATCGGACCCGAACTGCTCGGACGCCCCGGTCTTGAGACGACAGTGGGTATGATAGCCGCTCACGCGGCATCAGGCAAGCAAACGGCGCGGCAGCCCCGCAGGACCACCGCGCCGATGCGTTAAAAGGCTACGTTGCCAAACTCCGACAGGATAAGATCGGGGTTGTGATCGGTTGCCCAATCCACGTTCCACGGACTCGTGAACAGCAGCAGCTTACCGCCGCGCATGTCCTCGACACGCAGCGTGTCGCGCGTGAGCGAAAGGCCCGGGATATCGATGGTGTCGGGGTCGTTCTGGATCCAGCGGATGTCCGTATAGGGCAGTGGCTGGCGACGAACCTCAACACGGTACTCGGCCTTGAGGCGGCGCTCGAGTACCTCAAACTGCAGCACGCCGACCACGCCCACGATGACGCTCTCCATGCCGGCGCCCAGCTCGCGGAAGATCTGGATGGCACCCTCCTGGGCAAGCTCCTCCATGCCCTTGACGAACTGCTTGCGCTTGAGCGTGTCGACCTGCGTAATGCGAGCGAACATCTCGGGGGCGAACGTCGGGATCTGCGGATACTGCACGTGGCGCTTGCCGGAGCACACGGTGTCGCCGATGCTAAAGATACCCGGGTCGAACAGGCCCACGATATCGCCCGCGTACGCCTCGTCCACGATGGCGCGATCGTCGGCCATCATCGACGTGCCCGTGGCGAGCTTGAGCTTGCGGTTTCCCTGCACGTGGAAGGCGTCCATGCCGCGCTCGAACTTGCCCGAGCAAATGCGCACAAAGGCGATGCGGTCGCGGTGGTTCTTGTCCATGTTGGCCTGGATCTTAAACACAAAGCCGCTAAAGTCGTCGCGGCAGGGATCGACCGGCTCGCTGGTGAGCGTATCGGTATAGGCGCGCGGCGTCGGGGCCAGACGCAGGAACTCCTTGAGGAAGGGCTCCACGCCAAAGTTGGTGAGCGCCGAGCCAAAGAACGCCGGGCTCAGCTTGCCGCAGGCCACGGCGTCCAAGTCGAGCTCGTCGCCGGCGCCATCGAGCAGCTCGATGTCGTCCATCAGGTTCTTATGGTTTTCCTCGCCGATGAGCTCGTCCATGGAAGGATCGCCCAGCTCGGCCTCGACCTCGGCGACCTTCTTGGTGGCGTTGGCGTGGCCGTCGCCCTCAAAGGCGATAACGCGACGCGTCTGACGGTCGAACACGCCGCGGAAGTTACGGCCGCTGCCGATCGGGCAATTCATGGGATACGTATTGATGCCCAGGACGTTCTCGATCTCTTCCATGAGCTCGAACGGATCGCGAGCCTCGTGGTCGAGCTTGTTCACAAAGGTGAAGATGGGAATGTGACGCAGCGTGCAGACCTTAAAGAGCTTCTTGGTCTGGGCCTCGACGCCCTTAGCGCCGTCGATGACCATGACCGCGGCGTCGGCGGCCATAAGGGTACGGTAGGTATCCTCCGAGAAGTCCTGGTGGCCGGGGGTATCGAGGATGTTGACGCAGGCGCCGTTGTAGGTGAACTGCAGAACCGAGGAGGTAACGGAGATACCGCGCTCCTTCTCGATGTCCATCCAGTCCGAGACGGCATGCTTGGCCGAGCTCTTGCCCTTGACCGAGCCGGCGGTCTGGATGCTGCCGGTATAGAGCAGCAGCTTCTCGGTAAGCGTGGTCTTACCGGCGTCCGGGTGGCTGATGATCGCGAATGTGCGGCGCGACGAGATTTCATCCGACAGGCTTGCCATGCGGATCCTTTCTTGCATTGAGTGCATTACGTCGTTGTAACCGCACTATTGTAGCCGCGAAATCCCGCTCTAGGGCGCCTATCAGGACAAATTCATCAGTTGGGGCCTAGGCAGCCGGCCCAATCCGTATTTGCCTCTTGCATAACTGTGCATAGTGTATATATACTGTGCTTACCGGTTATATACACGTGTAGCCCATCAGCTAAGGAGCCGCTGTGGACATCATCCTATCCAATTCGAGCGATAAACCCATCTACGAGCAAATAGCCTCGCAGGTCAAAGCTCAGATCCTTTCGGGCACGCTCGCTGCGGGAGCCAAACTCCCCAGCATCCGTGCGCTCGCGAGCGATCTTGGCGTGAGCGTCATCACCACCAAGCGCGCCTACGCCGACCTGGAGCAACTCGGGTTTATCTGCACCGTGCAGGGCAAGGGCTGTTTTGTCGCCGAGGGCAACCAGGAGCTTTTGCGCGAAAACCAACTCTGCCATATCGAAGAGCTACTTGCGAAAGCGGCAAGCCAAGCCGAAGCCTTGGGCGTCACGCGCGACAAACTGCACGAGATGCTCGACCTGGTAGCCCCCGAAACCATGCAGTAGTCATCTGCAAGAAAGGCTATACCATGCAAAACTTGCTTGAACTCAAAGGCATCTCACGCACTGTAAGCGACCGCTTTTCACTGCGTGATGTCACGCTTGCCGTGGAGCCTGGCCAGATCGTTGGCTTTGTTGGTGCCAACGGTGCTGGCAAAACAACGACGATTCGAGCCGTTCTCGGGCTTATAAAGCTCGACGCCGGCGAAGTGCGCCTGTTTGGGCAGCGCTGCGGCGCCGACGCGCCCGATGAGTCGCAACGCCACCTGCACTCCCGCGTCGGCCTTGTCCTGGACACGTGCCCCTTCCCTTCCACGCTCAAGGTTACCGAAGTTGAGGCACTCGTAAGCCCGGCATACCCCACCTGGAGCCACGACACCTTCGCTAGCCTCATCAACCGATTTGGCTTGGATCCCAAGGCAAAGGTCAAGGACCTCTCCCGCGGCATGGGCATGAAACTGCAGCTTGCCTGTGCACTCAGCCACAATGCCAAGCTGCTCGTTTTGGACGAGGCCACCGCAGGCCTTGATCCCATGGCGCGCGAGGAACTGCTCGACGAGCTGCTTGCCTTTGT
Organism: uncultured Collinsella sp.; assembly: GCA_900540095.1. Taxonomy (GTDB): domain Bacteria; phylum Actinomycetota; class Coriobacteriia; order Coriobacteriales; family Coriobacteriaceae; genus Collinsella. Next base: position 3,846 of record UQEO01000024.1, read on the forward strand.
CGCCGACGGCCAGCACAGTGTGCTGCTCTCGAGCCACATTACATCCGACCTCGATCGCGCTGCCGACCGCGTCATCTGCATCGATAACGGCTCGATTGTGTTTGACCTGCCGCGCGAGGACATTACCGACCGCGCCGGCATCGCCCACTGCACCCAAGCGCAGGCCGCCGAGCTTATGGCTTGCGTCGAAGGCGCCCGTGCCGTCCGCCACGCCTATAGCGTGGACGTGCTCGTGCCCAACCGTCGCGAAACGCTCGAGGCCTTCCCCGAGATTCCTTGCGATCGGGCAACCATTGACGACTATCTGCGCCTCATGCTGAAAGGGGCTTCGAAATGAAACGCGCCTTTATGTCCGAGCTCGCCATCGTTCGCACGCTCACCCCGAGCATCGCGGGCGTCGGCCTGTTCATCTTCGTCGTGCTAACCCTTGCCAACGCGTCGGATGGCGATTCCGGCATGAGCGCCGGCGCCTGCGCGGTCAGCGCCATGTCGCCCATCATGGTCATGAACTCGCTGGCCGGCTTCGACAATCAAAACGGATGGGAGCGTTATCGGGCAACGCTGCCTCTCACGCGCAAAGACATAATTTGCGCACGCTACCTGTGCATCGTTGTCTTCTCGGCCATCATGGCCTGCGCCGCCGTGCTTTTGAACATCATCGCCCTTCCGTTCTTCAACAGCGCGGGCGTGGCCTCGACAGGACAAACCATCTTTGAGATCGCAATTGCCTCGGCAGCATCGATGCTCATCTCCCTCATGATGGTGTTCTTGGCACAGCCGCTGTTCTTCCGATTTGGACACATGGAGGCACTGCGCCTATCCGTTGGCCTGTTTGCCCTACTCGGATGCCTTACCATGGCAGCGCTGAGCTCCTCCAACCCCATCAGCAACTGGCTCATGTCGATTGCCGGGGCGAATCCCGATCCCACCGTCCTTGGCTGTCTGTGTGCAGGAATTGCCGTGCTGGCGCTCACACTATGTGTAATCAGCTGCGCTGTCAGCACCAAGGTTTATCGAGTACGCGATCTGTAATCGACGAATAAAAAAGCTTAGGTGGTACCCCGCTTATTTTTTCAATGAAACGAGGCGGCATAGCGTCACCACCGCCCTTCACAGCAGGCCGTCTAGCTCCTGGCAACCAAAAAGACACCGTCAGTATATCGAAGGTGAATACTTTTCCGAGAAGTGAACGAGTAAAAACAGCGCCCTGTAGCATCGACATTTTTAAGGACTCAATTCCTGCGGTTTTTGTCTAAGAATCCTGCGGTTTTGTTCGAAAAAAGTGTGCATGTTCCAGGGGTCCAGATTTACTCGTTCACTTCGCGGAAAACCATTCACCTTCGATTCGAGCCTTAACCAAATGCCCTCTCGAACTATGGCCCCTGTCTCACCACAGCGATATCAAAGCTTCATGCCGGGACGGTATCATCGGACGAGCGCCGTAAATCTGGCGCGGTCGTTCTTTGGGGAGGCATTTCACCCGTGTCGTGGGTCGCAGCAGCATTTGTGTCGGCTTTCTTTGCCGGCGTCACATCTGTCCTGGCCAAATGCGGCATCAAGCAGACCGACTCCGATGTCGCGACGGCCATTCGCACCTGCGTGGTGCTCGTTTTCGCCTGGGCAATGGCGGGCATTTCTGGATCCATTGGAACCATCGGCAGCATCGAACCCAGATCTTGGCTCTTTCTCGTCCTCTCGGGACTCGCTACCGGTGCTTCGTGGATCTGTTACTTTAAGGCGTTGGGCATCGGAGACGTCAATAAGGTCGTACCGGTCGACAAGATGAGCACCGTACTCGCTGCACTGATCGCCATCGTGCTTTTTGGCGAGACGAGCAACCTTGCGGTTAAGCTCGTGGGAACTGCTGTCATCACCCTCGGCACGTTTTTAATGATCGAGAAGAAGCAGTCTGCCGGACCCGAGCGGCAGCAAGACCGGACCTGGCTCGCTTACGCCCTCGGCGCCGCCGTGTTCGCAGCGCTCACGTCCATCCTTGCCAAGGTTGGCATCGAAGGCGTCGAGTCCAACCTGGCCACGGCAATCCGTACCTGTGTGGTACTGGTTATGGCATGGGCAATCGTGGCAGCTAAAGGCAAGATGGGCCAAGCCGTGCACGTAGACCGCTACGAACTCGTATTTCTCGCGGCATCGGGCATTGCGACTGGCGCATCGTGGCTGCTGTGCTACTACGCCATCGCCACAGGTCAGGTGAGCGTCGTGGTGCAGATCGACAAACTATCGATTGTCGTATCGGTACTATTTGCGCGCTTGGCATTCAGCGAAAAGGTCTCGCGGCGCAGCGACATCGGTCTCGCCCTCATCGTACTGGGCACTGCGGCGCTCGCGGTTTGGAAGTAGCGCGGCCAGCAGCCGCTACATCCTCACACCTGGCTTGGGATGCCTGTACTGACCGTGGGATGCCGTGCGCTTACCGTGCGAGATGGCAAATTTGGGACAACGGTGCAGGCAACGAAGGCAGGCTGCGCACTCCGGCTTTGTCCAGACGGGAAGGCCGTCGCGCATCTCAATCGCCGCCATGGGGCAGCGCTTGGCACACAGGCCGCAGCCGATGCAGCGATCGGCATCGACGGCAAACTTGCTCGTCTGTTGCATGCGCGGCAGCCCAATTGCGTGATACGCGCACGATGCAAACAGAGGCACGCGATGGCGCATCATGTTGCCCGTGCGGCGTGCCTGCACCGCCTCGATCACGGCATCAATCTGCGCCTCGGCAGCTCTATTGATACCCTCAACCTTTTGAGGGTCAGACAGGTCGAAAACAGGCGTCCAGGTATCGGGCATCTTGACGCTCATCGCCGCATCTAACTCGAGCCCACGCTCGTGCAGCAGGTCGCGGGCAAACTTGGCAGATTGGCCGGTCGTCGAACCGTACGTCGAAACATAGAACGTATAGGGGCGCTCGCCGCCCTTTGCACCGGCAGCAATCGACAGGTCGGCAGTCTTCAAAAACTCGATCATCGGTGTCGGCAGACCCCAAGCATACACCGGAGCAACAAATCCCAGCTGGCAGGGGCCTTCCGTCGCAACAAGGCGAAGGGCTTCGACATCAAAACGCTCAATCGACACAACCTTGTCGTCTGTCGCCGCCGCAATGCGACGCGCCACATGTTCGCTGTTCCCCGTCGCGCTAAAGTACAGGATCATCTCGTACCCCTCTGGAGTTGACTCGCGATTAACCGCGCTATTTGCGCAGCGGCTTGGGCAGCGGAATGCCGGCGGCGATGGCGGCGGCGATGGTCATACAGACGATGCCTTTGAGCGGGAAGCACATGAGCAGCAGGCCCACGACCATGATGGGCTGGCGCATGACCGCACCCATCGTCGATGCCGTGCAGACGGCGACGCAAAAGACCGGATCGGCGCCGGTGAGGATGGCAAGGCCGTAGCCCAGGCTCACACCCGAGAAGATAACCGGGAAGAAGTGGCCGCCACGCCAACCAAGGTTGATGAGGGCGGGCGTCAGCATGGCCTTAACAAGACCGGTCGCGATAAGCACGCCGGCGGGAATGGTCAGATAGGTTTCCATGAGCACGTCGGCCTGGGTCTCGCCGGCAAACATGGTGTAGGGCAGAACCGTGCCACAGATGGCGAGCGCCAGACCGGCTAGCATGGCCTTGACGACAGGACGCTCCCCTATTGCGTGAGACAGTGCCTCGCTCGCATGCTCAGAGACAAAGTACAGCCATCCGCAGACGGTGCCGATCAACGACAGAGGGACGAGCCAGGTAAGCTCTAGGTTGCCCACCTCGGCGGACTCGAACCTGGGCATGCCCATGCCGCCGCCCACAAGCTGTCCAAGCAGCAGGTAGGTGCCCAGACCGCCGGCAATCGCAATACCGTAGACCACCGTCTTTTGCGCCTTGGGCAGCTTGATGGTGATCTCACCGGACGCGGACTCATCGTCGGCGTCTTCACCCTGGCCGTCGGTGCTACCGGCAAGCGGCGCCACAAAGCCAAAGACGGGCGCGGTAAAGAGCGCCGTCAGGGCAGCCTGGGTGCCCAGCAACGTGAGCTCCCTAAACTCGGCGCCAAAGCGACGCATGCGGTCGCCGACCCAGCTGCACAGACCGGCGATAACGCCGGTCAGGCCGGCCTCCGGTCCAATGCTTCCGCCAAACAGCAGCGGCAGCAATGCCGCGAGCGAAAGCTTGCCCAGGTTGTCGTACGGGTAGCGCCCATCGCGCTTTACCTTGGCCATCACCTGGTTGAGGTCATCGGTCTTGGTGCCCGTCGTCTTTTCGTACAGACCGATCAGCAGGCCGCCCAGCAGGCAGACGAAAAACGGGTATGGCAGAAAGCCAAACGGGCCGCTGGCAAGCTCGGGCGAAGCGACGCCCAGCGCGTGTGGAATCTCGGTCCATAGATAGTCGATGCCGTGCTCCATCGCAAAGAAGAACAGCCAGACTGCGGCACCTGCGAACGCACCGGTCACGGCAACGCTAACTAAAAACAGCGCGCGGTTTGTGGGTTTGGCAAGGTTATCCATCGGGTCCTCCCGCGGTCAAAGTCGACATAGATACGTTTTATTGTAGAGCGAGCGTTGCCCGAACGAGCCAACCACCTGCGCCGCAAACGGCACCATTGGGAGCCATAGTGGGGCAGGCTCAAGACTTATCCGTTGATAATCGAGGCAATCTCGCGCAAATCGTCGGCAAAGTAGATGCCGTGCTGGCGCCTCGGGCTCGAAAGCCCCTTATCAATCATGTGCCCGAGCAACGCCTTGAGGTCGTTGTAGTAACCGTCCAGGTTATACAGGATGCACGGAGAGCTCAGGTGCCCCAACGACACCGCGGACATAACCTCGGCAATCTCCTCGAGCGTGCCCGTGCCGCCCGGAAATGCGATGAACGCATCGCCGAGCTCGATCATCTTGGCTTTGCGCTCGGCCATGTCGCTCGTCACGATAAGGTCGTCGATTCCGTCGTGTTGAAACTCTGCCTCGATAAAAAAGCTCGGCTCCACACCCGTCACATGTCCGCCTGCCTCGAGTACGCTATCGGCGAACGCGCCCCTCAGCCCCGATTTGGACTGGCGCGCTTCCTGTACCGGCGGCCCCCCCCACCGGTCCCGATTTGGACCCGCCGTATACGAGCGCGTGTCCGTTGGCGCCAATCCAATTGCCCAGCTCCTGCACTGCGGGCAGAAACGCCGGGTCACTACCGACGCTGGCACCCAGATACACGGTGATATTCATTTCAGTCCCCCTCATCGTGACGCGCGGCGCCCGTTCTAGCGTTGGCGGCGGCGATATTCGCGCACGCGGCGCGACAGATCGGCGAGCTCGTCACGATCGAGCTCTTCCAAATGCTCAAGATCGTCCATAAAGCGCGCCATGGTGTCCTTTTGGCGCAGTTTAATGAGCGTATTGCAGTAGTTCACCGCCACGCCCGTAAGCATGGCGATATAGAAGATACTGATGACGCTTAGGATAACGGTAATGCCGCGGGCAACCGGCGTTTCAGCGGGGATATCGCCAAAGCCGATCGTCGAGACCGTCTCAAAGCTAAACCAGAGACCATCGCCAAACGTGAGGGTCGTGGGCTCGGACAGCCAGACAGCCGTCGAGCAAAGCAGATAGAAAATAAGAAACAGGCCCGTGATGCGTGCAAAGCCAGCCTGTCGCAGCACATCGGCAAGCGTCCTGAGCTTTTTCATCGCGACCCCTTCCACGGACAACCAATCACGTTCGCTCGGTATTGTCCCACGCCTCCCCAGCAAACGGAACTAGTCATTGGGGACGTTCTTAAATGACTAGTCAAACAAGAACGTCCCCAATGACTGCCGGGCGGGAGCGTTTAGCGGTACAGCTGCCGACTGGGCAGGCTGAGCTGGTATCCTTATGCGGTATTGTCTCGATTCGTTAGGATTGCATGTGAGAGCTGCCACCGTCCTTCGTTCAGTTATATGTCGCGCCCTGGCCATTGTGCTTGCCGCGCTTGCCGCACTGAGTTCCATCGCGCCTGTCCAGGCTTTTGCCGATGACTCTAGTCAGCCAGTCAAGACGGTCCGCGTCGGCTGGCTCGTCAACAACGAGGGCTTCCAGAACGGCACCCCCGGCGAGCGTCTCTCGGGATGGGGTTACGAGTACCTCCAGACCCTGTCGTACTACACGCCCGGCTGGCGGTACGAATACGTCTCCGGCACCTTCACCGAGCTTATGGACATGCTCGAGGCAGGCGAGATCGACCTCATGCCCAACATCTCCTACTCCGAGGAACGCGCCCAAAAGCTGCTCTTTTCCTCGAACCCTGAGGGCACCGAGCGCTACTACATCTACGCCAGGCCCGACCGTGACGACCTGGCCAAGGGTGACCCTCAAGCACTCCAGGGTCTCACCATCGGTTACAACTCCGGTGTTACGCAAACCATCGTCGGCCAGCAGTGGCTCGCCAACGAGGGAATCGCCTGCACATACAGGGAGTATGACGGAGGCTCCGTTCTCTTTGACGCGCTCGCAAACGGCGAGGTCGACGCCATCATCATGAACGACACCATTTCGTCGCCCGAGGCGTCGCCCATGTTCTACGTCGGTTCGAGCGACTACTACTTTGCCGTTCCCAAAAGCCGCCCCGACCTGATGGACAACATCAACTCCGCAATGGCGGCAATCAACCGCGTCAACCCCCGCTATAACGACGAGGTCAAATCGAACTATTCAGCGCAAAACAGCGGATCATCCTCGCTCACCGGCGATGAGCGCGCCTGGCTCAAGGCGAACAACAGCACCATCACGCTCGGCTACATTACGGGCAAACTCCCCTACTGCAACGAAGACGAAGACAGCAAAATGGAAGGCTCGCTCGCATCGCTTGCGACGACGTTGCACGATATATTTGGCATTACGGTCAAAACCGTCGCCTTTGATAGCTACAAGATGATGTCAAAGGCCCTGTCAAAGGGAAGCATAGACGTCGCGCTGCCGGTATACCGAGATTACTGGTTTGCCGAGCAATCAGGCGTTGTGCAGTCGGTATCGTTGGGGACCATATCCCTCACCGCCATCCACAGCGGAAGCAACCTGAACAAAGATCTTCAGAACATCGCCTGTACCAAATCATCGTTTATCAACCGAAACGTACTTGAAAGTCTGTTCCCCACAGCGACCGTGACCGAATACCGATCCGACGATGAAGCGTTCGACGCCCTCAGGAGGGGAACGGCGCGCTGCGTCGTCGCTCCCAGTTCACGCGTAAAAACCCTCGGCGATCGTTATGATCTCGAGGACTGCGAGACGGTCGAGCTCCCTGACACCTGCGAGCTCTCGTGCTGGATTTCGCGCGGAAAGCCCGAGCTGCTGGGAATCATCAACAAGGGCATCGTCAATGCCGGAGAATCGCTCTCCGCAAGCAATTACTCCTCCACGTCGTACACGGCCCAGGAATCCAACACGCTTCAATTCCTTTATCGCAACCGCACCGCCGTTGCCTCCACCCTCATCGGTATGTTGTCGGTCAGCATCGTCCTGCTCATCTGGGCGCTCGTGCGCGCTCGAACCGAGCGCGAAAAAGCCGACGCCGCCAACGCCGCTAAGACGGCATTCCTCACGCGCATGAGCCACGACATCCGTACGCCGCTCAACGGCATCCTGGGCCTTATCGATATCGAGGAATTGAAGGAAGGCGATATCCAGGTCGCCCGCGAAAGCCGCGCCAAGGCTCGTGTTGCCGCCAATCACCTGCTCTCGCTGATTAACGACATCCTCGAGATGGGCAAAATCGAAGACCGCAAGATAACACTGGAACATGCGCCTTTTAACCTCAAAGAGCTCTGTGACAATACGCTGGTTCTGTGCAAGCTCCGCGCATCCGATAACGGCATCACCATGCAGGACAATAGTCTGCCATACACCACGGGGCCATACATGGTCGGCAGTCCCACCCATATCCGACAGATCATGATCAACCTGTTAGACAACAGCATTAAGTACAACAAGCACGGCGGCTCCGTCACCTTTAGCTCAAAGACCAAGCCACTCGATAACGGGCGCGCGCTCTTTTGCTTTAGCGTTTCGGATACCGGCATTGGCATGACTTCCAAGTTTTTAAAGCATATCTATGAGCCGTTTGCCCAAGAAGGTAACGATGCGCGTAGCAAGTTCCAAGGAACCGGCATGGGCATGCCAATCGTCAAGTCGATTATTGAACTGATGGGCGGCACCATCGAAGTCACCAGCGAGCTCCATGCGGGCACCTCGTTCTACGTGGAGATTCCGCTCGATATCGACAAGAACCCCCAGGCGCGGGCGAATACGGTCGAGGGGGCGCTCGACTGCTCGCTCGCCGACATGAACGTACTGCTCGCCGAAGACAACGAATTGAATGCCGAGATTGCCCAGGCGCTGCTAGAATCCGAGGGCGTCGTGGTCACCCGCGCCGCCAACGGCAACGAAGTCGTCGATCTGTACCTATCGCATCCCGCCGGCAGCTTCGATGCGATCCTGATGGACATTATGATGCCGGACATGGACGGTTACGAGGCAACCCGCGCGATTCGCCTGAGCGAGAAGGTCGATGCAGCCGATATCCCCATCATCGCGCTCACCGCCAATGCCTTTGCCGAGGACGCCAAGGCGGCACACGACGCCGGCATGAACGCCCATCTATCCAAACCGCTCGACTTTAACAAGCTCAAAAACATACTCGCCCGCATCAAGAGAAACGGATCCGTTTCGCTATAGTTTGTGCTCAACCACCACGCACGACCAGAAAGGAAGCCAACGATGTTTAGACCCTTACGTCGAAAGAAACGCGCCATCACTGACGAGGAAGCGCGCGAACTGCTCACTACCTGCAAGCGCGGCGTCTTTGCCGTCAACGGCGACGATGGCTACCCGTACGCCATTCCCGTCAACTACTTCTTTGACGCCGAGCACGACAAGATCTATTTCCATGGCGCCAAAGCCGGCCACAAGGTCGACGCACTCAAGCGCGATGACAAGGTCTGCTTTACCGTTTACGGCAACGAGTGGTACAAGGACGGTGACTGGGCTCCCTACGTTATGAGCACCGTGGTCTTTGGCCGCTGCCGCTTGGCGAATGACACCCCCGCGTTTATCGAGGACAAAGTCCGCCAGCTCGCCCTTAAGTACTACCCTTCCGCCGAGGAAGTCGAAGAGGAAATCGCCAAAGACATCAAGGGCGTCCAGCTCTACGAGATTACGATTGAGCATCTTTGCGGCAAGCAGATTCAGGAAAAATAAACCTCCGCAGCAGGTCTGCGCCCAATGGTTACAGACGCATTACCATGCGGGGCCTTCTAGCCGACCTGGCAGAAGGCCCCGCATGCAGCGCACACTTACCGTGCATTAAAAACGTAGCGGTCCAGACGGTCGCACGCCTCCCTTACGCGCGAAAGCGGCAGCGCCAGATTCACGCGAATGTGGCAGGTTCCGTGGAACGGGCGGCCGTCCTGATACCCGACGCCCACGCGCGCCGCAGGGTCGAGCAGCCACTGAATATCGCGGCCATGCTCGCGGCACCACTCGGTGCAGTCCAGAAACACCATGTACGTGCCTTGCGGACGCGAATAGGACACGCCCTCAAAATGCTCGTCCACGTAATCGCAGAAGTACTCGATATTGCCGGCAAGCACCTGGTTGAGCTCGTCCACCCACTCGTAGCCCTGCGGCTGATAGGCACCGATAAGCGCATGCATGGAGAGGACATTCATCTCGTTGTAGTGAGTCTTGTTGGACACGGCGCACACGCGGTCGCGCAGCGTCTCGTTATAGATGATGTGATAGCTGCCGACCAGACCCGCCAAGTTGAACGTCTTGCTGGGCGCGTAGAGGGCAACCGTGCGCATGCGGGCATCCTCGCTCACCGACTGCGTCGGGATGTGCTTGTGCCCCGGCAGGATGATATCGGACCAAATCTCGTCCGAGATCACCACGCAATCGTGCTGGCGATAGATGTCCATGGCGCGCTCGATCTCGTCGCGCTCCCATACGCGGCCGCAGGGATTGTGCGGCGAGCAGAACACCGCGGCATGGATGTGGTTTTGGGCGAGCTTGTGCTCCATGTCCTCAAAGTCCATACGCCACACACCCTGGTCGTCGAGCTTAAGCGGACTGTGGACAATGTGATAGCCCGCGGCCTCAATGGACTTGGTAAAGCCGATGTAGGTGGGGCTATGGACCAGCACCGCATCGCCCGGCTGAACATACGCACGCAGCGTCGACACGACACCGCCCAGCACGCCGTTTTCGTAGCCGATATGCTCCGGCGCCAGGCCCTCGACGCCATTACGGCGGCTCTGCCATTCGATGATGCGGTCGAAGTACTCGGCGCGCGGGTTAAAGTAGCCAAACATGGGATGCTGAGCGCGCTGAATGATGTGCTCCTGGACCGTGGGCACCGTGGCAAAGTTCATGTCGGCCACCCACATGGGAATGCGGTCGAAGCCCTCGTCGGGTGCGTTCGGGGCCATACCGGGGATCTCACCCCAAGAGTCAACGGCGATGGCGTCCATGCCGTGGCGGTCGATGATTGAAGTGAAGTCGTATTTCATGCTGGACTCCCGTGCAAAGTTGATTGTTTTGGTAGGCGTTATTGTCCACCAGCGTGGGCGGTTTTGGCGCGGGGTTTGGCGCTTAATTTGACGGGTGCGGACGAATGGCTGGTTAGTCTTGCGCGTCGTTGACGGCGACTACGGTTAGCTGGGTTTTATCGACCGTAAAAGATATGTCGAGTCCGGCGAAGGCCAGATGATAGGCGCGGTTTGGCTCGTGCTTGCTGCCCGCGCGGCGCGGATCTTGGCGTAGAACCTCGACCAAGCCAGAAATCTTTGCGGGCGGGACCATATCCTGCAGCGCTTGCGGAAACTCAACATCGAGCTCTTGCCACGGAGCATCCTCAATCCAGCCGCCGGTCGCATCCGGGTGACAGTCGGCAAATGGAATGTAGGGCTTAATGTCGTAGATGGGCGTACCGTCGCGCAGGTCGGCCCCCAGCACATGGATGATGGGGCCATCGTCGGTGAACTCGACACGATCGAGCTTGACGCAGGTGAGCCCGATGGGATTCGGGCGAAACGGACTGCGCGTGGCAAACACGCCCACGCGCTCGGCTCCACCCAGACGCGGCGGACGCACGGTTTTCGACCACTTGGCATTAGTGCCGGACCTGTCCTGCGACTTGGCATCGGCAGCTATGTCCTTAGCCGTGCCGCCGGGCGTTCCGTTTTCGAAGCGCCACAGCAACCACAGGTGAGAGAAGGAGTCCAAACCCTCAACCGCTGCATTGGAGGCAAATTCCGGCTCAAAGACGATGCGCCCCTGCAGATGGGGCGCCAAAAAGCTGTTGCGCGGAATGCCGAACTTCTGCGGCAGGTCGGTATGTATGTGTGCAATAGGTTCCATGCCGGTCATTGTACGGCATGGAGGCATGGGGCGTTGCGCGCAATTCTTCGCCGCGGTCGCCCGTCGTGCAACCAACGGTTGCTTGGAAGGGCGTCTGCCGCCGCGTATGCTTAAGCCATCAACCAGCAGAAAGGAGCCGCTATGGCCTTTGCAGAAAAGCTCATTGCCATCCGTCGCGCCCATCACCTTACCCAAGAGCAGCTCGCCGCCAAGCTCTTCGTCACACGCCAAGCCGTCAGCCGTTGGGAGCGCGGCGAAGTCACCCCGGGCATCGACATGATGAAGCTCATTGCCGCCGTGACCGGCGAGCCTCTGTCTCATCTGCTCGAAATGCCCGAGCATTATTGCCAGAGCTGCGGCATGATACTCACGCCCGACGACTGCGGCACCGATGCCACGGGCGCCATGACCGACCATTACTGCAAGTGGTGCTACGACCACGGCAAGTACACCTACGAGACCACGATGGAGGCGATGATTGAGGATTGTGCCCCGCGGCTGGCGCAAAACACCGGCATGTCGCTCGACGAAGCCGTCTCGCTCATGGGCGCCGTCCTGCCGCAACTGGAGCGCTGGCGCACCGTGCAGGAAAACGAGGAGCGCTACGGTGCCGAGGCGCGGGAGCGCTATGGCAATGAGGCTATCGATGCAGCAAACGAAGCGCTGCTGGACATGGACCCTCAGACGTGGAACGACATGAAGGAACTTGAACGCGCTATTTTGGGTCAGCTCTCGATTGCCATGGGCGACGGCGATGCGGATGGAAGCGAGGCTCGCAAGCTTGTCGCGATGCATCGCCGATGGATTGGCCTCAATTGGGGACACGAGCCCCAAGACGAAGCATACCTGGGGCTCGCCCACGGCTATCTTGCCGACCAGCGCTTTGTTGACTACTACGACAAGCCCTGCGGCACCAGAGCCACGGCGTTTTTGGTTCAGGCCATCGAGTCTTCGTTGACGTGCGCATAGACCGCGGTGGCTTTGGGTATTTCAATCGAAACCTCAAACCGATTGGAGACCCTATGGCTACTAATCACGAGCTCGTGCTCTACGTTATGACCGGCTGCCCGTATTGCATAAAGGTCAAGCGTTTCCTTGCCGATAACGGCGTGACCATTCCCGAGCGTAATATCTCGACCGATACCGAAGCCGAGCAGGCACTCATCGCCGTCGGCGGAAAGCGCCAGGTTCCCTGCCTGTTCATTGATGGAGAGCCGCTCTACGAATCGAACGACATCATCGCATGGGTACAGGAGAACCTGCTCTAGTGCAACACAGCCATTGGGGACGTTCTTAAATGACTAGTCGTTAAAGAACGTCCCCAACGACTAACTAGCCGTGGAAGCGGGCTATGGGTGCAAGTGGCTGCTCGCGAAAGACGCGATCGACGGCAGCGCGGTATTCGTCGACCTTTTTGGTCTTACGTACGAGCTTGTGAACGGTAGCGGGGTCGGCGAAGGCGCATTTGGCGTAGAACCACCACTCCTTCATGCGAAAGACCGCATTGCCGCCAATCTCGTCCGCATAGGCCGCAAACAGCGTGTCGTGGAAACGATGCAGTTCGGCTGCCGGGGCAGCAGGGGCGCCGTTGACCATACGAGCCAGGGCGGGGTTCGCGAGCAGGCCGCGTCCCAGCATTACATGGCGTGTCCCGGAATAGGCCTCCACCAGCGCGTCCATATCCTCAAGATCGAAAATGTCACCGTTATAGGCCACGGGGAACGGCGCACGCTCCAGCGTCTCGCCGTAAAACTCCTTGCGCGGCGAGCCCGTATAGCGGTCCTTTTGCACGCGCGGATGCACGATCAGCTCTGCCAGCGGCATGCGGCAATACAGATCGAGCACGCGCTCGTACTCGTCATCGCTCTCAAGCCCCAGCCTGGTCTTGACCGACACCGGCAGTGGCGAGCGCTCGCACGCGTCGCTCAAGAACACCTCGAGCTCATCCAGGTTACGCAGAAAGCCCGAACCCTTACCTTTGGCGACAACCGTACCCGAGGGACATCCCAAGTTGAGGTTGACCTCGTGGTAGCCCATATCGGCAAGCACCTGCGCCGCCCACACAAACTCATCCGCGTTCTTGGACATGAGCTGGGGCACCACGTTAAGCCCCTGGTTGTTGGCAGGATCGACCTCCTTAAACGCCTTGCCGCCAAAGCGATTGCCCACCCGCGGCGGCGGCAAAAACGGCGTGTAATAACAATCGAGCGCGCCGAAGCACTCCGCATGCACGCGGCGGAACACATGCCCGGTAATCCCCTCCATGGGGGCCAGCGATAGAATCATCAACATCAACTTTCAAATCAATGTGACAAAGGGGCTGTCCCTTTTTCACATTTGTACATCATTCGAGTGTTTATTTTGGCACAGCGGCGCAGGCAATCCCATGCATGTTATTCGTCCTTGGGCAGCGGTTTCATGCTCCAAAAGACGACATTCATAATGATGACAATCACCAGGACAACGCCATTGGCCACCCAAAAGCCCATGTTGAGCCCAAGCCACTCCGTAGTCCCAAACAAATCAATCCAAATCAGAGCCCAGTTCATGTAAACGCTCCTCTCTACATCGAAATCAGCTACAGCAGCTCGCCGTAACGCTTGACATAGGCCTTCTTAAGGCTCGTCGCCAGCGCCATGTACAGCAAGATGCACGGAATCAGGAACAAGAAGTACTCGACGGGCAGCGCTCCCAGGCCCAGCGTGGGGCCAAGCGGGCTAAACGGGATCAGCGTGAGCAGTGCAATGCCGGTCATCGTGAGCAGCATCACCGGAGCCGAGGCACGGCTCTGGATAAACGGAAACTTGGGCGTGCGAATCATATGGATAACCAAGGTCTGGCTCCACATGGATTCGACGAACCAACCAGCCTGGAACAGCGCGATGTAGGCCAGCTGCATCTGCTCCAGTGTGGCACCCGAGTAGACGCTCGCCAGCTCGTTGAACAGCACGCCGTGGCTCACAAACAACGGGCAGAAGACAAAGTACATAAAGATATAGGTCATAAAGTCGAAGATGGAGCTGGTGGGCCCAATCCAGATCATGAACCTGCCGACACTCGACGCATCCCAGGTACGCGGCACGCGCAGGAACTCCTCGTCCACGTTGTCCCAGGGAATCGCCAGGCAGCTGCAGTCATAAATCAGGTTGAGCAAGATCAGTTGGATGCTCATCATGGGCAAAAACGGCAGCAGGGCAGACGCGGCAAGCACGCTAAACATGTTGCCAAAGTTGGAGCTCGCGGTCATCTTGATGTACTTGATCATGTTGGCGTAGGTCTTACGCCCCTCGATGATGCCCTCCTCGAGCACCATCAGGTCCTTCTCGAGCAAGATGATGTCGGCGGACTCCTTGGCAACGTCGACGGCCGTGTCGACCGAGATGCCGATGTCGGACGACTTCATGGCAGAGGCATCGTTGATACCGTCGCCCATGTAGCCCACCACATGCCCGTTCGTACGCAGGACGGAAACGACACGCGCCTTTTGGTCGGGCGTGAGCTTGGCGAAGACCTGCACGTCCTCGGCCCGGCGAGCGAGCTCGGCGTCATCCATGTCAGCGATGTTGCCGCCGAGCAACATGTTGTTGACCTGTAGCCCCACCTGCTTGCAGATGGTGCGCGTGACCTTCTCGTTGTCGCCAGTCAGGATCTTGGTGGCAACGCCATGATTGCGCAGCGCCTCAATCGCATCGGCCGTGGACTCTTTAGGCGGATCCAAAAAGGCCAGGTAGCCGATTAGGACCATGTCGCGCTCGTCCTCGGCGCTAAAGGCACCGGCGGGTGACGGGTTGGACTTTTGAGCAATCGCCAGCACACGGAAACCGTCGTCATTAAGGTCGGCAACTGTTGCCAGAATGCGCTCGCGCACCTCGTCGTCCAGCACGTGAACGCCGCCGTCGATCTCGGCATGTGAGCACACCGACAGCATCTCCTCGACCGCGCCCTTGGTAACCATCTGGGTCTTGCCGCTGCGATCGCGCACCACCGTGGTGAGGCGACGGCGCGTAAAGTCGAACGGCACCTCATCGACCTTCACGTATGCCTCCGAAAGATCGGTGAGACTCGGGTCGTTTTGCTCCTCTTCCTCCGTGCACTTGATGATCGCCAGATCCATCAGATTCTTATAGCCCGTCTGGAAATAGCTGTTGAGGTAGGCGTGGCGCAAAACGCGCGAATCCTCCTGGCCGTCGATATTCCAGTGATACTCCAGCACCACCTGGTCCTGCGTAAGCGTGCCGGTCTTGTCCGTGCACAGCACGTCCATCGCGCCAAAGTTTTGAATCGAGTTGAGGTTCTTAACGATCGTCTGCTTTTTACTCATGGCAACCGCGCCCTTGGCAAGGCACGTGGTAACGATCATGGGCAGCATCTCGGGCGTCAGACCCACGGCAATGCTGATGGCGAACAGGCCGGCATCGAGCCAATTGCCCTTCGTGACACCGTTGATCAAAAAGACAAACGGAACCATCACCATCATAAAGCGGATGAGCACCCACGAGACGCTGTTGACGCCTTTGGAAAAGCTCGTCTCCACAGCGTCGTCGGACAGGCTCGACGCCATGGAACCAAACAGGGTCTGCTCGCCCACACTAAAGACGAGCGCCGTCGCGCTGCCCGAGATCACACTGCTGCCCATGAGGGCGATGTTCTCGAACGACGTGGCCGAGTCGGACTCGGTGCAGGTTGCGGGAACCTTCTCGACCGGCTCGCTCTCGCCCGTCAGGCTGGCTTGACTCACAAAGAGGTCCTTGGCCTCGATAATCCTCACGTCGGCGGGAATCATGTCGCCGGCGGACAGATGCACAATGTCGCCGACCACCACGTCGTCGATGGGAATCTCGGTCCTGGGGGCATCCTTGCGGGTGACCGTCACGCTGGTCGTGATCATGTCGAGCAGCTTTTCGGCCGCATTGCCGCTGCGCGCTTCCTGGATATAGCGCAGCGTGCCCGAAAGAACCACCATTGTGGTGATGATAATCACCGTCAGCGAGTCAAAGTCCTCCGGCGTGCTGCCCATCATCGACAACGCCGGAAACACCATGTCCGTCGTTGCCGAAATAATGGCCAAGAAGAACAGAATTGCCGTAAAGGGATTGACGAATGCATCCGCAAGCTTGCGGGCAAGCGACTTATTCTTGCCGCGCGTGACCACGTTGCGTCCGTTATCGGCCTCGCTGCGCGCGACCTCATCACGGGTTAGACCACCCAGGTTCGAGCCCACCCAGGACATGGCGTCCATCAGCGGGATAGTTGCCGCATGCTGGATGCGGCCCTCTGCACGATGCCTGATCAGTTCGTTTTGCGCCTGGACTGTAGATGGCGTATGGCGCATATTCAGCTTCTTCAATTGCCTTGCTCCGTTCTATCGATCGGATGCAGAGCCGTCTAGCCGCGACGCCCGCCATTAAGGTGGACCCGCGCCGACAGACATCGCCCTGCCTTGCTGGTACTGTCACTGCCGCCCACGGTCCTCACCTTCCCTTC
Organism: uncultured Collinsella sp.; assembly: GCA_900540095.1. Lineage (GTDB taxonomy): Bacteria > Actinomycetota > Coriobacteriia > Coriobacteriales > Coriobacteriaceae > Collinsella. The sequence continues at coordinate 20,710 of UQEO01000024.1, forward strand.
GCGTCTGCGACTGTCTTTAGAATAGAAAAGCCGCAAGACCGGGCACATGGCTGGTTTCTTGCGGCTTTCTTGCGATTTAGCAAGGATTGTCAGAGTGACTTTTGGGGTCGATAGAAGCGAACGATTCAACGCGTTACTCGGCCATTTTATAGCCCACACCCCAAACAGTCAGCAGGTAACGGGGATTGTCGGGCTCGGGTTCAATCTTCTTTCGGATCTTGCGGACAAAGGCCATGATGTTACTGTCATCGAGCAGATACTCGTCTTGCCATACCGCGCGATAGATTTCCTCTTTGCTAAAGACTGTGCCCCGGTTGCTCGCCAAAAAGGCCAGGATATCGAATTCTTTGGGCGTGAGCGAAACAGGCGCGCCCGACACTTTAACGGTGCGCGAAGCCAGATCGATGGCAAGACCGTCGATAACGATGGGCTCCGCAGCAGCACTTGTCTGCGAGCCGGCAACTGCCAGTTCTATGGCGGTCAGCCTGCCCGATGCGATATCGGCAAACACGGGTGCAAGTTCGAGGGCGGCAGCGCTACCGGACGAGAACAGCGCGCTGCTGAGCTCGGCTGCCTCGGCGGGTGTAATCGCTATGTTGGTTCTGTTGGTACGCATAGAACCGCCCTAGAACAGACTGCTCGAGCGGGACAGGTAAACCCGCTTGATCGTCGAAACAACAACAAGATACAACACGCTCAGCAGTGCAACGATTCCCAGATACCACATGGGCAGCGTGGCAAGGCCGAGCAGTTGCGCGGCAGGACTCAGCGCGAGAAGGGCCGAGGCGATAAGCATGGTGGCGACCATTATCACGAGCGGACGACACGGCCGGTCCCCGTGGCGAACATTGCGCGCTCGCAAGACGAGGAGCACGAGCGATTCGGTCCAAGCGCACTCCAGCAACCATCCGGTCTGGAAGGTCGCGATAAAGGCCGCTTGGCCCGCAGCGCCCAACGTGGCAAAGGACCCACCGCACACCGCAGGGCAAACGCCCAGGAGCAAGATGGCAAACGTGATGATGTCAAACGCCGAACTCGCGAAGCCAAAATGGAGCATAAAGCTGCCGAGGCCCTTGCCCGACCATGCCTTGGGACGAGCGATCTCCTCCCCGTCGACGTTATCCCACGACAGAGCCAGGCAGGTCGCGTCGTAAAGCAGGTTGAGCAGAAGCAGTTGAGTAGCGGTCGCCGGCAAAAACGGCAGGAAGATACTCGAGGCGGCAACCGAGCAGATATTGCCAAAGTTGGAACTCGACGCGATGCGAATGTACTTGGAGGCGTTGGCGAACGAGGCCCTGCCCTCGCGTACGCCCTCGGCGACCACGCCCAGGTCACGCTCGAGCAGTACGAGGTCGGCAACCTTCTTGGACTCGGCGGCTGCAGAATCCACCACGATGCCGACGTCTGCCGACGTAAGCGCCGGCACGTCGTTCACGCCGTCGCCGATATAGCCGACCGTATGGCCAGAGAGTCGAATGAGACTGACAATATGAGCCTTTTGCGCGGGCGTGAGCTCGGCAAACACACGAGTACGCCCCACGCGAACAAGCGCCTCGGACTCCTCCATGGCATCGAGCATGCTGCCGGTGATAACGCTATCGGCAGGAATGCCCAGGCGCGAACAGGTTGACCGGGCAACCGAAGCCGAGTCACCGGTAAGCACGCGCACCTCAACGGAAAGGTCAGATAGCGCGCGCACGGCGGCGCGAGCGCTTGCCTTGGGCCGATCGAAAAAGCCCAAAAAACCGCAGAGCACCAGGTCGCCCCAGTCCGAAGACGCTGTGCTGTAGGCAACGGCAAGGACCTTGATGCCGTCGGCACGCATGTCCTCGGCAACCTCATAGGCGCTCTGGCGGCCCGCGGCGTCCATGGGGACGAGTTCGCCTTTAAAGCTGGCCCAGGCACAACGAGCGCACACGCTTTCGACCTCGCCCTTTACGATGGTTAGGTGATTGCCAGGGCGAGCCTGCAGCCCCAGGCAGCCATGCGCCCCAGGCGTGGCATCGAGCTTAACGCCCGAAGCCTTGGTGACGTGGTCGAAAGGATCAGATGCGTGCAGGGTAAATGCGCCTGCGAGGTCTTTGGCGGCAAGACGCAACTCGGGCGCAGCGCACGCGTCGACAATGGCCCGGTTGAGCTGGTTGGCGGCAGCCCCCTGGCTCGTACTCTCCAAATACGCCAGGCTGAGCGTTTGCTCGCTTTCGTTGCCCAGGATATCGGTATAGTACTCGAGCACTGCGGCGTCATCGGTGAGCGTGCCCGTCTTGTCCACGCACACCACGTCCATGGAGCCCAGTGATTCCATGGCGTCAACGTTTTTAACAATGACCTGTTTGTTCTTAAGGCGGTGCGCGCTGCCCGAAAGGCACACGCTCGTGACGACTGGCAGCATCTCGGGGACCAGGCCAACGGCCGTACCTAGGGCAAACAGCAGGGCCTGCGCCCAGTCGCCCAGCACAAAACCTCGAATCATAATGACAAACGGCAGCACGATGAGCATGCACCTTACCAGAGCGGCACAGATGCTCCTGGCACCAGCGCCAAACTGCGTGCCTAGCCGAGCGCGCCGCGGCGATGTGGGCGGCTCCTCGGCAACGCGAGTGAGAACGGTTGCCGAGGCCTTTCCGTCAACGATGGTCGTTCCAGCACGGACGGCCTCCCCTTCTCGCTTGACGGTCTGACCGTTCTCGCCCGTAAGCGACGATTCGGAGACAAGGATGTGGTCGCCCTTGGCGAGGACCGCATCGACCGGGCAGAGCATGCCGGCATACAGGCGAATCACATCGCCGGGCACAAGCTGGTCGGCATCGACTTGGATCCAGCAAGCGTCGACACGTTTCCAAACGGCCGCATGGTTCGCCTTAAACATGTGCCGGTCGAAGCTGCGCTTGGCTTCGTTTTCGTAGAACAGGCGCACCAGGCCGCCGACCAGCCACATCAAAAACAGCACGGTGTTAGCGTCGGAATAATTTAGCCAAATATAGTCGGCCGAGATTGACCAATCCCG
>UQEO01000025.1 GCA_900540095.1 uncultured Collinsella sp.
GGAGCCGCTGTCCTCAATCGACAGCACGGCGCCGTTGAGCATGAGCGAGCGGCCCTTCATAAAGGTGCCGCTCAACGCCGCCTCTTTCCGGAGCGCCTGCACAAACGTCCCCTGCGCCATCACTTCCTCCAATCTCACCCGGGGTAGCTAATTTGGGACGGGGCTATTTTAGCTACCCCCATATGTCGGTTGAGATGCATTCCGACCCCGACTCATTCGCCGTCAGTCAAAGGGTAGCTAAAATAGCCCCGTCCCAAATTAGCTACCCCGCCAACGCCGTCCTTAAATTACCGTCACTCTGCCTTGGTTACCCACAATCGCCTTTGCCTCTGCCAACAGCGGAATCGAGCGTGCGTTGACCTTGGCCGGCACCTCAGCACGCAGCACGCGCCCGTCGACTTGCTCAATAAAGATCTCCACGCGGTCGCCGCCCGGGTTGGTGGTGAGCACCGTGGCCAGGCGCGCCATATTGCCCTGGCTAAAGCGGCTGTTGGGCACCATGACTTCAAAGACCTTGGGCTTGTTTTTCTCCTCGCTAAGCTCCAGCGGCACAATCTCCTGCGCGATGATCTGGTCGCCGCGGTCCGAGCGCTCGAGCTTGCCCTTAATGCGCACAAACGCGTCGGACAGCTGCGCGCCGGTCTCGGGATCGACCTCGCCGTACAGATACCCCTCGGCCTCCTTGTAGGTCTTGGGGAACACCACGACCGTGGCCTCGCCTTCCATGTCTTCGAGCTGCACGATGCCCATGGGGTCGCCGTTTTTGGTCACGCGCTTGGACACGCTCGAGACCATGCCGGCCCACCACAGCGCCTTGCCCTCGGGAATCTCCTGGTTGATGGTACCGCCCGTGGGGTTTTGCACTTCGTAGCCGGTGTCGATCTGCGAGAACGAGAAGTCGCGCGCCTTGGCTAGCGCATACTCAAACGGGCGCAGCGGGTGGTCCGAGACATAGATGCCCAGAACCTCCTTCTCTTGGCTCAGCTTAAGGTGGCGGTCCCACTCCTGGCCGTCCGGATCGGGCACGCTCACCTCAAAGCCCGAGCCCTCAACATCGCCGAACATGTCGAAGAACGACGTCTGGCCGCTCGCGCGATCCTTTTGGCGCTTCACGGCGGCATCGATGATGTTCTCGGGGTTGTTCTTGTCCACAAAGTGCATCATCTGGCGGCGCGGATACCCCGTGGAGTCGAAGGCGCCTGCCTTGATGAGCGATTCGATCACGCGACGGTTGGCCTGGCTCGAGTCCACGCGCTCGACAAAGTCGTGCAGCGTCTTAAACGGACCGCCCGCCTCGCGCTCGGCGATAATCGCCTGCGCCACGCCGGTGCCCACGCCGCGGATGCCGGCCAGACCAAAGCGCACGCCCTCCTTGGTAGCCGTGAACTCGGTACCGGACTCGTTGACATCTGGCGAAAGCACGGGGATGCCGTCGTGACGGCATGCCGAGACGTAGTGAACGATCTTGTCGGTCTTGCCCGTATAGGACGTCAGAACGGCCGCCATGTACTCGTGCGGATAATGCGCCTTGAGCCACGCCGTCTGCATAACCAGGATGGCGTAGCCAGCGGAGTGCGACTTGTTAAAGGCGTAGGACGCGAACTCGAGAACATCGTCCCAAATCTTCTGGGCGACCTCGCGCGTGTAGTTGTTCTTGATAGCGCCGTTCATCCAGTGGTCGTAGGTGGTCTCGTCCGAGCCATCCTCCCAGTGGAGCACCGTCGACGTGAGCAGCTTGATCTTTTTCTTAGCCACGGGCTTACGGATACGCGAGTCCGATTCGCCCTTGGAGAAGCCGCACATCTCAACGGAGATGAGCATAACCTGCTCCTGGTAGACCATGGTGCCGTAGGTTTCGCCCAGGATGTCGTCCAGGCGGTCGTCGTAGGAGACCGCCGGCTCCTTGCCGTTCATACGGTTGATGTAGGACGAGACCATGCCGGCGCCCAGCGGGCCCGGGCGGTACAGGGCGATCAATGCTACGACATGCTTGTACTCGGTGGGCTTCATGTTCTTGATCGTAGCCGTCATGCCGGCGGACTCGACCTGGAAGACGCCGGCGGTGTGGCCGGAACCCATGAGCTTAAAGATCTCGGGATCGTCAAAGGGGATCTCTTCCTCTTTGATGTCGATACCGAAGTTCTTTTTGATGTTGGCCTTGGCCTTGGAGATAACCGTCAGCGTGCGCAGGCCCAAGAAGTCCATCTTGAGCAGGCCCATGTCGGCAACGGTATGGCCCTCGTACTGGGTAATCTCGACGCCGCCCTTGGTGTCGAGCTTGGTGGGCACGTGCTCGTTGACGGGGTCACGGCAGATCAGAACGGCGCACGCGTGCACGCCCTCGCCACGGGTGAGGCCCTCAATCGAGAGTGCCGTGTCGATGATGCGGCGGGCGTCGTCATCCTTTTTATAGGCCTCGGCAAAGTCGGGGTTAAACAGATCCTCTTTGCCGGGTTGCTTTTCGAGCACCTGCTTGAGCTTGACCTTGGGGTCGCTCGAGACCATCTTGGACAGGCGCTGGCCCATGTAGACCGGATAGTCCAGCACGCGCGCGGCGTCGTTGATGGCCTGCTTGGCCTTAATGGTCGAGTAGGTGATGACGTGGGTGACCTTCTCGGGGCCGTAGAGCTGGCGAACGTGCTCCACGACCTCGAGGCGCCGCTCATCGTCGAAGTCCATATCGATATCGGGCATCTCGGTGCGCTGCGGGGACAGGAACCTCTCGAACATCAGGCCGTTCTCGAGCGGGTCGAACGCGGTGATGTTCATGGCGTAGGCGACGATAGCGCCGGCGGCCCAGCCACCGCCGGGGCCGACGCCGATGCCGTTGTCCTTGGCCCATTGCACGTACTCGGCAACGATCAAAAAGTAGGCGGCAAAGCCCTTGTCGCAAATGACCTTGTATTCGTACTCAAAGCGCTCTTTGATGTTGACGCCGCCGATCTCGCGCGTGGCCCAGTCGTCGCCGTAGTGCTGGCGCAGGCCCTTCTCGCACTCGCGGCGGAACTGGCTCTCGTGCGTCTCGCCGGGGTCGAGCAACGGGAAGCGCGGCAGGATGATGGAGTCCCAGTCCAGCTCGACGTAGCACTTGTCGGCGATCTCGAGCGTGTTGTCGCAGGCCTCGGGGCAATACGGGAACATCGCCCGCATCTCCTCCTCGGTCTTCATGTAAAACTCCGAGCCGGTCATGCGCATGCGGTTGGGGTCATCGACCTTGGCGTTCATGCCAATACACATGATGACGTCCTGCACGGGCGCATCCTCGCGGCGCAGGTAGTGGAAGTCGTTGGTGGCGATGACCTTGACGCCCACCTGTTTGGCGATATCGATGAGCGTGCGGTCCATCTGCTCGTCGGTCAGGCCGTTGTCGGTGGTGATGCCATGTTCCTGGATCTCGATGTAGAAGTCGCCGGGGTCGAAGGTATCGCGGAAGGTCTCGGCCCACTTGATGGCGCCCTCCATGTCACCGCGGTCGATGTATTTGGGGATGATGCCCGCGATGCAGGCGCTCGTGCAGATCATGCCCTTGGCGTGGCGGCGTAGGTTGTCGAGCGTCACGCGCGGCTTGTAGTAAAAGCCCTGCACGGCGGCCTCGGAAACCGTCTGCATCAGGTTGACGTAGCCCTCCTGGTCCTTGGCCAGAAGGATCATATGGTAGAGCTCGGGCTTATGGTCGCGAGCGAGCGTCTCGTCCGGCGTAAAGTAGACCTCGCAGCCAAAGATGGGTTTGATGACCAGGGGCGGCTTGAGCTCGTCGATATTGCCCTTCTCGTCCCACATGGCCATGTCCTTCACATACTGGGCATGCTCGCGCGGGTTTTCCTCGGGATCGGGCTCCACCAGCTCGTCGCGGCGGTCCTTTTCCAGGAAGGCCTTGTCGTGGCTCCAGGTTTTGTACTCGGGCGTGTTGTGGTTGACGGCGTCGCAGGCCAGCGCCAGGTCGGGCACGCCATACATGTAGCCGTGGTCGGTAATGGCCACGGCGGGCATGCCCAGCTCTACGGCACGGTTGACCATATCCTGGATACGGGTTGCGCCGTCGAGCATGGAAAAGACAGTGTGGTTGTGCAGATGGACGAATGCCATGTGATGAGCTCCGATGCGGGTTCGTGTTCTGACTGAACGATTTTACCGCACGGCGCGGACGGCACCCGAACCTAGCCAAACCAACACGGCTCCTATTGAGTTGCGGTGAAATGCGGACTGTTTGGCGGCTTTTTTGGCCAAAACAGTCCGTATTCCACCGCAAGTTATCTGAGGGCTAGAGGTTGTAGGTGACTACTTGAGGTTCGGCGGGTTCGACGAAGATGGTTGGATTCGCCTGCTCCACGCGGACGAACTTGACGGTCACGGCCTCAAAGCCCGCCTTGTGCAACACGTCGGCGTAAACGCGCGCCTGCAGAGCGTGCTTCTCGAGCAGCTGGTCCGGCGTTTCGTCCGGCGTGCCGCCCGTCTTATAGTCGATGACCAGCGCGCGTGACGGATCGGCCGGGTCGGTCGCCAAAGCGTCGATGGCGCCTTCGGCATATGCACCGTAGCGGGCGATGTCCTCGTCCTCGCAGCCCAGCGAGAAGAACGGCACTTCGGCGCGAACGCACGGCCATGCGAGCAGCTCGGCACGAACCGACGACTTGAGCCAGCGATCCAGAGCGACATCGAAGCGCTCGCGCTGTTCTGGCGTCAAGCGCCACAGGCGAGCCAGGGCGTCGGCACGCTCAGCAGGCAGCGCATCGGCACCCATCTCGATGAGCCACTGGCAGGCAGCATGGAAGGCCGAGCCCAGCGCCATGGGATTGCCGGCGGGCCCGTCCCCGGTTCTTCTCGCCGCCCCCCACCCCCGTCCGCATCCGTCATCTCCGAGCCATCCGACTCCGCATCATCGCCTGCCTCGTCCATGGGCACGCGCGTCTCGGCGGCACGGTCCTCGGCCTCGGCATGCAGAGTCACGGCAATCGACGAATAGCTGTACGAATCACGCGCCGGGAACGGACATATCCCCATGCGCACGCCCGCCGCCTGGGGATACACAAGCTCAAACGAATCGGGCTCGGGGTCGGCAGGACCGGGGACGGTTGTACTGGCCGAATCGTCGGCAGCATCTGTATCGGCATCACCGCGAACGAGCCTGCCCTCGTCATCCAGCGAAGCGTTGGCCTCAAACGTCTGCTCGCCAAAGGTAAAGTCCGAAAGCGAAATGAGCTCGTAGTCGCCCGGCTGGGAGTTGTCGAACACCAGGCGGTCGGCATCGAGCTGCGGCATGTCCAGAGCGTCGGTCGGCAAAATACGGCGCAGCACGTCGTAGGTCAGATCGGTCTCGACGTCGAAGATCGGCGCCGTCACCTTGCCACGGCTCACGCCGGCATCCATCGCCAGAATGACCAGCTCTCGCGCACGCGTCATGGCGACATAGAGCAAGCGGGCCCGCTCCTCGAGCGAAAGCCGCAGGTCGTCGTTGCGCAGGCGAGCAAATGCCTCGGCGGGAGAACCCGTCGCACAGACGTCCTCCATGAGCTCCGGCGGTAGCCACAGCGACGTGCCCTTGCCCTTAAACGCGTGCTCAAACTGCTTTTTGACGTCGTCGCCCTTCACAAAGGTTCCGTCGGCGAGCTTAACGCCGTCGAAGCGTGCCGGCAGTGCCACGACCTGCGCTCCTCCCTCGACGCGACCCATCTGTGCCGCACCCGAGGATTTGCGCACGCCAAAGCACTCGGCGACCGCCACGACCGGATATTCCAGACCCTTGGAGGCGTGAACCGTCATGATGCGCACCGCGCCGTCGTCCTCCTCGTTGAGAGCACCCGGGGCTTCCTTGCCCGCCAAGAAGCGGTCGAAGGCCAGCGCGATGGAACGCGGCGAGTTGCCGAACTCGGCCTCCGCCTCGGCCACGGCGTCGAGCGCCTTGAGCACGTTGGCGGCAATGGCCTTGCCCTCGGGACCGCGCTGTGCCAGACGAACAAACCAGCCGGAGGCGTTGACCACGTCGCGCGCGATGGCGGCGAACGAATCGCGGCCCACGCGACGAAGCGCATACCGCAGTACCTCGCGGGCGCGCGTCACGAGCGGCAGATCTTGCAGACCCGGCACGTCGAAATCACTCATGATGCCCGCGTCGATATTCCGGCGCGAGGTCTCCCCCGTCTCGCTATCGAGCTTGGTCGCCAGCGCCAGGAACTCCTGAGCGCCGAGCGCAAACATCGGCGAGGCGAACAGCGGCATAAGGCCCTGCGCCGTATCGGCCGGATTGGCGAGCGCACATACCAGGGCGCGCACCGTCTGCACCTCGGCTGCTTGGGCAAAGACCGAGCCGCCCGCGATGACGCAGTCGAGCCCCTGGTCGCGGAAGGCCTGGGCGTAGACGTCGGCGTTGGTCATGCGGCCCAGTAGCAGCACCATGCCGCCCTGAGGCTGGCCGGCATCGGCAAGCGCGCGGAAGCGCTCGGCGATCGCACGGGCCTTGGCCTGTGTGCGCTCCTGCATGCTGCCGCCGGCAACAAAGAGGGCTTGGCGACGCGAGGCGTCTGCCACCAGCGTGTCCTTGCGGCCGTCGCTCGCCTCAAGATCCAAAAAGCCCTGCATCAGGCCGCCGTCATCGCCGTCGAAAACGCGTGCCACATAACGCAGCACCTCGTCATGGCTGCGGAAGTTGCGCACGAGCTTGACGAGCTCGCCAGCAGGGGCGTCGGCCACGACAGTCGCCTCGGGCGCGGCAGTCGAGCCCACCTTGCGCTCCTGGCGACGGAAGACCTCGACCTCGGCGCCGCGGAAGCGGTAGATCGACTGCTGCGCATCGCCCACGGTACAAAGCGCACGCTCCCCCGCGCCGGTCAGGTAACGGATCAGGTCGACCTGCATCTGGTCGGTATCCTGGAACTCGTCGATCATGACCATCTTAAAGCGGCCCTCGTAGGCGGCTCGGATGGCGGGATAATCGCGCAGCGCCTCATATGCCATGCGCAGCAGATCGTTATTGTCGAGCGCGGACTGGTTGGCCTTGAGCGCACGGTACTCCGCCTCCACGGAACGGGCCAGGCCCACCAGCGCATCGAGCGCCGGGCCACCGCAGGCAAGCACGATATTGATAAACGCATCGGCGGCCTCGGCCTTGAGCAGCTCGACCTGCTCCTTAGGGAATGCCTTGCTCGCGCGCGGCATGGTGCACGACATCATGAGTCGCGCTGCATCGGCCATGGTCTTGCCGCTCGCCTCGAACGCGTCAATGGCGTCGAGTGCCATCTGCGCCTTCTCGGTCGCGGCCTTGCTTGCGCCCAGCGCTGCGCGATAGGCATCGGCGAGTGCCGAGGTATCGGCCTGGCCGCGCGCCACGCACACGTCGTCCATACCGCCCGGCAACTGGCTCGACAGCTCCAGCAGGTCGCGCACCAGGCCCTTGATGGTCGTGCCGGTGCCAAAGGAACCGCCCTCGCCCGCCATGGGATACCAGGCATAGAGGGCCTTGAGCGATGCCGCGAGCTCGGGGGCGGCATCGGGCGCCGTCGCGCGGGCCAGCACATGCTCAACAGCCTGGTCCATAAGCTCGTCGGTATCGGTGAGCACCGTGAACTCGGGGTCGATGCCCAGCTCCAGCGCATGCGCGCGCAGGATACGCGAGCACATGCCGTGAATGGTCGAAATCCACGCGTCGTCGACGGTCAGCGCTTCCTCGTCCATGCCCTCGTCGATAAGCGCACGGCGCACGCGGTCACGGATCTCGGCCGCGGCATCTTTGGTAAAGGTAATGGCGAGCACCTGGTCCAGATGCTCAACGAACGGACCGGATTCGGGCGAGAGCGCATAGACGATGCGGCGCGTGAGGGTAAAGGTCTTACCCGAACCGGCGCCCGCCGGGACAAACAGCGGGCGGCCGGGCGTTTTGACAATCTGCAGCTGTTGCGGCATCAAAGTCGAAAGATCCATGGTCTACACGTCCCTCCTTACAAACGTTCCTTGGTGGTTATACGAACAGCGCGCATGCGCGGCTTGCGCCGATGTCGGGTCGACAGCGGCGACGTCACCTGCCTCGAGCTCGCGCAGGCGCTCGGCAATGCCGGTCTCCACGCGGTCGAGCAGGGCATCGAAGTCCATGCTGCCGCCCTCGCCCGGGAAGCCCTTCTTGAGGCCCGGGATGCGACCGTCACCACGCTCTTCCTCGAGCAACTCGGCACTCGCCGCGCCGCGCAGCGCGGGCTTGCCGCCCTTGGTCGAGAAATAGAGCGCAGCACGGGTATCTAGGCCCAGCGCCCGACGCATGGCCTGCGCGTAGATGAGTGTCTGGGTATGGGGCGGCAGCCAGCGCGGGTCGTCGATGGGAGCCTCGCCCGTCTCCTCGTCGCGCACCGTGGGGTCGGCGAGCTTAAACTCCTCGACACCCGAACGATGCTTGTAGTCGATTACCACGGCGCGATTCTCGGCATCCACATCCACGCGGTCGATGCGACCGCCGAGCGGCCAACCGGCATATTCGACCTTAAGCTCATTAAAGGCGAACTCAAGGTAGCGCGGGGCAAAGGGGGCAAGCGCCTCGGACTCGTAGGCAAGCACACCTTCCAGCTGGGGCAAAATCTCGGCCACCTGGCGCTCCTCCACCGCAGAGAGCGGCACCAGCGGGCCCTCGGTACCGCGCTTACCGGCGTGCTCGGCCAGGGTCTCGTCAAAGACCTTACGCAGCAGCTCCTGTGCACGCGGCAGATTCTCGGGCGTCACGCGCTTCATGCCCTCTTGGGGCAGACGGGCGTGCAGGTGTTCCAGCACGTCGTGGACAAAGTTGCCCTTCTCCATATTGCCAAAGCCGGCGTCGATCGACTGGGGCTTCACGCGGTACGAGACGAACCAGCATAGCGGGCAGGTCGAATAGGCCTCGATCTGCGAGGCGGACGTCAGGCGCGGCACGAGCGGCGCGTCCTCACCCTCGCCATCGCGACGGCGCAGGACCAAATACGGCACGGCCTCGGCACTCAGATGCTGAGGGGCTTCACAGGTCACGCGCTCGCGCTTGAGGCCTTCACCTGCCGCGGGATCAAAGTCGGCGATGATATCGCCCTCGCCCACGCGCGTGGGTTTGACAGCGCCAGAGGCCTCGGCATGTGCCCGCAGCTCGGTCCATACGGCTGCCGGGTAGCATTCGCGTGCCTGGCGATCGTGTGTCACGCGGGCGAGCGCGACCGGACCGCTCGCCGCCTGCATCGCACGGCCAAAGCGCACGCGCAGCAGGGCGGCGGGCTCCAAAGACACGCCGTCGCGGTGCAGCTCGGCCGTCAACGTGGCAAGCGGGCCCTCTTCGTGCGAAAGCGGATAGCTGTCCAGGTCGACATCGGCAAACAGCACGGCATCGTAGCCGCCAGGACGCAGAAACGACGCATCGGCAAGCGACACGAAGCGCACCTGTGCCCGTGGCGTGCGATCGACCTCGTAGGTCTCGTAATCGTAAGCGGTACTGCGCTTGTCCACCTTGGTTCGAACGCCGTCGAGAACCGGCACGGTCGCGGCCCGCGACACGTCGAGCGCGTGAGCATCGTTCATAAGGATGTCGATGGCATGGCGCAGCAAGGCCGTCTCTGCCTGGCGACGGGCCTGGCCGTCAAGGCCGCCTAGAGCGCGATCGGGCAGCGCCTCGGCAACGGCGAGCATGGCCTTGAGCGCCGTCACGGGTTTGTCGCGCCACAGCGCCTGAAACACGTCCGAGACCACGCACGGCACGTTCTTAAACCAGTTATCTTCGCTGGCAGCCTTGCGGGCGCCCCTCACCTGGCCCTGCACGCTCTGCAGCAGGCTCTTGACGCCCGCAGTGGCCTTGCTGCGCGACAGGCGCATGTTCTTGTCGAAGCCGCGGGCGCTCGCGGCGTCGGCACCCGAAAGCGGGCTATAAATCCAGTCGGTAAGCTCTGGAGCGGGCCACCACTCGGTCTTGGAAGCGGTGCCCTCGTCGGCGGCTTTCATACGCTCGATCAGGTTGGCGAGCGCCGTAAACTGCCTGCCCGCGATGGACTGGGAAAACGCCGTGAACTCAGTCGTCTCGGCCGCAATGTGACGCGCCGCCAGACGAGAGGCGAGCTCACCGAACAGCTGGGATGCCCGGGCAGAAACAACGAGCACGCGCACGGGGTCGGCGGGCGTTGCAGTAGCTTTATCGGCCTTGGACTCCTTGTGCGCTTTCACCAACTTATCGATGGCGTCCACATAGACATGAGCACGGGCATGGGGGCCGGCGACCTCAATAAAGGCAGACTGAGCGGCGGCCCCGCAAGCGACATCAGACGCGACGGCGTCGTCCCCCAGCGGCGCGATCTCAAACAGCACACCGCGGGCATCAAATGCCGTGGCAAGCTCCTCGCGCATCGCCGCCTGCTCGCGGGCAAGCAGCACGACGACCTCTCCCCCATTGTTCGCCACGGCAGACAGCAGCTCGAGTAGGCCGTGCGTAAACGACGTGATACCGCGCACGCATACCGCGCGGGCGCACGCCGGAAGGTTGTCGGCCAGCACCTCGGCCATAAGGTCAGCCGCCTCGCAGGGCTCGACCATGTCTCGACGGTCCAAGCCGCTCGCGTAGGCGCGCAAAAGCTCGAACACGCGAGCCTCAGCATCGCTTTTTGGCTCAGGCTGGCAATTGTTGCCACCGCATCGCTCGGCACCTGTCCCTGCCACACCCGGAAGCACATCGCGAGCCATGCGCGCGAGCATGCGCACCGTGCCCTGGCCACACGAAAGCGGCTGAAGATCGGCATCATCGCGGCGGGCAATCATATCCGAGAACAGCATCTGGCGCTGCAGGTTGTCGACGAAACCGCGCCCGTCGCCCAAAAGCTCCCAAAGCGAGAGAAGCCACGATGTAGGCGTCTTGTAGTCGATACCCAGCGAAACGCCGGCTTCCGCCGCATCATGACGGCACAGGTCGAGCTCGGCAAACGTAGGTGCCAGCAACACGGCACGCCCGTGGCGGGCAATAAGGTCGGCAAGCAGCGCCGACTCGGCATCGCTCAAATCCGTGCCGGCATTGGTGGTATAGATTCGAACAGGCATGGTCCTCCGCTCAAACTGTTCGCAATAATCAATGCATCCATCCTACCCGCCCACGCGGACACATTGCCACCACAGCTCCATCTTTTGGTACAAAGCAACCTGAACCCAACGCACCAGCCGATTGCAGGCATATAAAAACCGCCCCCGGAGGGACGGTTCTTCGTAATTCAATGTTGTCGCTGGCCTACTCGCCATCCTCCAACTTAATGAGGATCTTGCGGTAGCCACCGTACTCGCCGTTCAGCGCCTTTGAAACGCGGCTCACCGTGGTGGACGAAGCGCCGGTACGGGCCTGAACCTCAACATAAGGCTCGCCCTCGTCCAAATAGCGCGCAACCTGCAAACGCTGAGAAAGGTCGCAAATCTCGCGCGGCGTGCAGATATCGGTCAAAAACGCTTGGATATCCTTCTCGTCGTCCAAAAGGCTAAATGCGTGGACCAGCTGCTTGACATCAGGCTTGTCAAACATGTTCTCGATATTCATCGATCACCGCCAAACCCGCCAAAAGGCATCGAAGTTGATACTGACATCGGGCATCGTTCACCCGTTCTATGCAATAGGGCAACGCCTGTGGCTTTTGCCCGTAGCAGTGTAGCACACCACCAAACTAAAGCGACAAGACTCTCTGCCAGCGGCGCGTTTTTCAGGACGAACGCCGTTTAGAAACCATATGCGCACGTAAGCTCCACGAATATTTGAGACAATGGGCGCCCAAACACCGCGGCGCGCCCGCGCAACCATCCAGGTCGCCGCCGTAAGCCGCTTCACGCGACGCCAGCAATCCCGGCGCAAGAAAGGATTCACGCCATGCGCTTTATGCTTAACTGGCTCTTCACCTCGATCGCCATCGCGATCGCCACGTTCCTCGTCCCCGGTATCCAACCCTTCGGCTTTGCCGAGACCTGGGTCTGCTTTGCCTTTGTGGGACTGTTCCTGAACATTGTCGATTCGTTCGTCAAACCGTTCCTCACGGTCATCTCGCTGCCGCTCACGATCATTACGCTGGGCATTTTCCAGCTTGTCGTCAACAGCTTTATGCTTGAGCTCGCGAGTTACCTGTCGGTCAACCTGCTGGGCGTCGGCATCTCCATCGCCAGCTTTGGATCGGCCTTTATGGGCAGCATCCTGGTGTCCATCACGCGCAGCATCCTCGACAGCATCGCCGAGGGCTAGAACTGTTCAATACGAACCGTCATATCGACCCAAAACGAAGGCCGCCCATCGCAAAAAATGGGCGGCCTTCTTATTTGTCAAGTCTCAAAGGACGAGAGAATCTACCATTTCTACCCCGTCCCCAAATGCAGGTGTGGGTTAGATGACATAGTCGTAGCCATGGTTGGGAGCGACAAGTTGATCGAGCGTCACACCGTCGAGGTAGTCGTTGATGAGCTTGTCCAGGTTCTTCCACACGTCGAGCGTGGGGCACTCGTCCGAACGCGAAC
This sequence comes from uncultured Collinsella sp., assembly GCA_900540095.1. Lineage (GTDB taxonomy): Bacteria > Actinomycetota > Coriobacteriia > Coriobacteriales > Coriobacteriaceae > Collinsella. Next base: position 12,460 of record UQEO01000025.1, read on the forward strand.
AGCCCTTGCAGTCGCCGTCCAGGCATGCGACCGGTGCTAGGCTGCCCTCGGTCAGACGCAAGATCTCGCCCACCGTGTACTGCTCGGGCGGGCGCGTGAGCACGTAGCCGCCGCCCTTGCCACGCATACCCGAGAGCATGTTGGCACGTACGAGCGTAGCCAAGATGTTCTCGAGATATTTCTCGGAAATCCCCTGTCGCGCCGCGATCTCTTTGAGCGGGATGCGACCGGCCGCCTGGTGCTCGGCCAGATCGACCATAACGCGCAGGGCATATCTGCCCTTAGTAGAAACCAACATATATAGTGCTGCCTTTCGGTCATTTAGTCCGTAGAAATTCTAGCCGAAAAATTGGTTTTGAAAATACCCGTTCCGGTCAAGATGGTTAATCGACTCGTAATAATCTTCTATTTCCTATTGCGTTACTAGGCTTTACTGTCTACTATGCTTGCCAACAGCAAAACGAACAACCCATAAGGTTTGTGGGTTTCGCTGCTATACACACCGTAAAACCACACGGTATCCAGTCATTTGAACACTTTGGAGGTTCACCATGAGCAATGTTTACACGTCCATCGATCAGCTTATCGGCCACACTCCGCTTCTGGAGCTCACTCACTTTGAGGCCGATGAGGACCTCAAGGCCCGCGTGCTCGTCAAGCTGGAATACTTCAACCCCGCCGGATCCGTCAAAGACCGCGTCGCCAAGAACATGATCGACGAGGCCGAGAAGGCAGGCAAGCTCGTACGCGGCGGCGACTACACCATCATCGAGCCCACGAGCGGCAACACCGGCGTCGGCATCGCCTCGGTGGCGGCTGCCCGCGGCTACAAGGTGATCATCACCATGCCCGAGACCATGTCCGTCGAGCGCCGCAAGCTTATGCAGGCATACGGCGCACAGCTCGTGCTCACCGACGGCTCCAAGGGCATGAAGGGCGCCATCGCCAAGGCCGAGGAGCTGCAGAAGGAGACCCCCAACAGCATTATCGCCGGCCAGTTTGTGAACCCCGCCAACCCCGCCATCCACAAGGCCACGACCGGCCCCGAGATCTGGGATGACACCGACGGCGAGGTCGACATCTTCGTCGCCGGCGTTGGAACCGGCGGCACCGTGACCGGCGTGGGCGAGTTCCTCAAGGAGCAGAACCCCGAGATTAAGGTCGTCGCCGTCGAGCCCGCCACCTCCCCGGTGCTCTCCAAGGGCCAGGCCGGCCCGCACAAGATCCAGGGCATCGGCGCCGGCTTTGTGCCCGACGTCCTCGACACCCAGGTCTATGACGAGATCATCCCCGTCGAGAACGACGACGCCTTTGCCACCGGCCGTGCCGTGGGCCACAAGGAGGGCGTGCTCGTGGGCATTTCGTCCGGTGCCGCCGTGTGGGCCGCGCTGCAGCTGGCCAAGCGCCCCGAGAACGAGGGCAAGACCATCGTGGCCCTGCTCGCCGACACCGGCGAGCGCTACCTGTCCACGGCACTCTTCCAGGACTAAGGCCTGTCGCCCATAGGTTGAGCCCAGGACGAACCGGTCTCCTCTCTTCTGGCAGCCTGGGCTCATCCCAACAGGGCGTCCCACATGACGCCCGAACTTGCTACAATGTCTGCGGCGCGGAACCAGCCTCCCGCGCCGCTTTTCTTTTTTGGCCACATGCCACCAAGGAGAACCTCCCCATGCACAACAAGCGCGTGTTCGTCGCCATGAGCGGCGGCGTCGATTCCAGCGTGACCGCGTACCTGCTCAAGCGCCAGGGCTACGAATGCGTCGGCGCCACCATGCGCCTCACCTGCCCCGCGCCCGATCCCGTCACGGGCATGAGTAAGGTCGACCGCGACATCGCCGATGCAAAGGCTGTCGCCGAGCGCCTGGGGATACCCCACCATGTGCTCGACCTGCAGCAGACCTTCGACCGCAATGTTATCGAGCGCTTCGCGACCGCCTACCAGGAGGGACTGACGCCCAATCCGTGCATCATCTGCAACCGACATATTAAGTTTGGCGCGCTGCTCGATGCGGCACTCGATATGGGCTGCGACTACATCGCCACAGGTCACTACGCCAAAACGAGCCAGGCGTCCGACGGCACCTGGCAGCTGCATCGCGGCGAAGACCCCAAAAAGGACCAGAGCTACTTTTTGTATTCGCTCACGCAGGAGCGGCTGTCGCGCACAATCTTTCCGCTGGCCGGGCTGGACAAAGAGCGCGACGTGCGCCGCATTGCCGCCGAGCAGGGCTTCATCAACGCCAAAAAGGCCGAGAGCGAGGATATCTGCTTTATTCCAGACGGCGACTACGCGGGCTATATCGAGCGCCGCTGCGGACATCCCGCTGCACCGGGCGACATTGTGTGGCGCGACGGCAGCGTGGTCGGACGCCATAACGGCGCGTTGCGCTATACCATCGGCCAGCGCAAGGGCTTGGGCGTCGCGATGGCGCATCCCGTGTATGTGACGGGCGTCGATGCCGCCAACAACACCGTGCATCTGGGCGAGGCCGAGGACCTAACGGCCACAGCACTCACGGCCGACGACTGGATCTGGAGCGCCCCTGCCGACCGCATGGAGGCAGAACTCGATGCCGGCGGCATTCGCGTGGGCGCCAAGTACCGTTACCGTCAGAAAGACCAAGCAGCGACCCTTACGCGCGGCGAAGACGGGCAAATGCTGCTGACTTTTGACGAGCCGCAGCGAGCCATCGCCCCCGGCCAGGCCGTTGTAGTCTACCACGGCGACATCGTCCTCGGCGGCGGCACCGTTACGGCAGCCATCAGGTAGCCGCGGGATTATCGCCGCACGTGTCGAAGCACTCCAACAGCAGCATTCACCTCGATAACGCGACGCCCGAGGCCGCGGCAAATGGCCTCGAGTCGACCCTCCGCCGTCGCCCATTCGCTCTGCGAAAGAATCTCGATCGCCTCATCAACAAATCCGTTGAGTCGTGTTGAATCGAACCAATCGAGCGAGTCCGCAAGCGCCAGCTGGACGGAAGGGTCGGGCCCAAACGGCTTAGCGGAAAACCCAAACTCCCCAGCTGCGAGCACGGCAGTTGATACGTTGTACCACAGGCAGTTGCCGCTATCGAACAGCGGAGCAGGTTTTATCTCCAGGGTGTCGACATTGCGGATAATGCCGAAGTTTCGCCAATGGCGGTCGCTGTTGGCCAAAAGGGCATCGCAGATAATCATCTGCGACATAGACCTTCTCACAGCGGCCTCATCGACACCATGCTTACCAAGGAAGCGACAGTATCGGTCGTACGTCGAGCTTCCTCGCTGGCCGCCAAGGGCGTTCTTAACGTAAACAGCCGGAACATATTCCTCGCGGCCATCAAGAAAGTCGTCGCACAGACACACAGGGCCATCGAACATCCGCTCAACCGTATAAGGAACAAACTCGCCCTCCGACAGCAAGCGACGATGTAGAGCCGTTGCAACCGCCTCGTTAAAGGGACGTTGATCGTCCATCCCGCACCCTTTAGCCAAAACGCGAATGTCGTTTCGAATCATCCACGATTTAGGGAGCTCGCCCTCGGACGTGTTATCCGGATTTTTAAGACCGATGCCTTCCAGCCAACCCGAACGCTCTTCGGGCGCCGATCGCTCAAATTCGTTCTCAAAATAATTGATGTTTTGCCATTTGAGTTCGGCGCAATCGGCCGGCCGCAGCCAATAACAATCCGAAAGCGAGAGGCCCAGGCACCGAACCGGAGCCTCAATGCCGCTGACAATCCCCAGCTCGCGGTAGCGCGAGATAAGCCCAGGACGAACATCGGGTACCGACCGATGCCCCCACCACGCGTTGAGCTCCCGCTTATTCACCGTTGGAGAAGAGCTCGAGCATGTGCCAAACGGCATTCGTTGCGTATCGAGAACCTCGGCGATTTCGAAGGAAAACTCGCGCGTCGGATCAAACGAAACACGTGCAACCTCGTAATCGGCGGACATCAGCGTAAACTTGCGCCCCACATCGGCCGCAGGACGGCGTCCACGTTTGCGGACCTTTTGATAAGCGACCGCAGAATCATACTCAACCATCTTCCGTCCGCCCACAATATCGCACGTGAGCGTTCCCGATGCGGCAAGCTGAGATATGCGGGCTTTCGTAACGCCCAACAGGTGGGCAGCATCACCCATAGACAAGTACTCAGATGTATCCATACGCCGCATCACCTCGTTAAGTATTCCAAACGTAAAGTTAATTAGCTACATACAGCATAATACTAAACAGACTGAAGCGAAAAAAGGCCCGAGCAATCGGGCCTTAGAGCAATTGGTCAGCAGAGTCGCAAGCTGCTCCCCTAGCGCTGTACGTAGGCGCGGACGAGCTCGAAGGTGTTGCGCACGCCGTCCATGTGGCTGCGCTCGTAGTTGTGGCTCGCGTACACGCCGGGGCCGATCAGACCATGGCGAATGTCGTAGCCGGCAGAAAGCGTGGCCTCAACGTCCGAGCCGTAATGCGGGTACACGTCGATGGCGTAATCGAGCTCCAGCTCGCGCGCGATGTTGGACAGCGTGGTTACCAGGTCGTAGTTGTACGGACCGCCCGAATCCTTGGCGCAGATCGAAACCATGCGCTCGGTGCAGCCCAGGTCGTCGCCCACGCAGCCCATGTCCACGCTGATCATCTCGCGCGTGTCGGCCGGCACAAAGGCACCGCCATGGCCGACCTCCTCGTACACGGTAAAGAGCAGCGAAACCTTACGCGAAAGCGTCACCTCGCCAGCGGCGACGGCACGCGCCAAGCCCAGCAAAATGGCGGCCGAAAGCTTGTCGTCCAGGAAGCGGCTCTTAATGTAGCCACTCTCCGTCACCGTCGTGCGAGGGTCCATAGCGATGATGTCGCCAGTCTGAATACCCAGCTCGAGCACATCGTCCTTGCTGTCGACGTTCTCGTCGAGCAGGATCTCCATGTTCTTCTCGATAGTCTTGACCGGCTCATCGGCCACGTGCGCCGAAGGCTCGGTATTGAGGACCACACCCGTGTACACATTGCCGTCGCGCGTGTAGACAGTGCAGTTCTCGCCATCGGCCGTGGACCACTGATGCCCGCCGAGGGTCGTGGGGCGCAGGCGACCATTGTCCTTAATGGAGCGTACCATGGCGCCCAGGGTATCGACATGGCTCGCCAACACAAGCGGCTCACCCTCGCCACCAAGCTCAACCAGCACGTTGCCCTTATTAGAATGCTCAGGCCCAAACCCCATATCGCGCAGGGTCTCCATCAGATAATCAGTCGCCGCACGGGTATAGCCGGTAGGCGAAGCAATCGAGGTAAGCGCCTTCAACTGGTCAGTAATATAGGAGAGCGTAGAATCCATCTTGGACACCAAAGTCACCCTTTCGTATCGAATTAAACCCACAGCAACGATACCACCGCGAACCATCTTTTTACCTAGCGAGATGACCCATCGAGCTCTTCAGAACTGCGCCCGCCACGATAACGAGCCGTCGGGCCCCTGCCCGTTTGCCCCACAATCTTTCCGCAGGACGGAGGAAGCCCCCGCCGCACGAAGTGCGCAGCGGGGGCTTCCGACATGTCCGAGGACGATTGTGGGGCTAACGGGCAGGGGCCCGCCGAACCAAGTTAGGCAGCCGGGCAGATCTTCTTGAAGAGCTCGATGACGTCGTCGAGCGTCGCCTCGCGCGGGTTACCCGGGAAGCAGGCGTCGGCCATGGCGTCCTTGGCCAGGACCTCGATCTCGTCAGCCTTCATGGCCTCGCAGACGTGCGGGATATTCACGTCGGCGGAAAGCTGCTTGACGGCGGCGATAGCGGCGTCGGCAGCCTCGTCGGTGCTCATGCCCGTGGTGTCAACGCCCATGGCAACGGCAACCTTGGCCAAGCGCTCGGCGCAAACCGGCTTGTTGAACTCCATGGCGATCGGTAGCAGCATGGCGCAAGCGACGCCGTGCGGGGTGTCGTAGTGAGCAGACAGGGTGTGAGCCATTGCGTGGTCGATGCCCAGGCCAACGTTGGAGAAGCCCATGCCGGCGACATACTGGCCAAGGGCCATGCCCTCGCGGCCGGAGCCGGGCTGGCCGGACTTGGCCTCGGCGACGGAGTCACGCAGGTTCTCGCTGATCAGCTTAATAGCCTCAAAGTGGAACATGTCAGAGAGCTCCCAAGCACCCTTGGTGGTGTAGCCCTCGATGGCGTGGGTCAGAGCGTCCATACCAGTGGAAGCGGTCAGGCCGGCGGGCATGGAAGCCATCATGTCAGGATCGACGACGGCGACCTCGGGGGCGTCGTTGGTGTCGACGCACACGAACTTGCGGACCTTCTCGGGGTCGGTGATGACGTAGTTGATGGTCACCTCGGCGGCGGTACCGGCGGTCGTCGGCACGGCGATGGTGAACACGGCGTGGTTCTTAGTGGGAGCAACGCCCTCGAGGCTGCGGACATCGGCGAACTCAGGGTTGTTAATGATGATGCCGATGGCCTTGGCGGTGTCCATGGAGGAGCCGCCACCGATGGTCACGATAGCGTCAGCCTCGGCGGCCTTGAAGGCCTCGACGCCGTCCTTGACGTTCTGAATCGTGGGGTTGGGCTTGATCTCGGAGTAGAGGCTCCAAGCGATGCCGGCAGCGTCGAGCTCGTCGGTCACCTTAGCGGTAACGCCAAACTTGACCAGATCGGGGTCGGAGCAGACGAAGATCTTCTTGTAGCCGCGACGCTGGAGCTCGCCGGGGATCTCCTTGATGGCGCCGGAACCATGATAAGAGATGGTATTGAGAACGAAACGATTAGCCATTGATAGCCTCCCATCGTGTGCGGGGCACCCATTACGCCCCACGCTATGAGTCCCATCCTAACGCTTTTGAAACGAAAAACGCGTGAGAACGTCAAAATTGTTAAAGCGTTTCAACAGATGATGAAAAATAATGCGGCAAAGGGACAGCCCCTTTGCCGCATTAGGTTACTTTCGGCAGCCCTCTTTCCAAGCCTCGGCCGCAACCTTCCAGCGTAAGCGCAAGTCGCGCTCGCGGTCGATGAACATGATGGCAAACGCGACAAACAGCAGCAAACTCGCCACGACGATGGCGTGCAGCCCCATGCGCTCAATACACCAGTTGCCCAACACGGCGCCAAACACAAAGATAAAGATCACGCCAAAGTACAGCAGGCCGTTTTCCAAAAAGCCACGCCTGTGGGTGATGATGTAATCGTCCACGTTTTGCAGCGCGTTGCGCAAGTTGCCGATGCACATGGTCGTAGCGATACCGTGACCGTGAATCTTGCGGAAGCTCTCGACCTGCATGCCGCAGGCAAACGAGGTGAGGCAGTTGGCGAGCAGGTTGTAACCGCCACCGGGGATAAAGCTCACGCCCAGCAAGATGACGGCTTCAAAGAACACCGTCACCTGACGCCAGTGGATCACGCTGCCAAACCGCTCGTGCACCAGGTCGGCAAGCATAATGCCCACGGCAAACGACACCACGGGGAAGAAATAGCGTCCCGCCAGCACCCAATTGCCCTCCGAAATGCTCACGCCCACAAGCAGGATGTTGCCCGTCTGCGCGTTGGCGAAAACATGGTCGCGCCCAATGTACGAATACACATCCATAAAGCCACCGGCGAGCGCCAGGATAATGCCCAGTTCGATGGACTCCGATATCTGTTTGGCACGCTGCATCGTCGTGCATCCTCCTTGTTGACGACCCTCTCGTGCGTTGGCGGAAACATAACCGCCGTTCATACTGTAACCCATTGACAACATGGCGTGCGCGCGAGACGGGTTCTCCAACGCGCAGATACACAGTCTGGAAACAAACGACTGGCTCAGCGACGCTCTCACTCACCAGCTCATGTACTCCCCCAGTCTTTTTAGCCCCGCCCCAAAAAGACTGGTTACAATTACGTGCAGCATACAAACACCGGGAGGGATCGTGGCAAAAAAGCCTCAGCACGCTCAGAACAACCAGCGCAGTCAGCAGGGCAAACAGGGCCAGCAGCAAAAGCGTGGCGGCAAGGCCCAGGGCGGCCACGCCGCTCATACCCCGGCAGCGCCCGCCCGCCCCTGGCGCCCGGGCCGCGATAAATTCCTCCCCGTCAGTCGAGCCGACATGGATGCACGCGGCTGGGACCAGTGCGACTTTGTCTACATCTGCGGCGACGCCTACGTGGACCATCCCAGCTTTGGCATGGCCATCATCAGCCGCGTCCTCGACGCGCACGGCTACAAAGTGGGCATCATCTGCCAACCCGACTGGACCGACCCCGCCAGCATCACCGTGCTCGGCGAGCCGCGCCTAGGCTTTCTCGTCAGTGCCGGCAACATGGACTCTATGGTCAACCACTATTCGGTGACCAAGCATCGCCGCCACACCGACGCCTATACCCCCGGTGGCGAAGAGGGGCGCCGTCCCAATCGCGCCGTCACGGTCTACGGCAACCTCATCCGCCAGACGTTTAAGGACGCCCCCATCATTATCGGTGGCATCGAGGCAAGCCTGCGTCGCCTGGCCCACTACGACTACTGGCAGGACAAGCTCAAGCGCTCGGTGCTGCTCGACTCGGGCGCCGACATCCTCATCTACGGCATGGGCGAGCACGCGATTGTCGAGATCGCCGACGCGCTCGACGCGGGACTGCCCGTCGACCAGATTACCTATATCAACGGCACCGTCTACCGCACCAACTCGCTCGACGAGGTCTACGACTACGACCTGCTGCCCAGCTGGGACGATCTTGCCGCCGACAAGCTCAACTACGCGCGCAGCTTTAACGTGCAGCAGCAGAATATGGACCCCATCACCGGCCATCGCCTGGTAGAGCCCTATCCCAACAGCGTCTATGTGGTGCAAAACCCGCCGTCGACGACACTCACCACCGACGAGATGGACGAGGTGGCCGAACTCCCCTACGCACGCGATTGGCATCCCGATTACGACGCGGCGGGCGGCGTGCCGGCCTTTGCCGAGATCAAGTTTTCGATCAGCTCCAACCGCGGCTGTTTTGGCGAGTGCTCGTTTTGCGCCCTCACCTTCCACCAGGGCCGCGTGTTGCAGATGCGCAGCCACGACTCGATCATGCGCGAGGCCGAGCTGCTCACGCGCGATCCCGAGTTTAAGGGCTACATCAACGACGTAGGCGGACCGACGGCCAACTTTAGCCGTCCCGCCTGCGACAAGCAGCTCAAGCACGGCGTGTGCAAGAACAAGCGCTGCCTATGGCCGAGCGTGTGCAAGAACATGGTGGTCGACGAGAGCGGCTACACGCAGCTGCTGCGCGACCTACGCCAGCTGCCGGGCGTCAAGAAGGTCTTCGTCCGCAGCGGCATCCGTTTTGACTACACTATGGCCGATGCCTCGGACGAGTTTTTGCGCGAGCTGCTGGAGCACCATGTCTCGGGCCAGCTACGCGTGGCGCCCGAGCATGTGAGCGACGCGGTGCTCTCCGTGATGGGCAAGCCGAGCCGCGCCGTCTACGATGCGTTCTGTCGCAAATTTGAGCGCCTGAACCGCGAGTACGGACTCAAGCAGTACGTGGTGCCGTATCTGATCTCGAGCCACCCCGGCTCGACGATGAAGGAAGCCGTGGACCTTGCCGAGGCCGTGCGCGACATGGGCTACATGCCCGAGCAGGTGCAGGACTTCTACCCTACGCCGTCCACCATGTCGACCTGCATGTACTACACCGGCGTGGACCCGCGCACCATGGAGCCGATCTACGTGGCGCGCGACCCGCACGAGAAGGCTATGCAACGCGCGCTCATCCAGTATCGCAAGCCCGAGAACTACAAGCTGGTACGTGAGGCGCTGGAGAAGGCCGGCCGCCGCGATCTGATCGGCTACACCAAGCATTGCCTGATCCGTCCCGTGCCGCCGCGCCCGGGCGAGACGTCTGCTGGCGGTGGGCATGGCGCAGGCAAGAAGGGCGGCAAGGCCCACGGTGGCGCCGCTGGCAAGGGGCCTAAGGGCAGCAAGGGGCACAGCGGCATGTCGCGTGCGCAGAACACCGCAGGCCGCAACCGCGCGGCCCAGGGGCGTCAGGGCGCCAACGGCGGCGGCAGGCGCAACTAGGGCAGTGGTGCGCTCGCTGCGTCCATCCCACACGCGTGGCGCAGCGAGCGCATTGCCTCAACGAGGATGGCACCGGCGATAGCGACCGTAATTGCCACGCCGAACGGCGTGTTCACAAACCAGAGTAACGTCATGAGATACGACCCGGCATTAAAGGCAAAGTGCAGCAGGATCGTGTAGCAAAGCTTTCCGGTCGTCACGAGCACCCAACCAAAAATGAGGCCGGCAGCGCCCGCATAGCAACCCTGCACCCAGTTCATGTGCATAAAGCCGAAGATCGCCGCCTGCAGCACAATCGCCGCGGCGATACCCCAGTTACTCGGGGCCGCCCAGGGCACCATGGCGCCGTCTTGCGGTCGCACGAGACGTCGGCGCTTCCAAAGTGGGCGGCACTGCGGGTTAAACGCTCGGAGCGAAAACTCAAAAATAATGCCGCGCACCAGCAACTCCTCGCAAAACGGAGCGCCGAGCACCGTGGTCAGGACAGCAAGAAGGCTGGTATCGCCCATGCCCGTTTCCTCGACGAGCTCGCTATAGTCTGCCGAGACCTCGGGCAACAGCGACAGCACGGCGTCGGTCACGTAGCCAACGACCACCTGCAGGGCCAAGCCGATCACGATAACGCAGGCAATGCGCTTCCACGCGCTACGCAATCCCCCGCCAAGTGGACGCTCACCTTGCCAGCGCGCGATAAACGACCGCGGCCACAAATAACGCCACCACAGCAGCGCCATCAAAAACGATGCCGTCTGAGCGGCAGCCTGGAACCATTGGATATCGAGATTGTCGATCGGATAGCCCGTCAGCACCGACACGGCATCGAGAACTGAAAACAGAACCACGCTCAGGGCTATATCGGCAGCGACAACGCCAAAACAGGCAAGCGCCCACGCCATCGCATTGAGCATGCCAACCTCCTCAAAACCCGGCACTTAGGGACGTTCCTTAACTGCCGGCAGAGACGATATGAGCAGGACATAAAAACATTGAGAGCCCCTGCTG
>UQEO01000026.1 GCA_900540095.1 uncultured Collinsella sp.
GCCCCTGCCGTTCTTTAGCGGCTCGGACGCGTCGCAGCAAAAGGGGAGCGGCACCGATACGCTCAAGCAGTTCGCCACCAACCTCACGCAAAAGGCGCGCGATGGCGAGCTCGACCCTGTAATTGGTCGCGAAAAGGAAGTCCAGCGTATGATGGAAATTCTTTCGCGCCGCACCAAGAACAACCCGCTCATTCTGGGCGACCCCGGCGTGGGCAAGACGGCCATCGTCGAGGGCCTGGCTCAGCAGATTGCAGCCGGCAACGTGCCCGAGAACCTCATGAACCAGAATATCTGGACGCTCGACCTGCCGGGTCTTGTCGCGGGCGCCAAGTATCGCGGTGAGTTTGAGGAGCGCCTCAAGAACGTGATCCAGGAGGCCACCGAGGCTGACGACGTCATCCTGTTTATTGACGAGATGCACACCATCATCGGTGCCGGCTCTGCCGAGGGCTCCATCGACGCGAGCTCCATGCTCAAGCCCGTTCTCGCACGCGGTGCTTTCCAGATCATCGGTGCCACCACGGCCGAGGAGTTCCGCAAGTACCTCACCAAGGACCCGGCCTTCGAGCGTCGCTTCCAGACCATCGATGTCGAGGAGCCGAGCGTCGAGGACACGGTCAAGATCCTGACCGCGCTCAAGCCGCGCTACGAGGAGCACCACCATGTGCGCTATACGCAGGGTGCTATCGAGGCCGCCGCGAACCTCTCCAACCGCTACATCCAGGATTGCTTCCTGCCCGATAAGGCCATCGACCTCATTGACGAGGCCGGCGCCCGCGCCCGCATCGCCGCCAACCGCGCGCCCGAGCCGGTGCGCGAGGCCGAGCATCGCATAGAGGAGCTCAAGGCCGCCGCGCAGGAGGCCACCGAGAGCGACGACATGAACAAGGCCGCCGAGATCACCGAGCAGCAGAAGGCCGCCGAGATTGAGCTCGCCGAGGCCAAGGCCGCCTGGACCGCCGAGCTCGACGCCAGCCCGCTCACCATCGACGTCGCCCAGATTGCCGACATCGTGTCCGTGACCTCTGGCGTGCCGGTTTCCTCGCTCACCGAGAGCGAGAGCCGGCGCCTGCTGCAGACCGAAAGCGTGCTCAAGACCCGCATCATCGGCCAGGACGAGGCTGTCGAGGCCGTCGCCAAGGCCGTGCGCCGCAGCCGCTCCCCGCTCAAGGATCCGCGTCGCCCCGGCGGCCGCTTTATCGAAGATGTCGCCACCGGCACGGGCAAGACCGAGCTCGCCAAGACGCTCGCCGAGTACCTCTTTGGCAGCAAGGACGCGCTCATCAGCTTCGACATGTCCGAGTTCGGTAGCGAGTTTGAGGTCTCCAAGCTCATCGGTAGCCCTCCGGGTTACGTGGGCCACGACGAGGGCGGTCAGCTTACCAAGGCCGTTCGTCGTCACCCGTACTCGGTCGTGCTGTTCGACGAGATCGAGAAGGCGCACCCCGACATCTTCAACATTTTGTTGCAGGTGCTGGAGGAGGGTCGCCTGACTGATAGCCAGGGCAAGACGGTCGACTTCCGCAATACCGTGATTATCATGACGTCCAACGTGGGCGCCCGCGAGATCGCGCAGGATGCGAGCGTCGGTTTTGGCACCACCGGTGAGCAGGGTCTCACGTCGAGTGAGATCCGTGGTCGCGCGATGGGCGAGCTCAAGCGCCTGTTCCGCCCCGAGCTGCTCAACCGTATCGACGACATCGTGGTGTTCCAGAAGCTCTCGGGCGAGAATCTCACCAAGATCGCGCACCTGCTGGTGGACGACCTGCGTCAGCGCTTGATTGACAACGGCATGAACATCAAGCTCACCGATGCGGCCTATGACAAGATCGTGGCCGAGGGCACCGACCTCACCAACGGTGCGCGTCCGCTGCGCCGTGCTATTCAAAAGCTCATCGAGGACCCGCTGTCCGAGGAGCTTCTGGCCGGCGAGTGGGGCGAGGGCGATACCGTCCTGTGCGACGTGGCCGATGGCAAGTTTGTCTTTAGCCACGGCACGGGCGAGATCCCGGTACCGCGTCCGGCGGGCACGCTCGGTGGCGATACCGCCCCGGCGGCACCGCACACCGGCAACGCCGCGCCCGTGAGCGGCGGCGTGACCTCGGGCCCCGGCGGCATGATGCAAGCCGGCTCCGGCGCGCTGTAGGGCGTGGCGACAATTTGATACGCGCAATCGAGGCGCTCCGAAAAGGGCGCCTCGATTTGTAGAGCTGCGGAAGTTGTGACCGTTACGCTATACGGTCCACCGTTAGCCGATGATGCGAGGGCGCTCGGCGTTTTCGACTGGTTTATGCACGCAAAGTCTGGGAATATACAAGTCGCATGTCTTACTGTCTAACCAGTTGCGCCAAGGAGGCACCATGGACTACAAGATTACCGGCTACGAGCCCGCCCAGCTGTTCCATTTCTTTGAGGAGGTCAGCGCGATCCCCCGTGGGTCTGGCAACGAGAAGGGCATCAGCGATTTCCTGGTCGCGTTTGCCAAGGAGCGCGGTCTCGATGTGTATCAGGACGAGGTCTACAACGTCATCATTCGCAAGCCCGCATCTGCCGGCGCCGAGAATGCCCCGACCGTGATGCTGCAGGGCCACATCGACATGGTGTGCGACAAGCTGGGCTCCGTTGAGCACGACTTTACGACTGATGGTATCGACCTGGTCGTCAAGGACGGCGTCCTCACCGCTAACGGTACCACTCTGGGCGCCGACAACGGTATTGCCGTCGCTCTGATGCTCACTGTTCTCGATGACGATTCGATCGTTCACCCCGCCCTCGAGTGCGTATTCACCACCGACGAGGAGACTGGCCTGGTTGGCGCCGAGACGCTCGACAAGTCCCAGATTAGCGCCCGCACCATGATCAACCTCGACTCCGAGGAAGAGGGCGTTGCCACCGTCAGTTGCGCCGGCGGCGTCGTCGTTACCTACACCTGCCCGATCGTGCGCGAGCATAAGACCGGTAGCACCCTCACGCTCGACATCTCCGGCCTGCTGGGTGGTCACTCCGGCAGCGATATCCACCTGGAGCGCGGCAACGGCAACCTCATCATGGCCCGCATCATCGACCGCCTGATGGTTGCCGGCGAGCCCGCCATCGTTAGCTTTAACGGCGGCACCAAGGACAACGCCATCAACCGTGAGTGCAAGGCCGAGCTGGTCTACGCTGATCACGCTGCCGCCGAGGCCGCGGCCCAGATCGCAAAGGGCATCATCGCCGACGTCACTGCCGAGCTCGAGGTCTTCGACCCCGGCTTTACCTGCACCGTCGAGATTGCCGATAACGCTGAGGTCGAGGCTATGGACCAGAAGTCCGCGCTTGCCCTCATCCGCGCCCTGCGTCTTGCCCCTAACGGCGTGATTCGCCGCAACGTCGCCACCGACGGCTCCGTCGAGGTTTCCTCCAACATCGGTGTGGTTGCCACCTCTGACGACCAGGTCAAGATTATGCTGTCCCCGCGCTCCTCGATCACCTCGCTGCAGAACGAGTTCAAGGACCGCCTGCAGACGCTCGCCGATGTCCTGGGCTTCGACGCCAAGTTTGAGTTCGAGTATCCCGGCTGGAGCTATGCCGAGCATTCGCCGGTCCGCGACGTCTTTGTCGAGAGCTATCGCGAGCTCTTTGGCTCCGAGCTGCGCATCGAGTCCATTCACGCCGGCCTTGAGTGCGGCCTGTTTGCCGAGGCCCTGCACGGCCTGGACGCCATCGCCGTGGGCCCGACGCTCTCCGATGTCCACACTCCGGACGAGAGCATGGAGCTTGCTTCTGCCGAGCGCTTCTACGAGCTGCTCATCGACGTCCTCAAGCGCCTTGCCGCGTAAAGGTTGCGCTAGCAGCAGTCCGAGCCACGTGCTAGCGGATTGCAAATGACATTACGTGAGGGGGCACCCGAGCTTTTGCGACGGGTGCCCCCTCTCTTCTTTTGGGAAATGGGAGATTATGGACACCTAGCCCATATCCGCCTTGATGAGGTCGAGGGCGCGCTGGCAGTTTTCGCGGACGGGGCCGAGCATATGCTCGCGCAGGTCCGCCATGCCGGGCAGGTCGGCGTATTCGTCCATGACCTCTTCCATGCAAATGGGCACCTCGTAGGCGAGGTCCATCATGGTCGCAAAGCAAAACTTCTCGGATAGCCCGGCATCGGTGAGCGTCGCCTCCAGCGTGGGGTCGCCCATACCGTGGTATCGGCGGATAGCGCCTGGACCGATGCACCCCACACGATTTTCGCCGCCAACGCTCATGGCAAGGCGCGCCCGGCGGCGCATGCGCTCATACGCCAAACCCGACGCGACATCGTACATTCGAGCCATCATGGCTGCGCCGTCGTTTCCAAGGAGCAGGGAATAGTTTTTCGCGTGCGCATCCGGTGCGCCGATGATGGCGTTAAAGAAAAGTATCTGCGTAAACAGATACAGGTTAAGTTGATGGTGGCTCGTATTTACGAGGAGCTCTTGAATGTCGCGTGTGGTCGGGCCGCCGTCTGCCGTGTACTTTTGGGCGGGCATCACCCCAAGTGCCTGACAGAGGTCTTCTTGATGTAGGCGCCTGATCGTTCCGTCTTTGACTTTCGCGCGGTCATAGCGCTCAACAATGAGGGCAGGTTCGTCCTCAAACATACGATATTCGACGTTTGCCGTTGCGATGCCGGCGCGCTGGGCGCTTTTCATGCAGACAAACTCATTGAGAGCCTCGAGTTTAAATCCGATAACGCCATTTTTGAAAATATGCGTCGTGGGCGAGGAGCCCATGCATTCGCACCAGCGGTCGTTTATGAACGCGAGCGCGAACTTGCCCTGGTTGCCTCCAAGTGACCAACTTTCATCTAGACCCATCCACGATGCATCGCGGTCATCTCTGATCGACTTGAGACGAAGAGCAATTTCGTGGTCGTCTATAGGGCGGTATTCGCCAGCGCGATGCAGGACGGCGTCGGCATCTTCTTCGGCACAAAACTGCACTCCGCCCGGACAGTCGAGTCCGATATGGCTGAGCAACGCAACGGGATTGTTGGGCCTAACGTCGAATTCGGCGGCAATCGTTTTTCGTTGGTCCTCGCTGTCGGGTAGAAGGCCAAACAGGTACGGATTCATGACCTGTTGTCCGTATGTGCGATTCGATACGGGTATGTTGGTCGATAGGGCTGGCCCGTCATAGTCATGATCGTAGGTAAAGCTGATAAGACCGTTCTCATCTTGCGCGAGCGTTCCAGCAGGCACGCCGCAAATAATGGTCCGAAGTGATGTTCTGGCCATTGGCTATTTCCCTTCGGGCATGGTTTGGCTAGATGCGTTTGCGGCAATCGAGACTCCGAGATTGGACATGGCGAAATCGGCGAAGGCCCTGTCGTAGAGCTCGGACGTAAGGGGGGTATCTGCAAGAGCCGGAATGGTTGTGCTGCGACGGTTGCGATGATGAAGACGTTGAGCGTGATGGCGTCTGGAGGTGCTGCAAGGTTGATCAGCATGCGGGGCGTCGACTGGGTGCTCATTTTTCGTTTCGCTTATATCCCCTTGTGCTGCGAGCGCCAGTTCAAGAGCGTCGAAAATCGCCAGCAGCTTGTCGAGTCGAATGCCGGTGGCGTCTCCTAGCTCGAGCGATGCGAGCAGGCGCTCCGAAACACCGGCTTTTTTAGCGAGGGCCGCACGGGTGATTCCCTGCGCCTCGCGTGCCTGGCGCACGTAGATGCCAGCTTGGCGCGGTGTGGTGATGGGAAGGGTATCCACGGCGATCTCCTAACGTGCAGACTTTTGCATCCTAGTATGACATGCAAAAGTCTGCATGAAAAGGCTTCATGCAAAACTCTGCATGAGGCCTTGCCCGGACGTTTAGTTTTGAAGGGTGTTTTACAGCACCAAAATCCCCAGGTGCTCCAGCAAGATCTTAAGCCCGATAAGGATAAGCACAACGCCGCCCACGATGGTGGCGGGCTTTTCGTAGCGCGCGCCAAAGGTGTGGCCAATCGCCACGCCGGCGACGGAGAAGATAAACGTTGTGATGCCTATAAGCGATACAGCGGGCACGATGTCGACCGAGAGCGCGGCAAATGAGATGCCCACGGCTAAGGCGTCGATTGAGGTGGCGATGGCGAGGATCAGGTACTCGCCCAGGTCAATCTTTTCGGCATCCTTGCCGTCGCCTTCATCCTCGTCCTCGATAAAGGCCTCCCACAGCATTTTGCCGCCGATGAAGGCGAGCAGGATAAAGGCGATCCAGTGGTCGATGGGGCCGATGATGCCCATAAACTGGCTGCCAAGCGCCCATCCGATTACGGGCATGCCGGCCTGAAAGCCGCCAAAGAACAGGCCGAGCACTACGGCGACCTTAAGGTTGATCTTTTTCATGCCGAGACCCTTGCAGATGGAAACGGCAAAGGCGTCCATCGAAAGGCCAACGACGAGCAGCACGAGCTCTGCGAGTCCCATAGTCTGGCTCCCTCTCTGCGGGCGGGCCCGCGTGTACCTCTTGGGGGAATAACAAAAAAGACCCGTGGCGTACGCGCTGCGCGCACAACCACGAGTCTCGTTCATTAAGGCAAGCCAGACCGTTTCGGCCAGTATGTTGACTTGCCGCGCCACCGGAGGCGAACCCGGTCACGCGACTACTCCCTCATTCATGTGAATCCCGATGCTACCACAACAAGTAGCTCATTTGGGTTGGGCTCTCAGCGGTGTTCGCTCATTCTGTAAGCATCGGATTTCGCAAGCGCCGCAGGGACAAACCGTGAGAAACTACTTAGCGTTTATGGAGCGTATACGATGGGAGCGATGCCTTGGATAAGAACGAGCTGCAAAAGCGTATGGAACAGGCAATCCGCCTGACGGCACCTGGTCAGCCGATCCGCACCGCCCTCGACATGATCATCGCCGGTCACCTGGGCGCCCTTATCTGCGTCGGCGACACCGAAAACGTGCTCGCTGCCGGTAACGACGGCTTTCCGCTCAACATTTCGTTCACCTCGAACCGTCTGTTCGAGCTCTCCAAGATGGACGGTGCCATCGTCATCGACGGCGACCTCACCCAGATCCTGCGCGCCAACTTCCACCTCAATCCCGACCCCTCGCTCGCCACGAGTGAGACGGGCATGCGTCACCGTACCGCCGCTCGCATGTCGGTGCTCACGGACGCCATCGTGATCTCGGTCTCGGCCCGTCGTGCCGTCGTTAACGTGTACGTTCACGGCAAGAGCTACGAGATTCAGCCCGTCACCACCATCATGAGCTCGGTCAATCAGCTCGTCGCCACGCTCCAGACCACCCGTCAATCGCTCGATCGCTCCCTGCTGCGCCTGACGGCCCTTGAGCTCGACGACTACGTTACGCTCGCCGACATCACCGGCATCTTCTCGAGTTTCGAGATCATGCAACAGGCAAAGACCGAGCTTAAGGATTGCATCGTCAAGCTGGGTAACCAGGGCAAGCTCGTGCAGATGCAGCTCGAGCAGCTCGCGGGCTCCAGCATGGATACCGAATACGACCTGATGATCCGCGACTACGCAAGCGATTCCTCCGAGGCAAACGCCGAGAAGATTCGCGCCGAGCTCACTCGCATGACGCCTAAGGACCTGTCCGACCCGCAGCATGTGGCGGCGGTTCTGGGTTACGACGACCTGGACGAGGACTCCGTCATGACACCGCTGGGCCTGCGCACGCTTTCGCGCGTGTCCGTCGTGCGCGACGGCGTGGCCGAGAAGATCGTCGACGAGTATGGCTCGCTGCAGGAGCTCATGGACGACATCAGCGAGGATCCGGAGCGCTTGGGCGACTTTGGCGTCAACAACCCTGCCATTCTTGCGGACTCGCTGTACCGCATGAAGGGCACCAAACAGGGGAACGCATAATGGCGCCCGTATGCGCCGTGGTCGTTGCCGGCGGCAGCGGCCAGCGCTTTGGAAATCCCGGCGGCAAGCAGCTCGTTAACGTGGCGGGCCGTCCGCTCATGAGCTGGTCCATCCGCGCGTTCGATCGTAGCGATAAGGTCGGCCACATCGTCGTGGTTTGTCCTGCCGAGCGCCGTGCCGAGATGCGCCGCCTGGCCATCGACCCGTTTGACTATGACACGCCCATCAGCTTTGCCGATGCCGGCGATACCCGTCAGGATTCCACCCGTGCCGGCGTGCATGCGGCTCCGGCGGGCTTTGAATACGTTGCCATTCACGATGGCGCTCGTCCGCTCATTACGACCGAGGCCATCGACCACGCTATCGACGTGCTCGTGAGCGACCGTGCCCTCGATGGTGTCGTGTGCGGCCAGCCTGCCATCGACACGCTCAAGATCGTCGATGGCGACAACATCGTCGAGACGCCGCCGCGTGAGCTGTACTGGGCCGCGCAGACGCCGCAGATCTTTAGTGTCGACGCCATGAAGCGCGCCCATGCCGCGGCGATTGCCGAGGGCTTTATCGGTACGGACGATTCGTCACTGGTCGAGCGCATGGGAGGACGCGTCCGCTGCGTCCAGAGCCCGCGCGATAACCTTAAGGTGACGGTGCCCGAGGACCTGCGTCCCGTAACCGCGATTCTGCTCGGCCGCATGGCCGAGGGAGAGGACCTTCCCCATGTTCAGTAACCTGCGCATTGGCCATGGCTACGACGTTCACCGTCTGGTGGAGGGGCGTCGATGTATCATCGGCGGTGTCGATATTCCCTACGAGCGCGGTCTGCTGGGCCACTCGGATGCCGATGTGCTCGCGCACGCCTTGGCCGACGCCATTCTGGGCGCCTGCCGCGGGGGAGACATCGGCAAGCTATTCCCCGATACCGACCCCGCCTATGAGGGTGCTGATTCGATGGTGCTGCTCGCTCGCGTGATGGGCTATGCGCGCGAGCTGGGCTTCGAGTTTGTCGATGCCGATTGCACCATTGCCTGTCAGCAACCCAAGATCACCCCGCACCGCGATGCCATGCGCGCCAACCTTGCCCATGCCCTGGGCGTTGACGTCGAAAACGTGGGCGTCGCCGCCACTACGACCGAAAAGCTCGGTTGGGAAGGCCAGGGCGAGGGAATCGGCGCCTGGGCCGTCTGCCTGCTACAGAAAACCGTTAAGGAGTAACGAATGCGTATCTATAACAGCGCTACCCATAAAAAGGAAGAGTTTCAGCCCATCGAGTCCGGCAAGGTCCGCATGTACGTGTGCGGCCCCACGGTCTACGACAACATCCACATCGGCAATGCCCGCACGTTCATCAGCTTTGACGTGATTCGTCGCTGGCTCATCGCGAGCGGCTACGAGGTCACGTTTGCCCAGAACCTCACCGATGTCGATGACAAGATCATCAAGCGCGCCAACGAGCAAGGCCGTACGGCTGCCGAGGTTGCGACGGAGTTCTCCGACAAGTTCATCGGCGTCATGCGCGCTGCCAACGTGCTCGATCCCGATGTGCGTCCCCGCGCCACCAAAGAGATTGGTCCCATGATCGCCATGATCAAGACGCTTATCGAGCAGGGCCACGCTTACGCGGCCGATAACGGCGATGTGTACTTTGCCGTGCGCAGCGATCCCAACTACGGCCAGGTCTCGGGCCGCAACATCGATGACCTTATGGTCGGTGCGCGCATCGAGGAGAACGAGGACAAGAACGACCCGCTCGACTTTGCCCTGTGGAAGGCCGCCAAGCCCGGCGAGCCCAGCTGGCCGAGCCCCTGGGGCGAGGGCCGTCCCGGTTGGCACACCGAGTGCGCCGCCATGGTGCACCGCTATCTGGGCACTCCGATCGACATTCACGGCGGCGGCTCCGACTTGGCCTTCCCGCATCACGAGAACGAGTGCGCCCAGGCCACCTGCGCCTGGCACCAGGGTTTCTCCAACACCTGGATGCACACGGGCATGCTGCTGGTAGACGGCGAGAAGATGTCCAAGTCGCTCGGTAACTTCTTTACGCTGGCCGAGGTGCTCGAGCAGCACTCTGCCGCGGCCCTGCGCCTGCTGATGCTGCAGACGAGCTATCGCTCACCGCTCGACTTCTCCTGGGAGCGCCTGGAGGGCGCCGAGAATTCGCTCACACGTATCGCCGGTACGGTCGAGAACCTGCGTTGGGCTGCGAACCACGCGACGGCCGATGCCGATGAGGCTGCCGCCGAGGCGTTTGCCGCCAAGGCCGCCGAGACTCGTGCCGCCTTTAAGGAGTGCATGGACGACGACTTTAACACCGCCGGTGCCATGGGTGCCGTCTTTGGCTTTGTCACCGAGTGCAATCAGTATCTGGAGCAGGCGGGCGATGCTGCCGACAAGGCCGCAGTCCTGGCTGCCGCCGATACGCTGGCCGAGCTGCTCGATGCGTTTGGCGTTGAACTTCCCGAGCCCAAGGTCGAGCTGCCGCTGGGTCTGCTGGGCGTTGCCGCCGGCTTGGTTGCCTACACGGGCGACGATGTGGACGAGGCCGCTGCCAAGATTCTCGAGGCTCGTGCCGAGGCCCGTGCCGCCAAGAACTGGGATCTGGCAGATGCCATCCGCGACCAGCTCAAGGACCTGGGCCTCACCATTGAGGATACTGCCGCGGGCACCCGTATTAAGACTCTCTAGTATTTGTCGACCGTTCGAGGTGCGGCAGATTGCCTTGAAAGAGGAGGGCATAGACCTGGTGGTCATGCCCGACGATTGAAAGGCAAGGTGCCGTGGCTCGGACGGTCGATTCTTGTTCGTTATCTATTTAAGGAGGCCGTCTTATGGCCGACAATCGCAAGCGTGCGCCTCGTGGCGGCAAGCAAGCTGCTTCTGGCTCCCGCTCGGTTTCCCGCAAAGACCCCCGCGGCACATATCCTCAATGCTGGCTCGCGTCCGATTCGCCGCAATGACCGCGCTGCCGCTCCCAAGGGCCAGCGCGATCGCACCCAGGCCGCACGTCCGCAGCGCGATCGCAACCGCGACGCTGTCCAGGCTCCCAAGGGCGAGTTTATCGAAGGTCGTCGTGCTGCCGCCGAGGCGCTACGCACTGGTTTTCCCATCAAGTGCGCACTTATTGCCGAGGGCGGGGAGCGCGATGCCGCCTTGTCGCGCCTGGTCGACGACCTCAACGCCGCGGGTGTCCGCATTAAGTATGTGCCGCGCGCGCAGCTCGATGCCCTGTCGAGCCATGGCGCTCACCAGGGCATTGCGCTCGAGGTGGGCAACTTTCCCTATGCCGATGTTGCCGATATCCTCGACCGCGCGGGTGACGGCCCGGCACTTGTCGTGGTGCTCGACCATGTGACCGACGACGGCAACTTTGGCGCCATCGTGCGCTCTGCCGAGGTCGTGGGCGCGGCGGGCGTCGTCATTGCCAACAAGCGTGCCGCCGGTGTGACCGTCGGCAGCTACAAGACTTCTGCCGGCGCCGTCATGCATCTGTCCATCGCACAGGTTCCCAATATCGCCCGTGCACTCGACGACCTCAAGGCCGCCGGCTTTTGGGTGGGTGGAGCCTCCGAGCACGCCGAGGGCAGTTGCTGGGACGCCCCCTTCGAGGGCCGCGTTGCGCTCGTCATGGGTTCCGAGGGCGACGGCATCTCGCGCCTGGTGCTCGAGAAATGTGACTTTTTAACCAAGCTTCCCCAGCGCGGCATGACCGAGAGCCTCAATGTTGCCCAGGCGACCACGGCGCTGTGCTTTGAGTGGCTGCGCCGCAACGCCGGCGAGCTTATGGGGGAGGAGTAGCGCATGTCCAAGAAGAACCGCGCCAAGTCCAAGGCCAAGCGCTTTGGCGAGGGCTCGGCCAAGCCGATTGTTTCGGCCGCGACCTATGGCGTGGGCGGCAATGCGTTTGCGCAGGCCATCGCCGATCCGGTCTCGACGGTGCACTCCAATAAGCCCGAGCTGCTGGTGGTCGACGGCTACAACGTGATTCACTGCACGCCGCGCTACGAAAAGCTCGTGTACGACCATTCCGACGATCCGTATTCCAGCGACGTTCACGATATGGCGCGCACCGCTCTCATCAACGACGTTGCCGCGTTTGCCCAGGGCCGCTACGAGGCCGTGATCGTGTTCGACGGCGCGGGCAATATCTCCAACGAGCGCCCCAACCTGCCGGCCCGCGGCGTGCGCATCGAGTTTTCGCCGACGGGCGTCTCTGCCGATACCGTGGTGCAGAAGCTCTGCATCGAGGCACGTGAGGAAGGCCGCGCGTGCTCCGTGGTATCGAGTGACGGCACGATCCAGGCTGTCGTCATGGGTAAGGGCGTCACGCGCATCTCGAGCCGTATGCTGGTGGACGAGATCAAACAGATCGATAACGACGTGCATGAGGCCGAGGAAGCACCCCAGATCAAGATGACCCTGGGCAGCCGCCTGAGCCCCGATGCCTTGGCCAAGCTCAAGGCCCTCCGCGGGAGGTAGGGGAGTTGGCGGGGCGATGCTGCCTCGTTAACTCCATTCAGCGATGTTGATCATTCTTTCGAGGCGCCACGTTAGCGCCTCTTTTAGATAAGGCAGTCTCGCTGCTAGGGCATCGTTTTTAGACAGAATCTCGATCGCCTCGTCGACAAAACCTTCGAGTTTGTCCCCGTCAAACCAGTTCATATCCTCAACAAGCAACATTTGTTTCGCGGGACTTGAATGGAACTGCGCGCTGGCAAAACTGTGCTCTCCTGCCCGAAGCTCCTCTAGAGATATGTTGCACCAGAGCGATGAACCCGAATCGAAGATAGGGGCAGGTCTGCAGGCTAGCGTGTTTACGTTTCGCACAAGGCCAAAGTTACGCCAATGACGATCGTAGTTGGCGATGATGTCGTCGCACACGATCATGCGGTCAAGGGCATCCTTGACACCTGTCACCCCGAGCTCCTCGCAGTTTGCTACGTATCGCTCGTAGTCGGTTAGTCGTTCATCTGCGTTTGCGTGCTGGTTTACATAGAACGCAGGGACATACTCTTCTTCATCAGTTAAGAAGACATCGCATATGCTCAGGGCGGAAGTGCCCGTGCCCTCGAGCGAGTAAGGCACATAATCGCAGGCGTTTAGGATGTGACGGTGGAGTGCGGTCGCCACCATCTCGTTATAGGGTTCCTGGTTTAGATGCGCACCTGCCTTGTGGAGGATTCGACGGTCACCCTCGCATGTCCAGTACTTTTGAAGATTGCCGTCCGAGGTGTTGTCGGGCTTGGCAGCAGCTGCCTTGCCCTCTGGGGCGAAGGGTGCAATGGTTAGCGAGACGTCATCAAAAGCATTATTGAAGAAATTGATATCTTTCCACGCGAGACCGGAGTCTTGGGGCCTAATCCAATACTGGTCGGATAAGGAGAGGCCAAGATTTCGCTGTACGAGTTCATCGGGAACATCAACTGCGGCTTCTGCAAGCAGGGAGGCTAGCCGAATGCGTGCGAGCGGGATACCGCGGCCACGCCACCAAGTGCGGAAAGAGTCGAGCGATATGGGGCTATTAGGGCCAAATACTCCAATAGGGGCGTGGGCGTAATCGATGTCGGCGCCGATATGGGTAAAGTCTTTTCGCGATGTGCTGTAGACCAGCTGAGCGACTTCGTGCGTGCGATTCATGAGGGTGAACGCGATCTCGCTCTTACCGTGGCCGCGGCGGGGACGTCCCCCCGTTTTGGTCACGGAACGGAGTCGCGTGTCGACGCTGTCTTTGTCGATGAGCCATACACCAGAAGCCTTGCGGGCCTCAAGTGCTCCGTTTTTTATGAGCTCCTGCACCCTGCGCGGAGTGATGCCGAGCAGCTCGGCGGCTTCTTTGGTAGTAAGCATCGCGAAACCCTTCGCCAGAACGAATAGTTTTATATATAGCAATTGTAATTAAAACTATTCGTTCTGGCGAAGGGTTTTAAGATTGAGGGCGCACTGACAGAAATGAACGGGCCTGGTACGCGTTGTTGCTGGATTTTGCATATTTGTATAACGCCGTGCGGCCTGTTGCGCCCCGTCCGCAATTCCTTTATTCTTAACTCGCTTCGCGTGAAAGCGCCAAGTGTGCCAGTGTGGCGCAACGGTAGCGCAACTGATTTGTAATCAGTGGGTTGCAGGTTCGATTCCTGTCACTGGCTCCATGAGAGTTTCGGGCTCTGTTTCCTTGTGGGACAGGGCCCGTTTCTATTTAGGTGGTGCGCCATCGGGTTAGCGCCCATCCCGTTTTTGGTTTGTCTCGTCCTCCAGTTTGTCTAAATCTGTAACACCAAGACCGATATTTGGCATCTAACTGTTACAGATTGAGATGAAACTTAGGGTGTTTTAGGAATATCTTGATCTGTAACATGTAGAAGCGGAATAGGCCTCTTGCTGTTACAGATCGAGACAAGGGCGGGTACGGACCTGGATGTTCTGCTCGAGCGTGGATTTCTGGACACGCGAGAGAAGAAAATCTTCCGACCGGAGAACGAGCGTGGATAATTAACTTGGATAGGGAGCTAAGGTAAACACCGATTGTCTATCGAAGGCTTTAGAAACGACGACCCCGATTTCATTGTGGAATCGGGGTCGTTTGTGCCTGAGGAATCCGAATGGATTAATCGAGCTCCTAAGGGACTTCTTGGGTTCTTGCTAATGGTCTGCCGAGGATGTCCCCAATGCAAGCAGCGGGCATCTACTCAATATAGTTGGGATTCTTCTTGATGATCACGCGTGCAGCGATGAACGAGACGACGATGGCGATGACGGCGACAACGCACGCCAGTACGAAGTTGCCCATGGATCCATCGGGAGCGATAAAGATCAGCGCAGAAAGAAGACCGGGGCATGCTCCCGCAACATACTCCTTCAGGACGAAGATACCTGCAGGGAGTCCCGCGCAGAGGGCGCCGATTGCCGTGCCGACAAGCAGGCGGGGACGCTCGATGAGGCAGCCGTAAAATGCGGGCTCAGTTACGCCACAGAGTGCGGTGACGGCAACCGTGGTGACCATACCTCTCTTCTCCTTGTTGCCTTTCATTGCAGTTGCCAAGGCGAGACTCGTGCCGCCAATGCAGAGGTTTGAGATGAAGCCAAAGATGATGGGCGCCCAGCCGAGCTGCGCCAAGCTCGTAACTTCGATCGCGATGTAGGCCTTATCAAGACCGAGCATGACAAAATAGGGGTTAAGGGCTGCAAGGATTGGAGTAGCGATAAATGCCACGTTATCCATGAGCCACGTGGCGGCATCACTCAGCGCGTAGCCCATCATGCTGCCGGCGGGGCCGAGGATAATCAGCTCAACAGGCACGACGATGAACATGGTGAGCAGCGGCTTCAAGAACAGTTTGGTAATGTCGGGGATGATTTTCTGAAGACCGCGATCAACAAAGTACATGAACACAACGCCCAGTACGATTGGCACCACCGTGCTCGAGTAGTCATTCGTCGGGATGGGGATGCCAAGAAAGTCGAGACCCTCAGCACCGCTAATAGACGAGCTAATCATGATTGCGCCCAGCAGTGCGCCCATGATAGGCTGCATCTTCATGACGGCGGCGAGCTGATAGCCGAGGTAAACGGGCAGGAAGCTAAATGAGGCGCTGAAGATCGCCAGCAGAACCTGGGCGGTTCCGCTATCGGTGCTCAATCCATAATAATTGACCAGGAGATTCTTGATCGAAAGAATGAGTCCGCCAACGATGAGCGCCGGGACGATGGGCATGAATACCTGTGCAGAGACGTTCCCGAATTTCTCAATCAAGCCCATGGCGGTGTTACCGCTTTTAATGCCTTCTGCAAGGTCTTTGGCGGTTTGGGCATCGTCGGCAACCGTGCCACCGCCGACTTCGATTCCCGCGAAGTCGAGGAAGTCGTTGTAAGCCTCGGTGACGTTGGGGCCGATGATCACCTGAAGCTGGCCACCGCTGACTACTGCCCCGAGCGCCTGGTCGGCCGATTTGGCGAGCTGGAGATCGATGATCGAGGTGTCTCGTGCGTCGATGCGAAGGCGCGTCGCACAATGAGTTACCGATGTAATGTTCTCTTTGCCGCCAACAGCCTTTAGGACTGTTTCGGACATTGCCTGATATTTCATCTCTTTCTCCTAACCTTCCTGCTCCTGATACTTCGAGATAAGGTCTCGGTACCAATACCAGCTCTTTTTGGGGGTGCGCTCCAGATTGTTCTCGAAGTCGATATGGACAAGTCCGTATCGTTTTTCGTAGCCGTTGATCCAGCTATACAGATCCATCGTCGACCAGAGGTAGTAGCCCTCAACGCGCGCGCCGTCGCGCTTAGCCCTCATCATGTGCTCGATGAACTGGCCCAGAAGCTCGATGCGGTCATCATCGTGGATCATTCCGTCTGCGTCTGGTTGCTCATAGGCGCCATGTCCGTTTTCCGTAATAAAGATGCGGGGCGCGTCATAGCGCTCGTGGACATCCATGATGGTTGAATACATGCAACTTGGGAGTATTTCGCGGCCCCATTTATTGCGGGGAACATTGCTGTCGCGGGCGCTTTCAAACAAGGGCGCAATGCATTTTCCTTCGACCTTTTTGCTCGAACCGCCCTTATTGTTCGCCGAAACGGCAAGCTCTCCACCGTGCCAGTCGGTTACATACTCTCGGCAATACACGTTGAGTCCAATAAAATCGACTTTACCGTCGCTGAATTCTTCTACGTCATTTGGGGATCGATAGAGCGAGACGCCAAGTTTTTCAAGGATTTCGTCCATTTCTGGCGGCAGTTGACCCTGAAGCGCTGGTGCCAGAATCATGCGATTGGCGAAAAAGTCTGCGTATCGAAATACGTCATCGGGGTGCTCGGTTGCCGGGTCGAGTTCGACAACGCCGCCATCGTGGACGGCGCCGATGATGCCGTCGTAGCCCATTTGACGATATGCTCGGACTGCGAGTGCGCTTGCGCGCATCAGGTTGTACTGAAACTGCATGTACGACTGAACATCGAGCGATCGATTGGGGGGATAGTTGCCCAACATGTTTACGCAGTAGCTGTAGAAATGCGGCTCGTTAACGGTAGCCCAGATTTTGACGCGGTCTCCAAAGCGCTCAAAGCAAATCTTGGCGTATTTGCAGAACCACTCTGCCATGTCGTTGTTCAGCCATCCGCCTTTGCAAGCAAGCGTGAATGGCAGATCGTAATGGAACAGCGTAACGTTGGGCTCTATGCCATTTTCGAGGCAGCAATCAATGACCCGATTATAAAAATCGATACCCTCTTCATTCACTTTGCCGATACCGGTGGGGATGATTCGACTCCATGAAAGAGAGAAGCGATAGGTGTTTTGTCCGCCTTCTTTCATCATGCGGATATCTTCTTCATAGCGATGGTAGAAGTCGCAAGATACATCACCGTCAACATGGTTGATGTTCTTATTGCTTGTGTGGCTAAAGAAATCCCACTCACCAAGGCCTTTGCCGTCTTCGTTCCAGGCACCCTCGCACTGATAAGACGCCGTGGCGGAACCCCAGAGAAACGGCATGTTGTTCACGTTGCCCATGAATCCCCTTTCCATCATTCAACACGGTGGATACGTGTGGCGAAATTATGATTAAGATGACGTCAACTGATTTGAATCATAGGAGAACGACCAAAGCTGTTTGATTCAATAAATGAATCATGATTTCGAGGAGAGCGGAAAGAGGGATCACGTGAATATCAATGACTTCGATGTGCTCAATCGCATTAGCTCCATCATCAACAGCGAGTTTGGGTCAAACGATGCCGCCATCGCTCGATATCTCATCGCTCACATTAGGCGTTCGAGCGAAATCAATGTTGCCGCAATAACCCGCGATGCATTCGTGACCCGTTCCGCTGTTCGTCGTTTCTGTAATCGATTGGGCTACCAGTCTCTTAGCGATTTGAAAGAATCATTTACTCAGTCAGTCTTTCCAAGTGACTTAAGCCATCGAGAGGAGGAATTTGGCTACGAGGAGTACAGGGCAGAGCTCGACGTTCGCATGATCGAGATGTTCGCTGAGGTTGAAAGCGGCGTGTCCGATATCGCTATTAAGCATCTTGTCGACGAAATTGATGGCCATAAAAACGTTGAAATCTGGTGCACCAATAATGTGAGCGCCAATCTCGTACGATTTCAGCAGGAAATGTTTTATGCGGGCAAGATAGTTCGCATAGTTGCTGGGGCTAACGTCGCGGAATTGAAAAACATGGGAGACGCTTCGCAGTCATTGATAATTCTCGTATCGGTCTCCGGGCTATTTGCGTCACAGGCGCGTGAGTATCTTGATTGCCGTTCGGGCAGGAAGATTCTAATTACTGCGTTTAGCAACGATGACAAATCGAGGTCTTTTGACCGTGTATATCGTCTTGGTAATGCGGGAAACGGAATTGACCGACTCGGCGTTTATTCGAAATACGCCATGACTTATTTTTTCGACTTGCTATCGTCGTGTTACTTGAGTCGCTACCCCTGCACCAAGGGGGAGCCGCTCTATGGGTCTACTTTGGCCTGGCCCGAGTAGTTGCGGCTTTACAGTTCTCTCGCCTGGAGAATGAACGTGGATAATCTGCCACTTTGGCCTTAGAGCCGCGCTAAAAGTGGGAGATAATCCACGCTCGATCGTGGCGTGGAAGCCCGATCTCGACCTATATATAGGTGCAAATAAGCCGTTATCGAAGTTCGATCCTGAAGGTGTACTCCACTACAGCAAAGTGTTACCTTGGGAAACGTCACCTCAGTATCCAAAACCACTGTCCTTCATATCCAAACTCAATAAAACCGCAGGTCACGGCTATATAGATACGCCCGGAACCGTGTATCTAGAGGTTTTCGTTGACAGCCCCCAAGGTTGCATCGTATTATCTTTTTCGTTCGCGGGGGCGGCGGTCCAAAAGACCAAAGGACCTGCGGATACTTGAACGATTGGGAGTTTGCCCGAGTGGTTAATGGGGACGGGCTGTAAACCCGTTGGCTCTGCCTACATAGGTTCGAATCCTATAGCTCCCACCCGTCAAGTGCCTGTATAGCTCAGTCGGTAGAGCACTTCGTTGGTAACGAAGAGGTCACCAGTTCAAGTCTGGTTGCAGGCTCCATCCGGCGGTGTAGCTCAGTTGGTTAGAGCACACGGTTCATACCCGTGGCGTCACTGGTTCGAATCCAGTCACCGCTACCATAGGTAACACGGTGGCTTCTCAATAGTATGTTGAGAGGCCACTATGGTATAAAGGCAAAGTCCCGTCCGGGGACGACCTGTTTAGAGGAGGGCTTTATGGCCAAAGAGAAGTTTGAGCGCACTAAGCCGCATGTTAACATCGGCACCATTGGTCACGTCGACCACGGCAAGACCACGCTGACCGCTGCCATCACCAAGGTTCTCTCCGAGACCGAGGGCTGCAAGGCTGACTTCACTGCGTTCGAGAACATCGACAAGGCTCCCGAGGAGCGCGAGCGCGGCATTACGATCTCCGTCTCCCACGTCGAGTACGAGACTGCTGCCCGTCACTACGCTCACGTTGACTGCCCGGGCCACGCTGACTACGTCAAGAACATGATCTCCGGTGCTGCTCAGATGGACGGCGCTATCCTGGTCATCGCCGCTACCGACGGCCCCATGGCTCAGACCCGCGAGCACATCCTGCTCGCCCGTCAGGTCGGCGTTCCCTACATCGTCGTCTTCCTGAACAAGTGCGACATGGTCGACGATGACGAGCTCATCGACCTCGTCGAGATGGAGACCCGTGAGCTCCTCTCCGAGTACGATTTCCCCGGCGACGACATCCCCGTCATCCGTGGCTCCGCTCTGGGCGCTCTCGAGGGCGACGCCAAGTGGATGGACGCCATTCGCGAGCTCATGAAGGCCGTCGACGAGTACATCCCGACGCCTGCTCGTAACAACGACCTCCCGTTCCTGATGGCCGTTGAGGACGTTATGACCATCTCCGGCCGTGGTACCGTTGCTACTGGCCGTGTCGAGCGCGGTGAGCTCAAGCTCAACGAGCCCGTCGAGATCGTCGGCATCAAGGATACCCAGAACACCGTCGTTACCGGTATCGAGATGTTCCGTAAGTCCATGGACTTCTGCGAGGCTGGCGACAACGTCGGTCTGCTGCTCCGCGGCATCAAGCGTGAGGACATCGAGCGCGGCCAGGTTCTCTGCAAGCCCGGTTCGGTTACCCCGCACACCAAGTTCACCGGCGAGATCTACGTTCTGACCAAGGAGGAGGGCGGCCGTCACACCCCGTTCTTCGATGGTTATCGTCCTCAGTTCTACTTCCGTACCACCGACGTTACCGGTACGGTCAAGCTCCCCGAGGGCACCGAGATGGCTATGCCTGGTGACCACATCACCATCGAGGGCGACCTCATCCACCCGATCGCCATGGAGGAGGGCCTGCGCTTCGCTATCCGCGAGGGTGGCCACACCGTCGGTTCGGGCATCGTCTCCACGATCATTGAGTAAATTAGCTCTTTGATATAGCTGACTTAGAGAACCCGGCACTTATATGGGTGCCGGGTTCTTTTCTGCAATGGATATTGAGCCGTTGCTGGTGTCGAGAGGATCGATAATGGTCCTGGATGCACCGTCGATTAGCTCTCGATGGCTTCATTGATGTGTTCCAAATATGAATGGATCCACCGAGAACCAATTGACTCGAGGTTTTCATTGACAGCACTTACGTGGAGCTGATAAAGTAACAACTCGTGCCCGTACGGGGCGGAAATGAAAGGTTCAGGATACATGCGTACTCTAGTTACTCTTGCGTGCACTGAGTGCAAGCGCCGCAACTATACGACCACCAAGAACAAGTCGACCATGCCTGATCGTATGGAGATCAAGAAGTATTGCCCCTGGTGCCGTCACCACACGCTGCACAAAGAGACTCGCTAGTCTCTAGTCACATACGCCAGTAGTTCAATTGGTAGAGCATCGGTCTCCAAAACCGAGTGTTGAGGGTTCGAGTCCTTCCTGGCGTGCCAGTCATTATTCCGTAAGCTCCCACTTGGGGGCTTACGGTTTACTCATGTATAAGCGCATTGCGCGGAGGTAACCCAAATGGCCAACAAGAAGAACAAGAAGAAGGCTCAGCAGCCGGCACCTGCCAACAAAGCTGCCGCCAACTCCAAGGTTGAGGCCAAGAAGGCCGTTGCCAAAAAGAACGAGAAGGCTGCGAAGTCCAAGAAGAACGAGAAGCCTGGTTTCTTCGCCCGCACCAAGAAGTATTTCGCTTCGGTCAAGTCCGAGATGAAGCGTGTCACGTGGCCCGATAAGAAGGAGCTCGTGAACTACTCGGTTGTTGTTTGCGCTTCTCTGATCGTCGTCGGCGTCGTCATCGCTCTGCTCGATGCTGGCTTTGGCGAGGCTCTTGCTCTGTTCTCTGGATTGAGGGGCTAAACCATGTCTAAGCGTTGGTACGTCGTTCACACTTACTCTGGATACGAGAACCGCGTTAAGTCCGATCTCGAGCATCGCATCGAGACTATGGGCATGCAGGACCGTATCTTTGATATCGAGATTCCTATGGAGCGCGTCACCGAGATTAAAGAGGGTGGCAAGCGTGAGACCAAGGATTCCAAGATCTTCCCGGGTTATGTCCTGGTCCGCATGGAGATGGATGACGATGCTTGGACGTGTGTTCGTAACACGCCTGGCGTCACCGGTTTCCTAGGCGGCAACGGCAAGCCCGCTCCGCTTTCCCGCGACGAGTACAACAAGATGACTCGTCGTCCCGGTAAGGGCGATTCGCCCAAGCGCACCTCGGTTGATATTGAGGTCGGTACGTCCGTCCGCGTCACCGATGGCCCGCTTACCGACTTTGATGGCAAGGTCTCCGAGGTTAACACCGAGGCTGGCAAGCTCAAGGTCACGCTGATGATCTTTGGCCGCGAGACGCCGGTCGAGCTCGACTTTAACCAGGTCGCTGTCATCGCTTAAGTTTTCGTCCGTTCGCGCGAGCGTGCTTCTTCTGTGACTGCTCATCTCAGGAGTGCTTCTAACACGTGCGTGCTTACGATATAGCAAGTACTTCACACTCGTGATTCGAAAGGAATGACCATGGCTGAGAAGAAGGTTGCCAACGTCATTAAGCTCCAGATTCCTGCTGGTGCAGCTAACCCCGCTCCTCCCGTCGGCCCCGCCCTGGGCGCTGCTGGCGTGAACATCATGCAGTTCTGCCAGGCCTTTAACGCCGAGACGCAGGACAAGAAGGGCGACATTATCCCCGTTGAGATTTCTGTCTACGAGGATAAGTCCTTCTCCTTCATCACCAAGACCCCGCCGGCGGCTCACCTCATTAAGAAGGAGCTGAACCTTAAGTCTGGTTCCGCTAAGCCCCAGGCCGACAAGGTTGGTCAGCTCTCCCAGGAGCAGCTCACCAAGATCGCCGAGATCAAGATGCCGGACCTCAATGCCAACGACATTGACGCCGCCAAGAAGATCATCGCCGGTACCGCCCGTTCCATGGGCGTCACCATCGCTGAGTAGCGGTTTCTTATGGTAACGACGGGTGCTCCGAGCGGGGCGCCCGTTAAATGTGTGCAATAGGGCACACGATACGATGTGGGAGGGCTCACGCCCGTTTAACCACAGGAGGTAATGCACATGGCTAAGCATGGTAAGAGCTATAACGCCGCTGCCGAGAAGATCGACCGCGCCACGCTCTACACCCCCCTTCAGGCTGCCAAGCTCATCAAGGAGCTCGACACCGCCAAGTTCGACGAGACCGTCGAGGCCCACTTCCGTCTGGGCATCGATACTCGTAAGGCTGACCAGAACATCCGTGGTTCCATCTCCCTGCCCCACGGCACCGGCAAGACCGTTCGTGTTGCCGTCTTCGCCGAGGGCGAGAAGGCCCGCGAGGCTGAGGCTGGCGGGGCCGACATCCTTTGGTCCGGCGAGCTAGTTCTCGAC
>UQEO01000027.1 GCA_900540095.1 uncultured Collinsella sp.
CGGGTCAATCTGCAGCGCGGCCCGAACCCCGTGAGGGCCGGCGCCTTTAGACGCGTGCCGGAAATCCAAGGGTTATACCCTAAGAGCAAACCACCCCTTTTAGGGGTGGTTTTGATTGGATACATGTTGCGTAATTGGCCTTGTCGGCACCTTTCGCGGACTCGGATTTCGGAAGTGCGGGGAAAAACTCCGAATCTCCGAGCACACTGCTCTTTTGCACCCTTGTGACCTGCGGTTTTGTTGCTAAAAAAGTCGGTCTGGTCGGCGGGGCTCAGTTTTTCACCGCACTTCCGAAAACCGCGGTCTCGCAATATGAAAAACGGCCTCCATAACTCTGGGTTAATGGATAAGTGTGGCCTTTCGACGTATATCACTGTCCGTTTATGGAACCTATCTCCAACGAGTCGTAGCCATAGTGTTTAATGTTAGAAACACATAGTTGTCGTCAGCCTGCTGGCGACGTTCCCCCTGATATCGGAGGTTCCAGGTATGTTTCGCGCTCAGTTAAACAACTATCGGTTGGGCTAACATGGGTCGCCGTGCTATTTCGATAACCCTTGCAGTGGTCTGCCTGGCTGTGCTCCTGGGCGTTACAGGGCTGTTTGCTATAAGCCGGGAAACGTCCTATATGCAGGAATGCGCTTCCGAAGGGTTTGCCATTGATGGTTACTATCGGGATGACAAAACGAGTCGGGAAACCCTGGCTTTTCTTGAGGAGGACAGCTGTCGATGGCAGCTGGTCGATCAAGACGGAATCTGCACAGACGGGCAGTTTAAGCGTACGGATGACCCCAACATCCTGATATTAAAGAAGGAAAACGGCGAAGAATTCGGCACGATTCACGTTGCGTATATATCGCGCCGACGCAATCAGGGGCAGATTTACCTAATTAGAAATACTAAGGTGACCCGATTTTATCTGGTGAGCACCGATCCGGCGTTTACAGTGGAATCTGGCGATGTCGATGCGGACGTTTGATTCACGGCAATAAAACGGCGAGCGGGGCGCGGGTGTGAACTGAACCCCTCTATTTGCTCGTGTCCGTATCGCGTCTGCGCCTCGTCATAACTTGCGTCCGTGCGAGCGCTCATCCCGCGCCGGCATCACTTCACGTCAAATTCCACGCGATCGAGTTCAGGCACGTTGAGGTCGATGAGCTTGCGAGCGACGTGACGGTCGTGTGCCCCAAGCGCCTCGCCTGTCGTCACATGGGCGACAATCTCGCGCTCGACGATGCCCTCTTCCTCGCCTTCGTTAGCCGAGGTTTCGACGGCGACGGTGTAGTCCTTAAAGCCCGGTAGCACCGCCGCAAGCTCGCGCGTGGTTTCGGTGACGCCGTAGCCGTCCTGCACGCCGGACTGCGCCGAGCCAATAGACCCCGCCGTCATGACGATGCAGGGGATGGCAAAGACTACCGTGCCCACAATGATGCGGCGGCGCACCTTGCGTGATAGCTCGTCGACCTCGGCATCTTCCTCGGCAGTCACAATGCCGTCGCCGTTGAGGTCGCGCTTGAGCGGCACGCGCAATAGAAGCAGCACGGCTTCGGCGGCCAGTGCGATAAAGACCACGTTGATGCCAAACTCATAAAGCGCCGAGAGAAACAGTGACCCGCTTGCGATGGCGATGCCATAGCCCGCCGCACACAGGGGCGGCATGAGCGCGGTCGCCACGGCCACGCCGGCGATGAGCGTGGCGGGGTCCCGGGCGCGCGAGTTGCCCAGGCCACCCGCAAAGCCGCCCGCAAGTGCGACGGCAAGGTCCCACACAGTCGGTGTCGAATTGTCGATGATGGCGGCCGTGGTGGTGCCAAGGGGCGAGAGCTTAAAATACAGCGTGGACGTGATCAGACAAAAAGCCATCTGCAGCACGAGGCCGGCGACGGCCTCGACGGCAATCTCGCGGTCGAGCGTGGCGATGCCGTATGCCATGGCAAGGACCGAGCCCATGAGCGGACAGATGAGCATGGCGCCCACGATGGCAATGTCCGAGTCGATATCGAGGCCAATGCTCGCGATGAGCATGGCGATGATGAGGATGCACAGGTGAGAGCCGGTCAGCCGCGCCCCGTTTACAAAGCGCTTGCGAATCACGTGGTAGGGCGCGCGACCCTCGCGAATGTTGAATGCCTGCTTTAGAAAGCGGCTTGCGTTCTCCATGGCCTCGCTGTGGGCGGGGCGGATGCCATGGCGCCGATGATGGCGCTCGCGCAGTCGCTTGAGCTGTTGTTTATCGAGTTCCATGTCCACCTCGTATTGCCGTAGGAACGCGGGTGCGTTTGCAGCATGTACTCTACACCGTGACGGGCGGGGCGGTCATCTTGACATGGAACTTAGGCGAGCAGGCAAAGGAAGACACGCCACATACAAGTACTGCCGAGGGTTTCGGCAGATACAAAAAGCGCGGGGCCGGATGGTCTCCGACCCCGCGCTCTGCACGGGTGCGTTGTTGTTTGGTTTAGCCCAGCAGGCTCAGGCCAACAGAGACAAACGCCAGGATAACGCCGACGATGGACTCGCCACCGAGCAGGCCGCTGGCGACAACCAGGCCCTGCTCCTGGAAGGCGGCATCCTTGGCGGTCTTCTCCTCGTCCGAAAGCCCGGCGTTGGCATCGCGGTGGGCTGCCCACTTGTCGTAGGCGAGCTTGACGCAGGAGCCCAGGAAGGCCGTGAGCGACATGTAGAACGCCCAGGCCGATCATCATGGCCGGAATGCCGAGCCAGTACATGACGATGCCGGCGATAAAGCCGCCCGCAAACCACGGCACGCTCGGGATGCCCGAGACCATGGTGGCGACCACGCTTGCCTGTGCGGCCACAAAACTCTTGTCGGGGCCAAAGGCGTCCGGACCATAGGCGGTGACGAGCGCGACCATGACGGCGGCGGCGACCAGGGCGCCCACGATGCCGCCAATGGCCTGGCCGACCCACTGCGCGCGCGGGTTGGTGCCCAGCACGGCGCCGGCCTTGAAGTCGTTCATGACGTCGCCCGCAAGGCCGCACGCCACGGCCACGATGCCGGCGATAAAGAACAGCTTGACCTGAGCGAGCTGCGCGAAGGCGGCAACGATGAGCATGACGATGAGGCCGAAGATCTCCATGGGGTCGATGCCCGTCTGGCCGCAGCTCTGCGCGCTCATGATGGTGGTGACAAAGGTGAACAGCGTGACGATGACGGCCGGAACGGGGCCAAGGTCGAGCACGATGGCGATGATCACGGCGATGGCGGCAGCGCCCAGGCCGATGATACCGGCGTCGAGTTTAAGGGAGCCCGAGATGAGCGACTGCTCGTCGGTGTCGGTGGAGCTGTCGGCGGCGAGGCCGCGGACGATACCGGCGACCTGCGGAAGGATGTCCTTGAGGACGACGGCGACGCCAAAGCCCATCATGAGGCCCATACCCAGGGACTTGACGATGCCCTGTGCGGTCATAACGTCAAACAGACCGGCAGCGGTGCCGCCGACGATGATGCCAAAATTGCCCAGCAGCGCGCCGGCAAACCAGAACGCGACGGGGGCGAAGCCCACCAAAAAGCCGATGGACAGCAACATGGGCGAGTTGTAGATGGCAAAGGTCACGCCGGGGATATTGAGCGTGCACAGCATGCTGGGCACAATGCCCAGAGCGTCGCGCAGCACGCTGTAGATGCCGGCGATGGCCATGGAGCCAAAGAGCTGCTTGCCGGTCTTGCCGCCGGCCTCGGTCGCGCGCAGGGTCTGAGCTGCGGCGTTGCCGGTGGGGAACTCAAGCGCGGCGTCCACGATAAAGTGACGGTGGATGAGTGCCGTGGCCAGCAGGCCTAGGATAGTGCCGGCGAGTGCCACGATAAACATGTCGAGCCAACTGATCTGGTCGGCATAGCCCAGCATCCAGGCGCCCGGGATGGTAAACGCCAGACCGCCAGCGACCATGGCGCCTGCGGACATGATGGTGTGGGTGACGTTGGCCTCGTTGAGGCTGGCGTTGCCCATGAGCTTCAGGAAGAACAGCGAAATGACGGCAGCGAAAATGATCGGCCAGGGGAGGGCGCCCATCTTGAGGGCGGTGTAGGCCGAGCTTGCCGTGATGATCACGCAGCCAAGGACGCCGATGACGACGCCGCGCAGCGTGAGTTGCCCGCGCATCGAAGCGCGGTTCGAGGGATTGCTCATATAAAACTCCTTTGCGTATATCCGCTTCCCCCGGGAGCGCCGTTACGGATACGGCGCGGGAAGTCGGGTTACCAAGGGCCGCCGCGTGAGCTCGCAAACGACCGCGCACCAGTATAGCCGCAAGCTAGTCATTTTGGGATGACTGGTTTAGGTAGGCGATATACTGCTGGGCAGACGAAAGGAGCGCCGACGATGCTTAATGGGTGCGCATATATATTGACGGTCGACGTGGGCAACACGTTCATTCGCTTTGGCCTGTTTGCAGAGGATTCGGCCGCGGCGCAGGAATGTCCGCTTGCGACGTGCGAGATCACCACGCCGTCGAGCATCACGGCAGACGAGGCGCGCATGCGTCTCGTGCAGGTCATGGCCGCACTGGCGGCCGATGCGGGCATGCCGGGCGCGCTTGTGTCCACGGCTGCTGTGCTGAGCTGCGTGGTCCCGGCGCTCGAGCGCCCGTGGAAGGCGGCACTTTCCCGTACCTGCACGGGGCGCGTGCTCACGGTGGGGCCGGGACTTAAGACCGGCATGCCCGTGCACTACGACGATCCGGCCGAGATTGGCCCCGACCGCATTGCCGATGCCGTGGCGGCCCGCGCCGTCTACGGCTCGCCGTGCATCGTGATTGACCTGGGCACGACGACCAATATCGAGGTCATCGACGCGCATGGCGCCTTTGTTGGTGGCGTTATCGCGCCGGGGCTGGCGCTCGGCGCCCGCTCGCTTTCGGCGGCAGCAGCGCGCCTGCCTCAGGTTGAGCCCTCGTCGCCGACGCACGTCATCGGCCGCAATACGCGCGAGGCCATGCGCTCGGGCGTGGTTTTGGGCGAGGTGGCCCGCATCGACGGCATGCTCGACATGGTGCTCGCCGAGATGCGTGCGACCAAGGCCGCGGGGGAGGGCGATGTGCCCATCGTCATTACCGGCGACGATGCCGAGGCGCTTGCGGCGCTGGTCGGCCATAGCCTGACGGTCGACGATGCGCTGACGCTGCGGGGCCTCGCCGAGCTCTACCACATCAACCAAAAGCCCCGCCGCGCGTAGCGATGGGGGCAATGGGACAAAAACGTCTCCACCTTCCACCTGCTACAATGGGTCAAACTATTGCGATTTCGGAGGTGTCTGCCATGTCGGACGATCTTCATCAAACCGCGTCGGGCAAGCGCCGCGACGTTATTAGCTGGGATGAGTTCTTTATGAGCGTGGCCATCGCCGCGCAGCGCCGCAGTAAGGACCCCAACACGCAGGTGGGCGCGTGCATCGCCAGCACCAACCACCGCATCCTTTCGGTGGGCTACAACGGTACGCCCTCGGCGCTCAACGACGACTTTTTCCCGTGGGGCACGAGCGATGACCCGCTGCAGGACAAGCATAACTACGTAGTCCATGCCGAGGCCAACGCCGTGCTCAACTATCGCGGCTCGCTCAAAGACCTTGAGGGTTCCACGGTCTACGTCACGCTGTTCCCGTGCCACGACTGCGCCAAGATCCTGGCACAGGTGGGTGTGGGCGAGGTCGTCTACCTGGACAATAAGTATGCCGACACCGATGACGGCCGTATCAGCCGCCGCATTCTCGACTCCTGCGGCATCAGCTACCGCCAGGTCATCGTCGATGTCCAGATTGGTACCGGGGGACAAGCTCAGCAGTAATATGCGTTGTCGCTATCTGGCGACGAACGCAGCTCAAAGAGCCCCGTCCCAAATTGACTACTCGTGAAAGTCGCGTCTGCGCGCATGGACGGCTCGTGAGCGGGTACATGGCTGTAGTAACATAGCTTCTGTCCGCGGGCGTGCCCGCGTTATTGTGAGAAAGGAGCCCCTGTGGCTGTTAACGAAGAGCTGCTTAAGAAGGTTCTTGAAGAGATTCGCCCCAACCTGCAGGCCGACGGTGGCGATATGGAGTATGTGGGCGTCGACGACGAGGGCGTCGTTAAGCTGGAACTGCAGGGCGCTTGCGCCGGCTGTCCCATGAGCTCGCTGACCCTTTCCATGGGTATCGAGCGCATCCTGAAGGAGCACGTGCCCGGCGTTACCCGCGTCGAGCAGGTCAATGCTTCCGGCGAGGCCGAGGACCTGTACGACGAGTACGCGCCGTTCTAAGATGCGAAAGCTGCGGACGGTACGCTCCGCATAGACGTTACGTCCAAATATGCGGCTGCGAGCGCAAGGCCCGCGGCCGCATATGTATGTAGGGAGCAGGGGGATCGATATGCTCAACGACCTCTACCATATGCTTGACCCCGTTGCGATCTCGGCGGGCCCCATCACGATCTACTGGTACGGTCTGGCCTATGTGGTCGGCGCCCTGCTCACGGCGGTCGTTATGTACCGCACGCAGCGTCGTTGGGGCTTCGACATCACGATCGATGACCTGACGAGCGTCGTGGTCGGTGCGGTCTTTGGCCTTATTATCGGCGCGCGCCTGTTTTACGTCGTCTTTTACGGTGATGGCTACTATTTGGCCCACCCGCTCGAGATCTTTGCCACCAACGAGGGAGGCATGAGCTTCCACGGTGGCCTGGTGGGCGGCATCTTGGGTGGCATCATCGTGTGCCGCATGTACAAGCTCGACGCCTGGACTTTGGCAGACCTCGCGGTCATCGGTGCTCCGCTGGCCCTGTGCCTGGGGCGCTGCGCCAACTTTGTCAACGGCGAGCTGTGGGGCAAGCCGACCGATCTGCCCTGGGGCGTGGTCTTTGGCGGCACCGCGGGCGATATACCGCGTCATCCTTCTCAGCTCTATGAGGCATTCCTAGAGGGCGTCGTGCTCTTCTGTATTTTGCAGGTGCTCAGCCGCAAAAAGCCGCTGCTGCCCCAGGGTACGTTTATGGGCGTGTTCGTGATGGGGTACGGCATCGTCCGCTTTCTCGTTGAGTTCGTGCGCGTGCCCGATGCCCAGTTGGGTTATCTGCTGGGCGGCGTCATCACCATGGGTCAGCTACTGAGCCTGCCGCTCGTGATCGCCGGTCTGGCGCTCATCATCTTCGCCCGTCGCCGCAACCAGCCCCAGCGCGTCTACCTGGACGCCTAACCACCAAAACCACCACAAAGGGGACAGGCACCTTTGTGGTGGTCTTGCCGAGTTTGATAGGTTTCTAGAAAGGCTTTCGGACTGTGAAGGATTCCGACCTCTCCACAACGGCCGCGCGCGACGCTGCCCGCATCGTCTGGTTTAAGCGCTACCCCGCCAAGCAGACGCTCATCGCATTTTTGCTCGCGCTGTTGGCGACCACGGCGTTTTCCATCGATCCCGCCCCGGTGTCGAGCAACGCAGTCTTGGCGATTGATCCCAAAGCCTCGGGCATGCTGTACGTGTGCTACGAGGTGCTCCTCTCGTTTGCCGGCCATACCGACGCGGTCATGCTGCTTGCGCTTGCCTGCCTGCTCACGCTGCCGTTTCGCTACGTATTCTTTGGCCGCGGCGACGCTTGGCGTCCCTCGGTGATCCTTCCGTCGCTGTTCTTTGCCGTCTGCATGGTGTTTGGCCGCAGCTACGACCTCACCGATTCGGCCGAGATCGTGCTCGGCGACAAGGCCCGCATCATCTGCGCCTGGATTGGCGGCGCGGGCTGGATGCTCTTGGCGGTCGTTGCCTTCTACCTTGCCTTTGAGTGTCTAGATTGGCTGAGCTCTCGGCGTATTCCGTTTTCCGAAGCGCACTTTGGCCGCGTATGGCGTGTGGCTCACGCCGTGCTCTCGGTCCATCCCTTTGCCGGGCCCTTCCTGGTGCTTATGGTCGCCTGGGCGCCCACGCTCATCGCTTCGCTGCCCGGCCTTTTTATGGGAGATACGGGTGCGCAGATTCGCCAGTGGTTCAACTACCCCAACGGCACGAGTGACTACCTGCGTCTGCTCAATCCCAATGTGCTGCTCAACGGACATCACCCCGTGGTGCATACGGCTATCATCGGTTCGTGCGTCCAGCTGGGGCTTTCACTGTTCAACAGCGCCAACGCAGGTCTTGCCATCTACACCTGCGCTCAGTTCGTCATTACGGCCGCCTGCATGGCCTATTCCATCTCGTCGCTGCGCAAGCTGGGCGTGAGCCTGCCGGTCCGCGGCGTAATCCTGCTGTTCTTTGTGTTTATGCCCATGTTCTCCAACTACGCGGCCTTGCTTACCAAAGACGTGCTGTTTGCCGACGCGTTTTTGGTGCTGTTGGTGCAGACCGTGAAGCTCGTGGCCTGCGGCCTGCCCCGTCGCGATGCCAATGTCGAGCGTGCAGGCGAACAGAGGCCTGTGCTCTTTGCGCGCCACGACTGGCTGCTGCTCGCTCTGGGCGCCATGGGTTCCACGTTTCTGCGCAACGGCGGCCTGGTGTTTTCCCTGGCGGCATGCGTGATCGCGGCGGCGTTTTGCGCGTGGGACGCGCATGTGGCTCATCGTGCAGCCAAGCAGGCTGGTGCTGCGACTTCGGGCGCCACGCCGCGTTTCCGCTGGGTGGGAGTTCTTGCGGTGCTTGCGCTCTGCCTTGCCTCTAATATGTACTTCACTAAGGTCTTTATGCCGGTGCACGACATCACGCCTGGTTCCAAGCGCGAAATCCTCTCGATTCCGTTCCAGCAGACGGCTCGTTTCGTCCAAAAGCACGATGGCCTCAACTCGGGCGTCAATCCCACG
The DNA here is from genome assembly GCA_900540095.1 of uncultured Collinsella sp. Classification (GTDB taxonomy): domain Bacteria; phylum Actinomycetota; class Coriobacteriia; order Coriobacteriales; family Coriobacteriaceae; genus Collinsella. Next base: position 8,774 of record UQEO01000027.1, read on the forward strand.
GTTAAGGAGGACGGCACCGTCGTGGAGGCTCCTTGCGACGGCTTGGTGACCGACGAAGAGCGCGCCGTGATCGACCGTGTGCTCAAGTACGAGAATCTGGGCCGCCGTTACAACCCAGATAAGTCCGATGCCGTCAAGAACTGCTTTAACGAGTACGCCTCGCAGGAGGACATCAAGGCCTATTTTGAGGTGTGGGCCCAGATGTTCAAAAAGGATCCCGAGTGCTATATCTCGGCGCTCATCAATAACTACTACGGCTACTTTTATCCGAGTGCCCGCGATGCGTGGGTCTACAGCACGGCGCGCAGTGCCGAGATCATGGCAAAGCCCGATAACCTCAAGTACTTCGACTTCCATCCGGTCGATAGCAAGGTTGTGCGCTGGTGCGACCACCTGATCAACCTGTATCGCGTGGCAGTACAACGCGTCCCGTTTATCTCGCTCACCATGAGCTCGGCCACCTATGTGTGGATCATGATCGCCGTGGTTGTCTATCTGCTACGTCGTCATTCGTGGCGCGGGCTGGCCATTTGGGTGCCGCTGCTGGGCGTGCTCGCCGTGTGCCTGATCGGTCCCTGCAACGGCTCGACCTACATGCGCTACCTGTATCCGGTCATCGCCTGCATGCCCTTTGCCATCGGCGCCACCATCACCCGCAGCGACCTCCTCTAGTCCTAATTTGGTGCAAAGGGGACAGGTTACTTTGCACTAAGGGGCCGCATCATCACGACGCCTTCATTTTGGGGTTTATCTCGCAGGCCAGTAGGTATATCATAACGACGTTTGTTTATATTGCCCGAGCATCTGCGCTGGGCTTTAGGTCGAAACCGATAGGAGACACGTATGTCCGGACACTCTAAGTGGGCCACAACCAAGCATCGTAAGGGCGCGCAGGACGCCAAGCGTTCCGCCCTCTTCTCCAAGCTGAGCCGCAACATCACCGTTGCTGCCCGTCTCGGCGGCGACCCGCTGCCCGAGAACAACGCCAGCCTCGCCGCTGCCGTTGCTAAGGCCAAGGCTCAGTCCATGCCCAAGGACAAGATCAAGTCCGCTATCGACAAGGCCTTCGGTTCGGGTGCCGATGCCGCCGTCTACGAGAACATCGTGTACGAGGGCTACGGTCCCGCCGGTGTCGCCGTCTACGTTGACTGCCTGACCGACAACCGCAACCGCACCGCCGCTGATGTCCGTTCCGCCTTCTCCCACGCTGGTGGTAACCTGGGCACCTCCGGCTCCGTCGCCTTCCAGTTTGAGCGCAAGGGCCAGATCGTCGTCGCCAAGGAGATCCTGGACGAGAACGCCAAGAAGGAGACCATGATCGCCAACGGTCCTGCCGGTGACGAGGATGAGTTCATGATGGCCATCGCCGAGGCCGGTGGCGAGGACTACGAGGACGCCGGCGAGGAGTGGATCGTCTGGACCGCTGCTAACGACGTCATGACTGTCTCCAAGGCGCTCGAGGAGCAGGGCGTCCAGGTCAAGGGCTCCGAGACCACCATGGTCCCGACTACCCCGACCGAGGTCTCCGGTACCGACGCCAAGAAGGTCCAGCGCCTCATCGACCGTCTTGAGGAGCTCGACGACGTCCAGGATGTTTACAGCACCATGGACATGACCGACGAGGTCATCGCTGCCCTCGAGGAGGAGTAGCGCCCACACGGGTTAAGCCGTGCATATCTGGGCATAATGAAGCGAGCATGCAAGCCTCGTGGAATAGATGAGCCGGATCCGCGTGCGTATGGCACCGGACCCGGCTCTTTTATAATGATGCGAATCGTTTTGCATTCTGTGGACCGAAACCTGAAGGGAGCGCGCGTGCGCGTACTCAAACGAGCCCTAGCGATCGTGTATCTTGCCGCCGCCATCGTGGCGCTGGGTACGCTTGTCTGCCAGTTCTGGGGACCGTATACGTATCGCTTTATGCTGCTGCTGCGTGACGCCATGCCTCGCGTCGTCGTTACGGTGTGTGCCGCTATCGTGGCGCTTGGCGTGCTCATCGGTTTTTTCCGCCTGATGTTCGCGCGTCGCGAGCCGTCCTGCGTGCATCCGGCGGGGGAGCGCAATATCGAGGTCACGCTCGCAGCGCTTTCCTCGTGCGCCCGTGCCGCGGCAGAGTGCGATGATCGCGTGATGGTTGAGCATATCGAGGCGCGCGTTCAAGGCTCCGACGAGTCGCGCGTTCGTTTTAAGGTCGAAGCCATCGCGCTCGATGACAAGGACGTTGCCGCTCTTGCCACCTCGATGCAGCAGCGCATCGAGAAGGCCTGCGACACCATGCTCGGCACGCCGGGCACGACCGCGCGCGTCCGTTTTTTGCCGTCCAAGACTACCGTCCAGACCGTGGAGGTTTCCGGTGAGTGATACCAACCAAGACAAGACCGCCCGCATGCCGCGCCTGACGATCGACCAGAACGCTACGCCGGCAGGCGAGACCACCGACACCAAGCCCGAGGCCGGCGAGCAGCATGACGTTGCCGCTAACGACTTTGACGATGCCATGGGTCTCATCAAAGGTACGGGCGCTGCTATCTGGAGCTATGCCGTGCGCCATCCCAACACTACGCTCGGCGCCGTGGCAGGCTTTATCCTCGCTGTGCTGGTACTTACGTTGGGCCTGTGGGACACGCTCGTCATCGCATTCTTTGTGCTGATCGGCGCCGTGATCGGCCAGATTCGCGACGGCGAGAACGGGATCGTCAACTTCTTCGGCCGCCTGTTTAGCGGCCGCTAATACGTATTCGACTGTCGCATCCGCGGCAGGCATAAGGAGGAACCATGGCTTTTAACACGAAGGTCGATGTAGCCGATACCGAGCTCGAGACGAACGAGGCCGTCGCCGCCGAGGCGGAGGACGTAACGCTCGAGAACGAGGCGCTCGTCGAGGCCGAGTCCGATGCGGATGAGGACGACGAGGAGATGGACGAAGAGGCGGACGAGTCCGAGGACTCGCTGACCTATTCCAACGGCGTGATCGAGAAGATCGTCGCCATGGCCACCCGCGAGGTACCGCACGTTCTGGGCATGAAGGGTAACCTTATGCACTTTGTGCAGGAACAGTTTGGTGCCGAGAACCTGACCAAGGGCGTGACGGTCGAGGTCACCGACGACAACCGCGTGGTCGTCAACATCTCGGTCATTATCGAGTACGGTGCCTATGCGCCTGCGATCTTTGACGACGTTAAGGCGCGCGTCACCGAGCGTCTGGCCGCGATGACCGGCCTTGAGGTGGCAGGCGTCAACCTGCGCATCGAGGATGTCATCACCCCCGAGGAGTACGAGCACCGCACCAGCCAGCACGAGTAACCTACCAATAAGGGATAGGTTTATTTTGGCAGGTTTTACCTGCGAAAACGCCAAACGGCCGGTCGCACGGATGTATGTGCGGCCGGCCGTTATTTGTATGCCCCCGATGCAGGCATACCGCTCGTCTAACTAAGGGTTGCATTCGTTACGTTCCGCGTTACCCTAATGGACGCATTGTTTCTAAATTGTTAACGAGGGGTTGCCGTAATGGCTGACGAACACGAGACCGAAAGCAAGGCATGGGCGATTGAGGCCGCTGCGGCAGAGGCGGCATCGCGTGCTGCCGAGGAGGTGCATCGTCCTCCCGTGGTGCCGATGGAGCGCGTTGTCGGTCGCGAGGATATCGAACGTGGCGAGCGCGCCGGCCGCAAGCGCAGCCAGGAGCCAGACTTTCCGCGCTTTTTTGCCGAGCTCAACCTGGGCCTGATCCTCACGGCCTTTGCCATCGTAGCCTTTAAAACGCCCAATCACTTTGCCTTCGGCGGCACCTCGGGCGTGTCGGTCATTCTTTCCACGCTGTTCCCGACTCTGCCCGTCGGCGTCTTTATGTGGATTATCAACGCGGTCCTGGTCATCCTGGGTTTTATCTTTTTGGAGCGCAAGGCAATCCTTTGGAGTGTCTTTGCCTCGTTTGCGCTTTCGGCCTACGTCTCGCTGTTTGAGCTCTTCATTCCGACGGATGTTTCGATGACGGGCGATATGTGGCTCGACCTGTGTTTTGCCGTCATCTTGCCGGCGCTGGGCAGTGCCATTGTCTTTGACATTGGCGCCTCGACGGGCGGCACCGACATTCTTGCCATGATCCTCAAGCGCCGCACGACGCTCGAGATTGGCCGCGCCCTGTTGCTGGTCGATATCGGCATCGTAACCATCGCGGCTTTCCTGTATGGCCCGCGCGTCGGCCTGTACTGCGTGCTCGGCCTGTTTGCCAAGACGCTCGTGGTCGATAAGGCCATCGAGAGCATTCACCTTCGTAAGGTCTGCACGATTATTTGCGCCGAACCGCGCAAAGTCGAGGAGTTTATCGTCAAGCATCTCAACCGCACAGCAACAATCAGCCGTGGTTACGGCGCCTTCTCGGGCAAGTGCGTCACGGTGATTATGAGCGTGCTGAGCCGTCGCGAGGCAGTGCAACTGCGCCGCTATACCCGCGAGATTGACCCTGGTGCCTTCATCACCATCGTCGATAGCTCCGAAATCGTCGGCAAGGGCTTCCGCGGCACGAACTAGCCCTGGTGCGCACTTTGAATCATTGAATAAAGCTACCCACGTTGCAAATCGGTCATCTTGGGGTATTTGTCCCCATATTGGGCGATAATGATGCCAAAGACATCGTTTGCGATCCAGGTGATTCGCTCTAGATACGAAGGGATGATTTCGATGTTCTGTTCGCAGTGTGGCGCCCCCATGGGCGATAACGACAAGTTCTGCGGCGTGTGCGGTGCCCCTAATACCGAGGTCAAGGCCGCCGGTCCCGCTCCGCAAGCTCAACCTCAGCCGCAGGGTCAGCCGTTTGTCCAGCCGCAGCCGCAGCCGCAGCCGTTCGTTGCGCCCCAGCCGGCTATGAACGCGCCCAAGGGTTGCATGGCTCAGGCCTTCAACGACATGCTTAAGGTTCCCGGCGCCTTGGTTCGCGTATGCCAAATCGCCTTTTTGCCGGCTCTGATCTGTGTTGTCTCGGTGCTGGTGCTGTTTATCCCCGTTATCGGCGGTATCGCAGCGGCCATTGGCTTTTTGCTCGCGTACGTGGCAAGCGTGTGCGGCGCGGGCTTTGCCATCGAGTGGGGTCGTGACCTGTCGCTCAAGGATGATAACGGCATGGAGCGTCCGCTGCTGCGCTCGACCTCGTTTGGATTGGGCATTTTCTCGTCTGTCATTACCGGTGTGCTCGAGTTCGTGGCCATTATTCCGGTGATTGGCGTGGTGTTCTCGGCTATCGAGAGCGTCGTGATCGGTGCCGTCGGTTCATATTATTTCAATGGTTCGAGCGGTCTTGAGGGTGCCCTCATCGGTTCGATGGGGCTGCTTGTCTTTGCCATGATCGTGTCGGTGGTACTGGGCATCTTCTTTAAGATGTTTGGTGATGCCGCCGTGATGCACTTTGCCGTCGCGGGGCGCGTGGAAAGCGCGTTTTCGCTCGAGAAGGTCTGGAAGTCTTATAAGGCCAACCTGGGCAAGCTATTCTGCGCCTCGATTCTTCCCGAGTTTTTGACGGGCATCGTGTCGAACATTATCACGTGGATCTTCACTGCCCTCTTTGGCTTTATCGCCGCGCTGGGAATTAGCAGCTACGGCTATTATGGCTACTATTCTCGCCCGTCGGGCATAGAGGCAATCATCGAGGGCGGCGGCATTACGCTCATCCTGTTCTTGATGATCGTTGCTTTTGTCACGGTGTTCCTGACTGTGTTTGGCAAGATGCTCAAGTATCGCGCCGTTGGCTATTGGGCGGCACGTCATGCCAGCGAGTGGGCCGATGAGGATGCCGACGATGTCCTGACGTTTGTGCTCCCGGGTGAGAAGAAGCCTACTCCTGCGGGATTCAACCCCACGGCCGCCACTGGTGCTGCGCCTGCCCCGGCACCTGCTCCGGCACCTGCCCCTGCACCTGCTCCGGCACCTGCCCCGGCGCCTGCCCCGGCGCCCGAGGCGACGCCTGCGGAGCCCGATTGGAATGCCGTTGCCACGCCGGCGGATGAGCCGGGCGATAATCCTGCTGCCGAAAACAATCAAACCGAATAGTCGGTCGAGGCGCCCTGGGCAACTGAGCCCGGGGTGCCTTTTTCTACTGCGGAAGCAAGAAAATGCCTGGGAAAACGGTTGCAGCATAATTTCTCGGAAATTGGCCAATGTTGCGCAACAACGTCGCGGCTATTGTTGAGAACATAGACGTGTAAGGTTTGAAGGCGTGCAACGCCTTAGGAAAAGGAGAAGCTTATGTTCTGTCCCACTTGTGGTTCTCCCATTTCGGATGATGCCAAATTCTGCCCTGTTTGCGGATCCGCCGTTGGTGCTGCTTCTGCCGCTGCGGCCCCGCAGCCCCAGCCCGCTCCGGCCCAGACTATTCAGCCCGCGCCCCAGCCTCAGCAGCAGTACACCGGTCAGTACGCCCAACAGTCCGCATCCGCTCCGATGGGCTATGGCCCCGTCAAGGCTGACCGCAGCCTGATCGGCTGGCTGCTGCTCTCTCTTGTGACCTGCGGTATCTATTCGTTCTACTTCCTGTATTGCTTGGCCCGCGACATCAATGTCATGTGCCAGGACGACGGCGATTCCACGCCGGGTCTGGCGGCATTCATCTTGCTGTCATTTGTGACCTGCGGCTTCTACGCGTACTACTGGTATTACAAGATTGGCAACCGCCTGCAGGCCAACGCTCCTCGCTACGGCCTGGTGTTCCAGGAAAACGGCACCACCGTTCTTCTGTGGCAGATCATCGGCGTGCTGCTGTGCGGTCTTGGCCCCATCTTTGCCATGAACATCATCATCAATAATACCAATGCCATGGCAACGGCTTACAACATCCGTCTTGGCGCTCATGCCTAACAATAAAGGCGGCGTGAACAGCTCCCAGGGACATAAGGGCACGGCGGAGCTCCTTCGCCGCGCCCTTTCTTGCACCGGCGCGCTCTTTGTCGCCTGGCTCGCGCTCTACCTGCTCGATATCGGCTGCATTTTTCGATTGATGACGGGCATTCCTTGTCCGGGATGCGGTATGACGAGGGCGTGGCTGGCGGCGCTGCGCCTCGATTTTGCGGCAGCCTTTGCCTACCATCCGCTGTTTTGGGTGGTGCCGATTGCGTTCGTGCTCGCGTTCGTGCGCAAGGAGACAGCATCGAGCAAGCTAAAGCGTGGTATCGACATTGCGGTCGCCATGTTGTGCGTGCTGGTCGTCGCCGTATGGATCGTGCGCCTTATCAACCCGGCAGACGCGGGCCTGCTCTTTGGTGGTCACGCTCCCGCCGGAGTTCCCACCGATATCATCCACCTCGAACCCCCACGCTGGCTCTGCGATTTAGGGACGGGGTTGAAATGGTAGAAATAGCGTTTGACAAATGAGCGGGGGCGGACGAGTCGAAACGTCCGCCCCCGCTTTGACATCGCGATGTGGCTATGACTGCGAGATGCCAGCGAATCGACTACTCGTCGTGCTTCCCCTCGCGGCGTGCAGCAGCCCGCGCATCGTGGATGCCCTTGATTGCGGCATGGCGGGCGGTGCGGGCATCGTGCATGGCGTCGCGCGCCTCAGCGGCCGTTGCCTTGGCAGAGCGCAGTTTGGCGGCCAAGTCGGGGTTGGTTTCGGCAACCGCGGCGATCGTGGGGCCGTCGAGCTCCTCTTGCGTGGGCTCGGCCAAAAAGTCGATGGCATACTGGGCGGCTATCATGGAACCCTTGGACAGTACCGACTCGTCAATCTTGTAGAAGCAAGAATGTTGGGCGTACGTGGCGCCAATCTGGGGGTTGCGTGTGCCAACAAAGGCGAGCACGCCCGGTACGCGGCGCAGATACTCCGAGAAGTCCTCGCCCGAAAGCGTGCCACGGTAATGGCCTTCGCCGGCCGCACCCAGGCACTTGACCACGGCCTGACGACAACGCTCGCTCGAGGCGGCGTCGTTTTCGACCTTATAGTTGGCGATGGTGTAGTCGGTAAGTTCGGCCTCGGCGCCCAGGGCCGCCGCAGTATGCTCCACGATGCGGCGCATGAGCTCGGGCATTTCCTCGTGCGTCGAATCGCCATAGGTACGCACCGTGCCGGCGAGGTAGGCGGTGCCGGCGATGACATTGCGTGCGGTGCCGCCGTGCAGCTCGCCGACAGTGATGACAGCAGGCTCGTAGGGGCTGATTTCGCGTGAGACGATGGTCTGCAGGGCGTTGACAATCTCTGCCGCCACCATAACGGCGTCGTGGCCGCGCTGGGGCATGGCGCCGTGGCATGAGGTACCGCGAACGTCGATGCGGAACCAGTCGGTATTGGCCATGCGCGGGCCGGGCTCGCAGCTCACGGTGCCGGCATCGACCTCGCTCCAAATGTGCGCGGCGTAGGCGCCGTCGACGCCGTCGAGCACACCCGTGCCGATCATGAGTTTTGCGCCCTGGCCGTTTTCCTCACTGGGCTGGAAGACGATGCGGATCTCGCCGTGGATGTCGTCGGTCATATGGCGCAGGATTTGCAGCGTGCCGAGCATCATGGCGATATGGCAGTCGTGACCGCAGGCGTGCATGCAACCCTCGTTGACGCTGGCGAACTCCTCGCCGGTCTGCTCGGTGACGGGCAGGGCGTCGATATCGGCGCGCAGCAGGATACGGCGGCGCGGCGTGCCGTCCTCGCGATAGGCGTCGGGCGCGGTGCCGCGAAGCGTTGCCACCAAGCCGGTCTTGAGCGGACGCTCGTAGGGGATATTCATGGCGTCGAGCTGGTTGGCGATGTCGGAGGTCGTGCGCTCCTCGGCGAGGCTCAGCTCCGGGTGCTTATGGAAGTGGCGGCGCTGCTTGATGATATAGGGCTCAAACTCGGTAGCGATATCTTTGATGGCTGCGGTGACGTCGTCAGCCGCGCGAGCCTCGGTCGCCGCCATAATCTGCTGTGCCTTGGTCTTCGTCATGGTCGATTTGCTCCTTGCTGGGTTGATCGCAAAATCGTACAGGCTCTCTCCAGTATGCCACCTGCCGCTAGGGCTGGTAAAGTTGCCGTTTGCCGCTTGGGGTTTTGTTACAAGGGCGGGGGAGTACACTCGGGGGTGTTGAATTTCCTGCCAGAGATGGGGATGCCCATGCAACATATCGATCGGATTATCCGCTCCAAGAACGTCTTTACCGCGCAAGACGACATCGATACCGCCCGCGAGCTGGCGATTGCCATCGCAGGCGACCGTATCGTCGCAGTCGGTGCGCCCGATGACGTGATCGCCGCCGCTCCCGCCGCCACGTCGGTTATCGACTACGGCGAGCAGTTTGTCTGCCCCGGTTTCCATGACGCTCATCTGCACTTCTTCCATACCTCGGTCGGTTCCTCGCCGTACATGCTTATGGATATGGGCACGTCCGAGGCTGCGCTGGTGCAGCACGCGCTCGAGTTTTCCCGGGACCTGCCCGACGACGCTTGGGTTGTGACGCAGGGCTGGCGTGATTACCGTTGGGACCCGCCCGAGCATCCTACCAAGGCGTCGCTCGATGCGGCATTCCCCGATCGTCCCTGCGTTATGTATTCGGGCGACGGGCACACGCTTTGGCTCAACAGCCGCGCACTCGAGGCGCTCGGCGTCACACGCGACAGCGAGCCGCCAGCGGGCGGCAGTTACGACAAGGATGCAAACGGCGAACTCACGGGCATTGCTCACGAGGCGGCTGCCATGCAGCTGCTACCGCGCTGCCTTGAGTGGCTGGGGGAGGATCGCATCGCAAGCGCTTACGCCGATCAAATGAGGCGTATGGCCGAGCAGGGCATCACCTCGATATGCGATATGTCGCTCATGCCCATGCCGGGCTGCGATTTTATCCGCGACGACGTCTACGACAAACTGCAGGCAGCCGGCAAGCTGGGCATCCGAGCCCATCTGTTCCCCACGCTGCTGGATGACCAGTCGCGCTTGGAAGAGCTGCAGGCCCGCTACGCGAACAACGCGCTGCTCTCGGCACCGGGCTTTAAGCAGTTCTTCGATGGCGTGTCGAGCGAACACACGGCGTATCTCACCGAGCCCTATACCAATCCGCGCTTCCCGGGCGACCAGGGCCGTCTGACGGTTCCGGCCGAGCGTATGCGCAAACTGGTCCTCGCTGCCGCGGAGCGCGGTCACACCGTGCGCATCCACGTCATCGGCGACGGTGCCATCCATGCCGCGCTCGATATCTTTGAGGAGGCCGCCGAACTGTATGGCCTGCCCCAGCACAGTCATAACACGCTCGAGCATCTGGAGAACCTCTTGCCCGAGGACATCGATCGTCTACGCAAGCTTAACGTCGTTGCCTCGAGCCAGCCCTGTCACATTACACTCGACCCGGGCGGCCCTGAGCGCGATCTGGGCCTGGAGCGCAGCCGCATCATGTGGCCGTTTGCGACCTATAAGCAGCGCGGCATTCGCCAAGCCTTCGGTACCGACAGCCCTATCACAGCTGTTACCAGCATGAACGTGCTCTACACGGCTATCACGCGCCAGGACCCCAAAAGCCACTGGCCCGAGGGCGGCTGGTTACCGAGCGAGCGCATCGACGCAGCAACAGCCCTACGTAACTACACCCTGGGCAGCGCCTACGCGGCGGGCGACGAGCAAAACCTCGGCAGCTTGGAGCCCGGCAAATACGCCGATCTGGTAGTCCTGGACCAAAACCCGCTCACCATTGACCCTCAAGACCTCCAGGCCACCAAGGTTCAGGCCACCTACCTGGCAGGCAACTTGATTTACGAGCGCTAATATTCATGTCGTACCGTTAAACGCGGCTCGCGCAGCCTATTTTGGGATGGCGCTCGAGCCGCGTTTGTTTGCCGATGGGGGTCCGCTAGGAGCGTCCCCGCTCTGCTGGATTTGGGCGCGGGGCGGAGGCGCCGCTGCCCCGCGCTCAATTTGGACACCAGCAATGCTATCTCTTGGTGTTTTGCATACTTCCCATTACAGATTGCATAAAAAGGCTGGGATGTTCTTCCTGATCCTGATGTACCCCCGCCCGTGCCGTGCAAAAAACGGAGTATTCAGCACCGCGAGCTCTGCCGGTGCCGCTGCAGTCGGGTGGCATTGCGGAGATCGACGTCATTTTGGGGTCCGGCGCGGCGCGAAGCATGCCTTTTTGTCCTGACGGGGTTTGCCTGCCGACTCAAATCGCCGGTCGAAGGCGTCCTTGGGACCAATATGGTGTGTCCGGCGTGTATGCAGCCGTCCTGGCTTGCTGAATACTCCCAAAAATGCACGGCGCTCCCCAGGGGACCCGTGCGCGCAGCGAAAACCATGCCCATGTCGCTATCCGCATCGCCATTTTGCTGCACTGACTTTTCTGAATGCCGGGTCCGATAACGTTGACTCAGCTCCCGTGTGGCGCCGGAGGGGCGGGGCATAAGGTTTATCGCGAGTTCCGCACGAGCCGAAGGCCACTTAATGTGGCCTTCGTGCAAGCAGGACTGCCCGAGCAGGAAACCTTATGCCCCGCCCCTCCGGCGCCACACGGGAGCCATCGCTAAGTTATCCCCCGGCGTTCAGAAAATCTAAGTGCCAAAAAATAAGATTTTTTGACTCCGTGTTGTATAACCCGCCATTCGTGGGTACCATTCAACGCGTACGCAAACAAAAAGGGTTAACCCGCGCGGCATGACCGCGCGGCCCACAAAGGAGGAAACAAGCATGTCGTCTTTGAAGCCGCTTGCAGATCGCGTCCTGGTCAAGCCCGACGAGGCCGAGCAGAAGACCGCCTCTGGTCTGTACATCGCCAGCAACGCTCAGGAGAAGCCGCAGCGCGGCACCATCGTTGCCGTGGGCGCCGGCAAGGTCAACGACAAGGGTGAGCGCATCCCCATGGACGTCAAGGTTGGCGACGTTGTCATCTACGGTAAGTTCGGTGGCAACGAGGTCAAGGTCGACGGCGAGAAGTATCTGCTGATGCGCGCCGACGACATCTACGCTGTCGTCGAGGCCTAGTCTCGTCAGAATCTCTGATTCGTCTTTGAGCGCGCCCGCCGCATAGGACTCGGAAGCGGCGACGCGAGTCACATTTCTTTTGGAGGATTACCCACTATGGCAAAGAACATTACGTTCAACACCGATGCCCGCGCTAAGCTCGCCAAGGGTGTCAACACTCTGGCCGACGCCGTTACCGTCACCATGGGCCCCAAGGGCCGCTATGTCGCTCTGCAGCGCACGTTCGGTGCTCCGACCATCACCAACGACGGCGTTTCCGTCGCCAAGGAGATCGAGCTCGAGGACAACATCGAGAACATGGGTGCCCAGCTGGTGAAGGAGGTCGCCACCAAGACCAACGACACTGTGGGTGACGGCACCACCACCGCAACCCTGCTCGCTCAGGCCATCGTCAACGACGGTCTGCGCAACGTCGCCGCTGGCGCCAACCCGCTGGCCATCCGTCGCGGCATCGACAAGGCCGTCAACGCCGCCGTCGCTGAGATGAAGAAGCAGGCCAAGCCGGTCGAGACCAAGGAGCAGATCGCTTCCGTCGGTACCATCTCCGCCGGTGACCCCGAGGTCGGCGAGAAGATCGCCGAGGCCATGGAGGTCGTGGGCAAGGACGGCGTCATCACCGTCGAGGATTCCCAGACGTTCGATATCACCATCGACACCGTCGAGGGCATGCAGTTCGACAAGGGCTATGTCTCCGCTTACTTCGTCACGGACAACGACCGCATGGAGGCCGTGATGAAGGATCCGTACATCCTCATCACCGACCAGAAGATCTCCAGCGTCCAGGACATCATGCCCGTTCTCGAGGCTGTCCAGCGCGCCGGCCGTGGCCTGCTCATCATCGCTGAGGACATCGACGGCGAGGCTCTGCCGACCCTGGTCCTCAACAAGATCCGTGGCGCCCTCAACGTCTGCGCCGTCAAGGCCCCGGGCTACGGCGATCGCCGCAAGCGCATCCTCGAGGACATCGCCGTCCTCACCGGTGGCCAGGCCGCTCTGGACGAGCTGGGCGTGAAGGTCGCTGACATCACCGCCGATATGCTCGGTACCGCTAAATCCGTCACCATCTCCAAGGACAACACCGTCGTCGTCGGCGGCGCTGGCTCCAAGGAGGCCATCGACGCCCGCATCGCTCAGATCAAGGGCGAGATGGAGAACACCACCTCTGACTTCGACCGTGAGAAGCTCCAGGAGCGCCTGGCCAAGCTCTCCGGTGGCGTTGCCGTCATCAAGGTCGGCGCTGCTACCGAGTCCGAGCTCAAGGAGATCAAGCACCGCGTCGAGGATGCCCTGCAGGCTACCCGCGCTGCTGTCGAGGAGGGCATCGTCGCCGGCGGCGGCGTCGCCTTCATGGACGCCGCTCCTGCGCTCGACGCTGTCGAGATCGACGACCCCGAGGAGAAGATCGGCGTCGATATCGTCAAGAAGGCTCTGACCGCTCCGGTCGCCACCATCGCCAAGAACGCTGGCTTTGAGGGCGCTGTCGTGGTCGACAAGGTTGCCGAGCTGCCCGCCGGCCAGGGTCTCAACTCTGCCAACGGCGAGTGGGGCGACATGATCGAGATGGGCGTCCTCGACCCCGTCAAGGTCAGCCGCGTCACCCTGCAGAACGCTGCTTCTGTCGCCAGCCTGATCCTCATCACCGAGGCCACCGTCTCCGATGTGCCCAAGAACACTCAGCTTGAGGATGCTATCGCTGCTGCTACCGCTGGTCAGCAGGGCGGCGGTATGTACTAAGGCCGACAAGGTCTAGAACTCCCACCGGGAATCCGGGGGCGTGACGGGGGTTTCTCTCCGGAACGTCCTCGGACATGCAAAGAGGCTCCGCAGCGCGCTT
>UQEO01000028.1 GCA_900540095.1 uncultured Collinsella sp.
CGCCACCGGCGTCGGCAATGGCAGCAGCGACGAGCTCACGCGCGTGGGCCTCAGCGGCAGCAGACAAGGCGACGTCGCGCTCGACCTTTACGATGGAACGGTTGAGCGAAAGCTCGCGCAGGGCACGCGTCATGGTGTCGCGATCGAGCTGCAACCGCTCGCCCACCTCGGGCAATGTCGGTGCATCGAGGCCGGCATCGTCCAGCAAGGCAACGATACGTTCGCAGGCCTCGCGCACCACACGCGCCGCGGCGGCAGCGGAGTGCGGGTCGAACACCTCGGCTCCCTCGGCGGCGCACACGCCACGCGAGCAGCCCTCGGCAATCAACGTCGCGGCAACGGCTTCATCCGCAGCGGGCCAGGCGGCGTGGGCAACGGCGCCGGGCGTAAAGCCCGTCTCCTTGGGAGCCGCCGCGTGCATAGCGGTCAGAGTCGCCGCCAGCGTACCCATCGCGGCATCGAGCGCGGAAGCATCTGCATACAGCGAGCCATCCGAGCCAGCAAGCGCGCAAGCAGCGCCCTTCGCCACCAACTCGCGCAACGCTGCCTCAGCCTCACCGGCAACAAGATCGAGTGCCTCGGCAACATCAGCCGCCGCAACCGGCAGCGCTTGTAGCGCCAACCACGCCTCAACACCAGCGACGGCATCGCCGGCCTCAAGCGCTGCAAGCAGCGAGCGCTCCCCCGCCGAAAGCTCGCGCGAGCGACGGCAGCGCGAAAGCAGCACGCGCCCGCCGCCAATGAGCATAACGGGCGAATACGACAGCACCACGGCATGGTCTCCGGCGCGCAGCGGCAGCGGCTCCTCCAAGCGCACCTGTACGGTACGGGTCTCGCCCACCGCCATGGGGGCCTCGCCCTCCAAAAGCATGATGCGGCCGACGACCTCGGCCGTGCCGGCCATCACATGCACGCGCGCGCCCGACTCGAGCACGCGCGACTTGGCGCCCTCGCGACCCAGGTAGGTGAACGTCATCATAAAGCGCAACGTCTGACCAAAGCGGTCCGCCACGCCGAGCATCTCGCCACGGTCAAATGCCGCGACACCGTCACCTACCAGGTTGAGCGCCACGCGTTGCCCAGGCAGCGCGCGCGGCGTATCGCCATGCACCTGAATCCCGCGCACACGACAGACTGTACGCGACGGTAAAGCCATCAGCTCGTCACCCACCGCAACGGGCGCATCGTGCAGCGTTCCCGTCACGACGGTGCCGACGCCCTTGATCGTAAAGCAGCGGTCGATAGGCAGGCGCGGTGCGGCATCGGTGAGCTCGGCACGGGCACGGCAGGCATCCCAGCAGGCATTTACCTGCTCGTCGAGCACGGCGAGCAGCCTTTCGATCCCCTCGCCTGTCTTGGACGACACGGGCACGATCGGCGCGTCCGCAAACACGGTACCCGACAAAAAGTCATCGACATCGAGCTCGGCAAGCTCGGTCATCTCGGCGTCGGCCAGGTCACACATCGTCAGCGCCACCACCATATGCGTGACACCCAGCAGCTCCAGTACATGCACGTGCTCGCGCGTCTGCGGCATAACGCCCTCGACGGCAGAGACCACCAGCACGGCAACGTCGATGCCAGTCGCACCCTGCACCATGGCGCGCAGGTAATGCGCGTGGCCCGGCACGTCGACCAGGCCAACGATCTTGCCACTCGGCAGCGCCAGCTCGCCAAAGCCCAACTCCACCGTCATGCCGCGACGGCGCTCGACCTCCAGGCGGTCGGGATTCTTGCCGGTCAGCGCCTCGATCAGCGCGGACTTACCGTGGTCGACGTGACCCGCCGTGCCAACGATAACGGGACACTCCACCAGCACTTGAACCTCACTCATAGAGCAATCGCCTTCTTAACGCACGCGACGAGCGTCGATGCCGCCGTCTCGATATCGCGGTCACCCACGAGCGTACGGACGTCAAACAAAATGCGATCGTGCGAAGTTCGCGTGACGACCGGCGTGTCGAAGTCCTGGACAAGCGAGCGCTTGAGCGCGTCGACGGACAGGCACCCGTCGACCGGGCAGACGGCCACGCACATGGTGGGCAGCTCCACGGTAGGCAGCGAGCCGCCACCGGGGGTCGACGATTCCTCGACGATCTCCACCTGAACGGCGCACGGGCAACCGGCCTTATCGAGCCCGGCGACCATACGATCGCGCAACTTACGTGCGCGACGCTCCAGATGAGCCTGCGGAAGCGTGAGCATGTTGAGCACCGGCACCTCGCGATGGGCAACATCAGCGCCGTCCATGTAGATACGCAGCGTGGCCTCGAGCGCCGACAGAGCCAGTTTGCCCGGGCGCAGGGCGCGCATAAGCGGATGTGCCCCACAGGCCTGGACCAGGTCACGACGGCCCATGATAATGCCCGCCTGTGCGGCACCGAGCAGTTTATCGCCCGAGCACGACACCAGATCGAGCCCCGCCGAAACTGAAGCCGGCGTGGTTTCTTCGCCGCCGCGCACCAAGATGTCGTCGGGCAACAGCGCGCCCGAGCCCTGGTCCTCGTAGAACAGCAGGCCATGCTTGTGGGCAAGCGCCGCAAGCTCCCGAGAACCCACCTCCTCGTGGAAACCCTCGATGCGATAGTTAGAAGGATGGACCTTAAGGATCATCGCCGTATCGGGCGTGATGGCGCGCTCGTAGTCGCTCAAATGCGTGCGGTTGGTGGCCCCGACCTCAACGAGCTTGGCACCCGAGGCCTCCATAACATCGGGGATACGGAAGCTGCCGCCGGTCTCGACAAGCTTGGCGCCGCTGGCGCACGCCACGGGTCGAACCTCCCCGCGGCTGACGATGACTTCCTTGCCCGCGGCATGGGTTGCCAACACCAGTAGCACGGCCGCCGCGTTGTTGTTGACGACCAGCGCGTCCTCGGCACCGGTAAGCGAGCGGATGAGCTGCGCGGCATGTTCCTTGCGCGACCCGCGCGAGCAGGTGTCCACGCTGTACTCAAGCGTGCTGTAGCCGCGCGCAACCTCGGCCACGGCCTTGGCAGCCGACTCCGCGAGCGGGGCGCGACCCAGGTTGGTATGGATAACCACACCCGTGGCGTTGACGGCGGGACGCAAGCTCGGCAGCGCGGAGCGATGCGCGCGCCACTCGATGGCCGAGGCTAGGTCGCGCTTAGAGCGCGGGGCAGTACCGGCGCGAATGGCTACGCGCTCCTCGTCGAGCTCGGCCGTCACGGCGGCATGCACCACCGCGTCGCAGGTCTCCCCCGCCGCCTTCACCACCGGCCACTCGGCAAGCAGCTCGTTGACGGAAGGGATGGCGCGCAGGCGGGCGCGCACCTCATCGGACATGTTCTGGCTATCGCTCATGTGCGGCCTTTCAAAAGAAACGTGGATCAGTCGAATACATCAGCTGAGTCAATTACTCGTCATTATCCTCGCGCGCCGCGATCTTTTCCACGCGAACGGCGTTTTCCTGGGTGAGCGCGGCACCCGTCAACGGGTCCCAACGCAACGGCGTATGGTCGAGCGGGCCCACGCCCAAGGCTTGAGCGCCACCGGCAGCGGCGCCAAACGAACGTCCACCGGGGGCGGCCGAGGTGAAGATGCACGCCGGATGCAGATACGGCGTCGTCTCCACGCGCACGCGGTCGCGGCCCATATCGCTCACGAGTTCGACGATCTCGCCGTCGGCGATGCCCATGTGCACAGCAGCATCGGCATTCATCTGCACGGCATCCAGGTCCGACCCAGCCTCAGCGGCACCTTGGGCTGCAAGCCTGCGCGAGGTATGCGACTCAAAGGGACGGTTGCCGCTAATGAGGCGAAACATCCCCGGGCCAGGCTCCACCATGGGAGCGATCCAGTTGGGAACACGACCCAGGCCGGCTCGTTCCCATACGTCGCTTGCCAGCGCAATTTTGCCGCCATCCAGGGGAATCGCCGGCTCGCCCGTACGCGACGGCAACGCAACGCCCGTGTCGGCCCAGCCGCGCTCCTTGAGCTCGTCCAGATCAATCCCAAAAGGCTCCACCTGGGCAGCTGCCAGATCGTCAGACGTAAACCGAAAGTACTCGCCCACGCCACACGCCTGCGCCAAACCGGCAAAAATCTCCCGACCGGGACGTGTGTCGTCATGCTGCACGGGCAGCACGGCATTGCGGTAGAACACGCGCGAATCGTTGGCGCCTATCACCGTTCCCACGCCGCGGTCGGCCTCCAGATACGTCACGTCGGGAAGCACGAAGTCAGAAGCACGCGCCGTCTCGGACCAACGAATATCAATCGTCACAAGCAAGTCGAGCTGCTGCAAAATACTCAACCAAGCCTGTGCATTGCCATAGCCCGCGCCGGGATTGCTGGCGTAAACGATCAGCCCACGCAAATCGCCGGCAAGAATGGACTGACCGATGGTCGTGCACAGGCCGCGAACCGGATCGACCAGTGGATAGCGCTCGGACCCCAGCTTGGGCCCGCGCGGCACCGGCGGCGTCGCAAAACGTGCGGGATCGAGGTCGCCCAACAAAAGCGACGTGGGCGGGTTGAGCGCACCGCCCGCGTGTCCGATGCAGCCCAGCAGCACATCGACCAAGCAGATAGCGCGCGCGGTCTGGGTGCTATTGGCATACGCGATACCGATGCCACCATGAAAGCCAGCGTCCACCACTGCAGCAGGCGCCGCGGCAGCCAAATCGCGCGCCGTCGCGACAATCTCTTCGGCCGGCACGTCGCACATCGACTCGGCCCACTCGGGCGTCCAAGCACTGGACGCCTGCGCCAGTTCATCAAACCCCGTGGTATAGCGGGCAACAAACTCACGGTCGTACAAGTCCTCGGCAATGAGCACATGCGCAATACCCAGCAGCAACGCCAGATCGCAGCCCGGGCGCACGCGCAGCCAGCGGTCGGCAAGCGCAGCCGAGCCGCTGCGCCGGGGGTCGACCACGATAATCTTCGCCCCACGGCGACGGGAATCGTTGAGCGCATCAACAGCCCCCATCGTCGACGAATCGACAATGGAACGCCCGAGGTACATGATGCAATCGGTGTGCGCCAAGTCGGAGGCAGGACTATAGCCCAAGCTATGTTCCCAGCCGGTGAGACGGCTCACCTCGCAGGCGCCGTCGGCACCGTACACGTTGGGCGAGCCCAGCGCATGCATAAAGCGATACGCCCAGTAGCGGTCGAACGAGGGCACGCCGAGTGTCATGCCCAGCGCACGAGACCCGCGCTCGTCAACAATCCCCAAAAGGCGCTCAGCAATCTGGGCAAACGCCTCATCCCAGGAAATCGCATCGAACCCCGAGCCATCCTGGCGGCGGCGCATGGGATGCAAAATCCGGTCGCGCTCGTCAAACGGCATGTCCAAGCGATGGCGCCCGCGGGCGCACAGGGCGCGCGCTGCACACGGATGTCCCGGCACCGGCAACTCGGCCACCACGCGACCGTCCTCAACGCGTGCCGCAAAGGCGCAATCGGCATAGCATCCCCCGCATGTGGTCACCACGGCGCGACCGTCACGCTCCACAGCAGATGCCATCTCGATTACCCCTTTCACAAGCCATACACAACAAGCCAACAGCCCGGCAACGAGCCCCAAACCCAAAAAGCCTCCCGCACGGCAACGCCCCGCGGGAGGCCAACGTCAAACAGGCGGCTCTTACGCCTCGGACTTCTTGGCGTAGATAAACCAGTAGCCGAGCGCGATCAGAACCGCGCCGCCCACGATGTTGCCCAGCGTGGCGGCGGAGAGGTTAAACGCAATGCCCGCGACGTTGAGCGCATCGGCCCCGGCAATATCGGCACCATAGCCGCACGCGTGCATCACGGCACCCATGGGCAAAAAGTACATGTTGGCAACACAGTGCTCAAAACCGCAGGCCACAAAGGCGGCGATCGGCAGCAGGATGCCCACGACCTTATCGACCACGGTCTTGCCGGCGGTACCGATCCACACGGCCAGGCACACAAAGATGTTGCACAGGATGCCGCGGAAGAAGATCGTCACCCAGTCGATCGTCACCTTGCCGGCGGCGACGCTCACCATGGAGTTGGCGACCGCCTCGCCGTTGAGCTTATAGATGCCGGCCATGTACACCAAAAAGACGACGAACAGAGCACCGGCAAAGTTACCGACCCATACGACGAGCCATGCCTTAAGCATCTGAGCCAGGGTGATCTTTTTGCTCTTGAGCGCGCAGACCATAAGCGAGTTGCCGGTGAACAGCTCGGCGCCGCACACCAGCACGAGCACCAGGCCCAGGCAAAAGCACAGGCCGCCCACGACGCGCTGGGCGCCCCAGCCCAGAGTGCTATCGCTCAAGAACACGGTAAAGAACAGGCCACCGAAGGCAATAAACGCACCGGCGAACATTGCCAACAGAAAGGCTTTTACGACCGGCAGGTTGGCCTTGGTCACGCCGGCGGCCTCGGTCTTGGCCTCGATCGCGGAGGGCGCCAGGCAATCGGGAGCGGGGTACTCCGCCTTGGAATCTGCCATGTCAATCACTTCTTTCCTAATCAGCAGGGACAAGCGCTCCTATTGCTCTTGTCCCAAGCGGACAAAGTGGGAAAAGTCGTTGGCGGCCACGGCGTCGTACACGCCGTCGACGGCGTCAAAGACTTCCGGGGACATGGGGTTGTAGAACTCCGTGTCGCCCGGCTGAATCCCAACGAAGACGATATCATCACACGATTGCTCAATCTCTTCGATCAGAATCGACAAAGGAAGCGAATGCGTGGTGAACATCGACTTGCGGGCTACATCGCGCTTGTCGAGCAAGCGGATGGACCCGACGGGCAGTGCCATGTCGGCGGCATCGACCAAAACCAAACGCGGCGGACGCTCGCGCTTGACCTCGATGATGTCGTCCTCGGGCGTTTGGCCTCCGTCGATGGTGTACCAACCGGCGATAGGTGCGTCTTCCATCTTTTTGGAGAGCACGGGGCCGGCGGCATCGTCGGCACGCAGCACGCTTCCCGCCGTGAGCACGATACCCGCAAACGGGGCGCCGTTCACACGTCCATCCACAACGCGACCCATTACTGCAACCTTCCCGTCAGATACACGCCCGACACATCGCGCACGCGCTCAACCAAATCGCGAAACTTCATTAAGAACGCGACCTGCTGGGCATGCAGGCCAAAGTCGTCGTCGAACACCGAGATGCCGGCCTTGGCCGACCCACGAAAACCGCGCTCGTCGAGTAGCGTGTCGCAGGCCTCGAGCAGCGACGGCACCGCCGCCTTGTCGAGCTGGCACTCGCCAAAGGAGCGGATGGCCTCAAACTTAGTCCGGGCCTCCCCCTCCGGCAGCGCGTCGACGAGCGAATAGAACACATCCACCGGCACCGACAGGCGCGGCTCAAAGCAGTCGAGCACGCCGGTGTGGTGGCCCACGGCGAGCGTGTAGTACAGCACGTCGCAGGCCTCCTGGGGAACGTCTTCCTCGGTCTCCACAAACTTACGCGTGAGCTCGTAAAAGACCACCTGGTCGGGCGCATGACCCAGGCAGGCGTCGGCGACGCCCTCGGCGGCCTCGTCGCTTGCGCGCGAGGCATCGCCAAAGGAGCCGCCGAGCATGCCGGGGCCCGCAAAGTAACCAGAGCGGTCCGTGAGCTCCATCTAGCGACCTCCGGCCAGCACCAGATCCTGCAGCGCCGAGTACACCTCGACGCGGCGCGGATCGTCCTGCTTGTCGATAAGCAGTGCCATGGCACCGCGGATATCGCCCTTGGGCGCGCCCTCGAGCGTATCCATAAACTCATTGGCCAGGTCGCGGCCGTAACGATAGCCGCTCATGGCGCGAGCCTCGCGCTCAATGGCAACGCGCAGCTTGTACGGCACGCCGGGGTGCAGGATATCGGCCTGCTCGCCGGCGGCCTCCACCGTGGTCTCGGCATGGAGCTTTTGGTCCAGCAGACCGAGCGCCATGGCAAAGCCGTAGATGGTCTGCGCGGGGCTGGGAGGGCAGCCGGGGATGTAGACATCGACCGGCAGAATCTTGTCCGTGCCGCCCCAGACGCAATAGTTGTCGTAGAAGATGCCACCGGTGCAGCCGCACGCGCCATAGGACACCACGATCTTGGGATCAGGTGCGGCCTCAAAGGCGCGCAGGGCCGGCATGCGCATGGCACGCGTCACGGCACCGGTGTACAGCAGCACATCGGCGTGACGGGGCGAGGGCACGACCTTGATGCCAAAGCGCTCGACGTCAAAGACGGGCGTGATGGAACCGAAGATCTCGATCTCGCAGCCGTTGCAGCCGCCGCAGTCAACACGGTAGACATACACCGAGCGCTTGATCTTCTTAAGAAGGGTCGCCTTGGCCTTCTCGATGCTCTCGTCGAGCTCGATCTTGGTCGGGCGGTACTGAAGCCGCTCGGGCAAAAGCGTGGGTTCGGCCATGGTTACTCCTCCTTCGTATCAAAATCCATGATGATGCCCTCGACCGGCGCCGGACCGGCGGGAATATCGCGCGCATCGGGGTTGAGCTCGCGGTCGATATACTCCGGGTTCACGCCGTGGCCGCCCAGATACTCCATGCCGGGGCCCTGGGGCTCGCCGGACGCAAGCGTCTCGTTGGCAGCCATGCCGCGCGCGTTGCCGGTCTTTACGGCCGAGGCGGCGCGCAGGGCGTCGAGCTCGCGCTTGCACTCCTGGCACATACCGACGGTACGGGCAGCCTGGATGGCCTCCATGCCGCCGGCCTTTTGCAGCAGACGCTTGGCGTAGTCGATCTCCTTGTGCGGGGCAAACGGCTTGCCGCAGCGCGAGCAGTGCTCGAGCGTATAGACGCTCTTACTGGTGAGGTCGTCCTTGCTCATGACGGCCAGCTCAAACTCCTCGGTGAGCTTGATGGCCTCCATGGGGCAGGCTTCCTCGCAACGGCCGCAGAAGATGCAGCGACCGTAGTCGATCGACCAGGTGATGGTATCGGCCGCAAGGTCGGTGTCCATGCGAATGGCATCGGCCGGGCATGCCACGCCGCAGGCACCGCAGGCGATGCAGAGCTCGGCATTGTGCTCGGGCTTGCCGCGCATGTCCTTGTTGGTGGGGAACGGCGCAAACGGGTACTTGACCGTCGCGTCGCCGGCCTTGGCGTTAACCTTCCAAAGCTTCAGCATATTAGAGCGCCTCCTCATCGAGCGGAGCGGCCATGGTGCCCTCGCCCGCAAGCGGAGACTTGTCGCGCCAGACGTTCTCGAACTGCTCCTTGTCGAGCACGTGGTCGCGCTTGGCGGCGACATCGGTCACCGTCACGCGGTCGGTGCAGGAGTAGCACGGGTCGAGCGAACCGACGATCAGCGCCGCGTCGCCCACGGTGTTGCCGCGGAACATGTAGCGCAGGACTGGCCAGTTGCTGTACGTGGCGGCCTTGGCGCGCCAGCGGTAGCACTTCTGGTTGTTGCCGAGCATGGCCCAGTGCACGTCCTCGCCGCGCGGCGCCTCGGTGGCACCGATGGCGTACTTGTGCGGGGTGTACTCCCAATCCGTGGTGAGGATGGGGCCCGACGGGCAGTTCTCGAGCATGGTCTCGATCATGTCGATCGAATCGTAGACCTCCTGGATGCGAACGGCGGTACGGCCGAAGGCGTCGCAGGTGTCGGCCGTGGCGGCGTGCATCTTTTGGACGTCCGGATCGGCGTAGCCGTCGAAGGGATGGTCAAAGCGCACGTCGCGGGCATAGCCCGAGCCACGCATGAGCGGGCCGACCGGCGAGAAGTCGCGTGCGATCTTGCGGTCCAAGATGCCGATGCCACTCGTACGCTCAATAAAGTTGGGCGTGGAGAGCAAGACGTCGACGAGTTCCTGAACCTCGGAGCGCAGCTGGTGAATGGTCGTGAGCGTGGAGAGCTTCTGCTCGGCCAAAATGTCGCGACGCACGCCGCCGATCACGTTGAGGCCGTAGGTCTTGCGGTGACCGGAGAGCTTCTCGGCCAGGTCCATGGACTTCTCGCGGACGCGGAAGAACTGCTGGAAGCCGGAGTCGAAGCCCGTGTAGTGCGATGCCAGGCCAATGTTGAGCAGGTGCGAGTGCAGGCGCTCGACCTCGAGCATGATGGCGCGGATGTACTGTGCGCGCGGCGGAACATGAATGCCCTGGGCGCGCTCGACGGCCTCGGCGTAGGCCACCGAGTGGGCGCAGCCGCAGATACCGCAGATACGGTCGGCAAGGAACGTCACGGCGTCATAGTTCAGGCGCGTCTCGGCGACCTTCTCCATACCGCGATGCACGTAGAACAGGCGGTAGTCGGCATCGACGATCGTCTCGCCCTCCACGAACAGGCGGAAGTGGCCGGGCTCGTCGGAGGTGATGTGCAGCGGTCCCATGGGGACGAGCGTGGTCTCCTTGCCCTTGGTGTCGGCCAGGAATTCGTAGTTTTCCATGTCGCTCGCGGGGGCGGGGCGGAAACGGTAATCCATCGAATCCTTGCGCAACGGGTACAGCCCACTGGGCCAATCGTCGGGAAGCACCAGGCGACGGCGATCGGGCAGACCCTCGGGAATCAGGCCGAACATATCGCGCAGCTCGCGCTCGCCCCACACGCAGGCGGGGACGAACGGGGTCACGCTCGGGAACGTCATCTTGGCGGGGTCGACCTCGGCGCGGACGGTCACCCAGCCGGGGTCCTCGCCCTCCATGGAAATGACGTAGTACACGGCGTAGCGACCGCACAGACTGCGCTCGTCGTTGCCGACAATCACGGGAATCCAGCCGTAGCGCTCGTAGTACAGGTAGTGGACGGCCTCGGGCAGACGGTCCAGCTTGACGGTGATCGTCAGCTGGTCCTCGCACTGCCATTCGACCTTCTCGATAGCGCCCGGCACTGCGGCGCGCAGGGCCTCGACGTGGCTTTCGCAGCGACGAGCGTAGTCCTTCTTTTCAGGTTCTGCCATGGTGCTAATTCACCTCGCTTGTCTTGGTCTGGGAGCTGAACACCATGCGGTAGAGAGGGGCCTCGTGGAGCTCTTCGACGCTCTGGTTCAAAACGACGGACGTTGCATCCTCGACGCCGCTCGTAATGGCGACCGGGGTGGCGATACCGAACCACATGACCACGATCGCGAGGGCGATCTCGGGGATGATCATGAGGGCGGGCACCTCGTGGCGCTTCATGCCCTCGGGCGCCTTGCCGAAGATGGACTTGAGCGCAATGCCGGTAAGGGCAAAGTACACGCCGGTGAGGCCGATGGCCACGAGCACGACCACCCAGATGGGACCGGACTGGATGCCGGCCACGAAGGTGAGGAACTCGGAGATGAACAGGGCGAACGGCGGGAAGGCGGCGAGCGCGAGCAGGGCGATGATGGTGAGCGCTGCCGTGACAGGAGCGATCTCGACGACGCCCTTGATCTTGTTCAGGTCGCGGGTGTGGTAGATGTGCTGGATGTTACCGGCCATGCAGAAGGCGAGCGCCTTCGTGAAGCCGTGGAAGATGCAGTGCAGCAGGCAGGCGGCGATACCGAGCGGACCACCGATACCCAGGCACAGCGCGACCACACCGACGTTGTCGACGGAGGAGTACGCGAAGCGACGCTTGATATCGTCCTGCTTAAAGATGCACAGGGCGGCCACCAGGATGGACAGCGTGCCCAGGATGAGCAGGAGCGTTCGCGGATAGGTGTCGCCCACCGTGATGATGGACAGGGAGTAGAAGCGGATAATCACCAGCATGGCGCACTTGAGCAGCACGCCCGAGAGCAGCGCGGAAACCGGGCTCGGAGCCTGGGAGTGCGCGTCGGGCAGCCAGGTGTGCATGGGGAACAGGCCCGCCTTGGTGCCGAAGCCGATGACGATGAACGCGAACGCGAGGCGCACGAGCATCGGGTCGAACTGGTCGGCGTAGGGCATGATGGAGGTAAGGAAGGCAGCCTCATGCGCGTTGGGCATGATATCGGCGGCGTTCGCGTAGATGAGCAGCGTGCCGAACAGGCCGAAGGCCACGCCGGCGGTGCAGACCATCGCGTACTTCCAAGACGCCTCGAGCGCCTGTTTGTTCTTGTAGATACCCACGAGGAACACGGTCGACAGCGTGGTGGCCTCGACCGCCGCCCAGGTGAGGATGATGTTGTTGGACAGGCAGGCGAGCAGCATCGTGAAAACGAACAGGCTAAACAGCGCGTAGTACTGCTTGGTGCGCTCGGCCGGCATGGTCTTCTCCTCGATATCGATCTTGATATAGGAGATGGAGTACACGCCGGTGATGAACCCAATGATGCCTACCAGAAGGGCGAAGATCGACGAGAGCGAATCGAGATGGAGCCACAGGCCCAAGGCGTCGATATTCTGCCCGCTCGAGAGCATGGTTCCCGCGGTGACGACCGAAAGGACGAGGGTCGCCGCGACGGAGATGGTGTTGAGCCCCGCAAAGACGCTGTAGGACGTCGTCTTGGGGAGCGCAGCCATAATCAGGGAGAACACGAGGGGACAAGCGAGCAGGGCGACCGTCAGCATTGAAACATCCATGGCCTACCCCTTCAATTCGGTCAGGTCGTGGGAGTCGAGCGACTTGGTGTCGTTCCAGATCCTCACGACGACGGCGGACATGATGATGACGGCGAAAATGGCGTCGGTGGCGATGCCAATCTCGATGATCTCGGGGGCCGTGGGCGCGAGCAGGGCGAGCGTCACGTGGCTACCGTTCTCCATAAGGCAGTACCCGAAGATTTGCTTGAGGATGTTGCGCTGGGAGATGATGCACGTGAGGCCGACGAAGAAGTGCGCGAAGCTGATGGCGAGGGCCGGAGTAGCCACCTCAGCGGTGGGCAGGCTCAGGCGCGTGACCACCGCGAAGCAGATGGCCACCTCCAGACCGGTGAGGACGATGGTCCAGGCCGGCTTGATGGAGGAGGTCAGCGTGCTATCGGCAGGCGAACCCATCTTTTTGTAGGCACGGTTGAGAATGAACGGAACGAGGATCACCTTGGTGACGAAGGCCGACGCGGCCCACATGAGAAGCTCGGTGGCACCGGTGGTGAGGCCCAGGGTGAGCAGCACGCCCACCAGGACAACCGACTGGATCGCGTACCACTTAATGGCGGACGGGATGGTCTTCGAGACGACCACCATGGTGGAGGTCACGATCAGAAGACCGCCCAGGATATTGACTAACGAATAACCCATGTCCTACCTCCTAACCCATCCAACTAGAGGACAGAGGACCGGCGACGACGACCATGATCATGAGGACGACGAACACGAACGCCATGGCGCGCGGAAGGGGCTGGCCGGCGGCCACGGTCTCGCTCGGCTCACCGGGCAGGACCTTACCCATCCAACGCAGGAACCATGCGAAGGTGGCGACGGTCTCGACGACCATGACGCACACGAGGACGAAGATGACCGTGTTGGAAGCACCAACCGCGAAGCCACCGGAAATAATCTGGAACTTGGAGAAGAACGTGCTCATGGGGGGCACGCCGGCGATAGCGGTCGCGGCGACCGCGAAGCCCACGCCCGTGACCGGGTACTTCTTCATGAGGCCCTGGATCTTGGGCAACATACGGGTTCCCAGCGTGAAGCTGAGGGAGCCGGCGATGAGGAAGAACAGGGTCTTGGTGAACGCGTGGTTGAAGATGTGCTCGACGGCGCCGTTGAACGCCATCTGGCTTCCGAACACGGAGAGGCCCAGGCCGAAGAACACGTAGGCGAGCTGCGCGATCGTCGAGAAGGCGAGCAGGCGCTTCATATCCTTCTGGGGCAGGTACATGAGGAAGCCGAAGAGCATGGTCACGACGGCGTCGATGATGGCGACCCAACCGACGATCTCGGGGGTATCGCCGGCACTCGCAAGAGCGCGGGCGAACACGCACACGCCGACCTTCACCATGGACGCGCCATGGAGGTAGGCGGAAACGGGCGTGGGGGCCTCCATTGCGGAGGGCAGCCACATGTAGAGCGGGAACTGGGCGGACTTGGCCCAAGCGGCGAACAGGATGAGCAGCAGCACGACGGTCTTCATACCGGAATCGAGCTGGGAGATCGCGCTCAGCGCGAACGTGCCGGTTCCGGCGAACAGGAAGGCCGCGCCGATGTAGAGTCCCAGAGCGCCGATATGGGTGATGATGAGCGCCTTCATACCGGCCTTCTTGGCCGTGGGCGTCATGTAGTAGCTGATGAGGCCCCAGGAGCACACGCCGGTGATCTCGAAGAAAACGAGCTGGCCGACGATGGTGGAGCTGTAGGCGAGACCGGCCATGGCGCCGATGAACGTGGAGAAGTACACGTAGAAGCGGCGACGGGGCGCGTCGGGATGCTCCTTGTTCTTATCGCTCATGTACGGGAACGAATAGATGACGACGAGCAGGCCGATAGCGACGAACGCGGGTGCGAGCAGCGTGCTCATCCGGTCGAATATGAAGCCCATGACCAAGGTCTGGCCCATACTCGCCCAGGTTACATCGACCGCGTTCATGCCGTTTCCGGCAAACGTCGCGGCCAAGCCAACGGAAGCGACCGTGGCGATGCCGCCGGCAAAGGCGCAGATCCATTTAGCGTAGGGACGCGGCAGCATGACGATGAGCAGGGAGCCCAGCATGGGGACGGCGATCGCCACCATGGCAAAGAGGGACAAGCTCGATTCGATTGACATAGTTTCTCCCTTCTCCCTACACGCCTACGACGACGAAGACGAACGCGAGGACCGCGATGCCGACGACGGCCCAGGTCTGGTTACCGAGCACCTTGAAGCGCGAACGGGAAACGGAGTTCTCGAGCACGCCGCAGACAACGAAATCGACCAGGCACTTGACAAGGAAGACGACGGCGCCCACGAGAGCGGTGACGCCGATGGTCGCGGGCTCTCCCCAGGGGATGAAGATGGAGGTGAACCAAGCGACGACCACGACCTGCTTCATGCCCATGGCGAGCTTCATCATGGCCAGGGACGGGCCGGAGAGCTCGGCGAGCGGGCCCTCCTGGAGCTCCTGCTCGGCTTCGGCCTGATCGAACGGAAGCTTGCCGAGCTCCATATAGCAGGCGGCCGCGAAGGCGACGCCGGCGAGGATGACGGCGACGACGCTCGAGACGTTGCCCGTAACGATGTGCTGACCCATGGTCGCAATGTCCGTGGAGCCGCACACGATGGCGACGGTAAACAGCGCGATGAGCATGGACGGCTCGATGAGCACGCTCATGAGGAGCTCGCGGATACCGCCGAAGCCCGCGTAGGCGTTGGAGGAATCCACGCCGGACAGCGCGAAGAAGAAGCGGGACAGCGCGAGCGCGTACATGATGGTGATGGCGTCACCAAAGACGGGCATGGGGCTCTCGAGCGTGAACATGGGCAGGCCCATGGCGAGCATGAACGACACCGCGAGGAACAGCGGCGGCATGATGCGCAGCACGAAGCTCGAGTCGGAACTCACGGACTCGGGACGCGCCATGAGCTTCGCGAGGTCCCGGTAATCCTGAAGGATGGACGGACCGCGGCGATTGTGCATCTTCGCGCGAATCACACGGGCGAGGCCGGAGAAGAAGGGCGCGACCAGCATGACCACGAGGCCCTGCGCTATCGCAAGAACGATGTTCATAATATCCTCTCCCCTCTCTAGACCATGACCACGGCGAGCACGAGGAAGACCACGAGCGCCGCGACGATGTAGCAGATGTATACGGAGTAGTTGCCGCCCTCGATCTTGGAGGCGAGGCCGGCCAGCTTATCGGCACCCTCGCTCGGTGCATCGACCAGGAAGCGGTCGGGCAGGGGCTCAACGCCCTGGGCGACACCGGTGAGCTTCTGGAACACGTGCGCGATGGACCAGCAGATCTTGGTGCATACCTCGCGCAGGGTGTAGAGCGGGCCCATGAAGAGCTCTACGTCTGACGCGAAGCTCGTGGCGACGACGGGCATGTGCTCGTTGGGCTCGTAGCCGCACGCCCAAGGGTCGGTCTTCTTAGCGGGGGCCTTGGTGCCGAGGCAGGACCTCAACACGAACGCGAGGCCGGTGAGGACCACGAGCGCGATGGCGATCGCGGGGGTGGAGGTGGCGGCACCGGAAATCTCGTTCACCAGAGACACGCCCGAGGTGGCTGTGACAGCAGAGCCGGCAAGCACGCTCTGGGCGACGTCGCCCAGAACCGGGGCGATGACGGGAGAGCCGATTCCCAGCACCACGCAGATGGCCGCGAGGAGCATCTGCGAGAACAACATCGGAGCCGGGGACTCCTTGGCGTTCGCGGCCTCCTGGGAACGAGGGCTGCTCGCGAACGAGACGCCGTAGGCCTTCACGAAGCACGTGACGGCCAGGGCACCGGTGATGGCGAGGGCGGCGGCGGAGGCGACGGCGAACACCATGACGACCGGGTCGGAGAGCGTCGAGATGTTGAACAGGGACTGGTAGGTGAACCACTCGGAAACGAAGCCGTTGAGCGGCGGGATAGCCGAGATGGCAAGGGCACCGATGAGGAAGCAGACGGCCGTGACCGGCATACGGCGGAACAGGCCGCCCATCTTCTCCATGTTGCGCGTACCCGTGGCATAGAGCAGGGAGCCCGCGCCGAGGAACAGCTCGCCCTTGAACATGGCGTGGTTGAGCGTGTGGTAGAGGGCGGCCATGAGCGCGATCGTCGCGATGACGTCGTTGCCCAGGGCGTGCGCCGTCATGGACGCGCCGACACCGAGCAAGATGATGCCGATGTTCTCGACGGAGTGGTAGGCCAGCAGGCGCTTAATGTCGTGCTCGTGGAGGGCGTAGACGACGCCCAGGACCGACGAGATGGATCCGAAGACCAGGACCATGAGGCCCCACCAGAGCTGGACGCCCGAACCCGCGAGCAGGTCGAGACCGACCTTGAGGATTCCCAGGATGCCGATCTTGATCATGCCGCCGGACATGAGGGCGGACACGTTGGACGGCGCCTCGGGGTGCGCCTGGGGCAGCCAGGAGTGCAGCGGGATGATACCGGCCTTTGCGCCGAATCCGAAGAACGCGAGGACGAAGCACGCGGAGGAGACGGCGGGTCCAAAGTCATGCGTACGGAAATCACTGAAGCTGAAGGAACCGCCCACGCCGTTGGTCATGAGCAGGAAGCTCGCCATGATAAGGACAAAGCCCACGTGCGCGATGACGAAGTAGAGCCAACCGCCCCTAATGGAGTTCTTGTTCTCCTCGATAACGACAAGGAAGTAGCTCGTAAGGGACATGAGCTCAAAGGCGACCAGGAACCAGAACACGTTGTCGGCGGTGATGACGAGCATCATCGAGGCGACGAAGGTGTTCATGAAGAAACCGGCGCGCCCGACCTTGCCCGGGTACTCATCGAAGTAGGACAGACCGTAGATGAAGCCCGCAAAGGCGAGAATCGAGATGAGGACCACGATCAGGCCCGCAAGGCCGTTGAGCAAGAGCTCGAGACGGGCGAACGGGAAAAAGAAGACCGTGTTGAGGGACGAAACGTCGCCAAGCACGGCCTCGAGGCCCGCGATGAACGACAGCACGGCCGCGACGGCGCCGATAAGGCAGCCGGCGGGCTTGGCGGCGTTATCGGCCTTGATCAGCAGAACCGAGGCGAGCGCACCGATGCACGAGACGGCAAGCGATGCGATAAACAGCGTCATGCTATCCATTGTTTACGCTCCCTTCTGCTTTCTCGGACAGGCCCTGGGCCACAGCGGTAACGTCGACGGCCGGACCGTTTTCGATCGAGCGCAGGCGCTTGGCCTCGTCGAGCTCGCGATCGGCCGCGCCGCCCATGACGGTCAGCGCCTTGGTGGGGCACGCCGCCACACAATGCGGGCCGTCCGGATCGAAGGCGCACAGGTCGCACTTGACGGCGCAGGTGTACTGGCCAGGAGCCCACGTAAGCAGGCTGCTCAGGGACTTAGGATACGAAGGCGTCGGGTCGCACATGCCTGCGACGCCGGCGATAGACGTGCCATCGGGATGGATGGCTCCGAAGGGGCACGCGATGGCGCACAGCCTGCACCCGATGCACTCCTGCTCCTTGACGTGGATGCGATCGCCATCGTGCTCGATGGCATTCACCGGGCAAACCTCGGCGCAGGGGGCACCCTCGCAATGGTGGCAGGCAAGGGCGGCCGAAATACCGCCGGTCTTCACGAGCGCCAGGCGCGGCGTATCCTGAAGACCCTGCATCCGGTGGGCGTCGGCACAGGCGGACTGGCATGTTCCGCAGCCGATGCACCTCTCCGGGTTGATGTCGATGAAGCGGTTCATCCCCACTTCCTTTCAAAATAACGGGCCGGGCTCCCGAACGTACGGGACGCCCGGCCCAAAAAGCCAACGAGAACGGGACTACACGATTTGGTTCACGTGCGTCTCGTCATCGAACTTGGCGGCGCCGGGCTCAACGTCCTGGGGAGCGGCGGCGTCCACCAGAGCCTGCTTGAGCTCGGTGTACTGACGCTCCACCTCGCCCTCGGCCCAGACCTGGTCGGCGATAGCGTCGACCTGGCAGGCGGAGAACTTGTCCTCGGGCGTGTGCGAGACCGGGTCGACCTTGTGAATGGTCAGCTCGTTGCACTTGCCGATCCACCACTGGTAGGTCATGTAGACCGTGCCCTTGTTGATGCGATCGCTCACGTCGGCGCGGCTGTATACCTGGCCGCGGCGGCTGTGAATCGAGACGATGTCGCCGTTCTTGATGCCGCGCGCCTCGGCGTCCGCGGGATTCATGCGGACAAAGCCGGGCTCGTCGGCAAGCAGCGCCAGCGTCTTGCAGTTGCCGGTCATCGAGCGGCAGCTGTAGTGGCCGACCTCGCGGACGGTGCACAGGATGAGCGGGTACTCATCGTCGGGAAGCTCGGAGGGCGCCTCCCAGTCGTGCGCCATCAGGTTGGCGCGGCCGTCCTTGGTGGTGAACTTGCCACCAGCGAACATGTCGGGCGTACCGTGGTCGTTCACATCGGTGCTCTTGACGGGCCACTGGGCGTAGCCGCCCTCGGGAGCCATCTTCTCGTAGGTCGCGCCCACAAAGTTGGGGCACAGGCTAATGCACTCGTTCCAGATCTGCTCGGTGTTGTCGTAGTGCATGGGGTAACCCATACGCGTAGACAGGTCCGCGAAGATCTCCCAGTCGTGACGGCACTCGCCCTTGGGCGGAACGGCCGCGTCAAAGTGCTGGAAGCTACGGTCGGATGCGGTAAAGACACCCTCGTGCTCGCCCCAAGAGGTAGCGGGCAGGATGACGTCGGCGAGCATGGTCGTCTGCGTCATAAAGATGTCCTGGCAAATGAACAGATCCAGCTCGGAGAGCGTCTTGCGCATACCGGCCGAATCGGGCTCGGTCTGCACCGGGTCCTCGCCGTAGTTGTAGAAGCAGTGCACCTTGCCCTCGTCGACCAGGTGGCCCAGGTCGGTGAGCTTGTAGCCCTCCTCGAGCGGGAGCTTTTCCTCGGGCACGCCCCAAGCCTTGGCAAACTTGGCACGCACTGCCGGGTCGGTGACCTTTTGGTAGCCAGGGTACAGGTTGGGCAGCATGCCCATATCGCAGGAGCCCTGGACGTTGTTCTGACCGCGCACGGGCGCGAGGCCGGAATTTGGTTTGCCGATCTGGCCGGCAACGCAGGCGATGGAGGCGATGGTGTGCACCGTCTTCAGGTTCTGCTTCTGCTGGCATACGCCCATACCCCAGCCAATGATGGCAGAGGGCTTCGCCGTGGCGTACATCTCGGCAGCTTGGTGGATCAACGCGGGCTCGACACCCGTGATGTCCTGTACGGATTCGGGAGTGTAGTTCTTGATGGTCTCCCACCACTCGTCAAAGCCGTTCGTGTGCTCGGCGACGAATTCCTTGTCGTAGAGGCCATCGTTGACCAAGCAGTTGGCAAAGGCGTTGAGGAACGCGACATTGCAACCGTTCTTGATCGGAAGGTAGAGATCGGCGATACGCGCGGTTTCGATATGGCGCGGGTCGGCGACGATGATCTTGCAACCCTTTTCTTTGGCTCGCACGATACGCCTTGCGACGATGGGGTGCGAATCGGCAGGGTTATAGCCGAAGAGGAAAATGCAGCCCGCATCCTCCATACCGGGGATGGAGCATGACATGCAACCTGAACCAACCGTGTCCATCAGACCGAGGACAGTAGGGCCGTGTCAAGTACGGGCGCAGTTGTCCACGCTGTGGGTGCCGATGCACGCACGCGTAAACTTCTGCATGACGTAGTTCGCCTCATTGCCGCCGCCTCGCGAAGAGCCGGTGGTCATGACAGCGTTAGGACCATATTCGTCAATTATGGCCTGCATCTTAGATGCGGTGAAATCCAGTGCCTCGTCCCAGCTTACGCGCTCAAGATCCGCGCCCTTAGTGCGGCGGATCATCGGGTGCAGTACGCGAGGAGTCAAGATCTTGGTGTCGTTGATGAAGTCGTAGCCGCTCATGCCCTTAAGGCACAGCTCGCTCTGGTTGGTGATGCCGTTGAGCGGTTCGGTACCCACGACCTGGCCGTTTTGGACCAGGAGGTTAAACTGGCAACCGGCGCCGCAGTACGGGCAAATCACTTTATGCTTCTCCATGACACCCTCCTTCCTTTCTCTGCTACCGAATACTCGGTACTTATTTGACAATCATTGGGCCTGTCGCCCCAACGCTTACGCCTCGTTTTCGATGGTGGCGCGGGCACGCTCGGCAGTCAGCTCCGCCAGGCGTTCCTCGTCTACCAGGGTGAGGCCCTTGGTCGGGCACGCCTCGGCACACGCCGGACCGCCGGGACGGTCCACGCACAGGTCGCACTTGAGCACGAAGCTCTTGGTCTGCGAACCCACGCGAACATCGCCCATCAAGACGGGGACCTGCGTGGTCGCCACGCTCACGGCGCCAAAGGGGCATGCCATGACGCAGCTCTTGCAGCCGATGCAGTTGTCCTCGTTGACGCCGATGCGATGGTTCTTTGGATCAAAGAACAAGGCGCCCGTGGGGCAGGCCTTGGCGCACGGAGCATCCTCGCAGTGATGGCACGCCACCGGTGCGGAGATCTCGTACGTACGCGTCACGCGCAAGCGAGGTGCGGCGATGTTGCCGGGAATATCGTGTGCCTCGATGCACGCCGCCATACAGGTTTGGCACCCAATGCAGCGTGAAGAATCAGCCACGACTCGTTTATTGCCCATGTTGTTCACTCCCTCCTGAATCCCATGCCGGAGAGACCCTGTCGACGTTACCCCGGACCGCCCGTGGTCCGGCATCGGCGTATCGAATGCATGCGGCGAAACAGGCACTTCGATAGAATTCCTCCAACTATATACTGGTTAAATATACGCAGTTGCAGGTGGCAAACTTGAGCATACGACCTGCAATACGGGTGTATTGCAGGGGTTTTGGCAGGTTGGGATTATTCTCTATAAGCTATAAAGGTGAGTGTATTACATGCGTACGCCTCAGAGATTTTTATGCGCTCTCATTTTGGATGTACTACGCTTGTATTCGTGTTTATGGTTATCAACTTGAGTGAAATAAAGTAATCGTTATAAGATGCTCAAGTATCGGCACATGCCGCATTTGACCGACTATATTGCACGCTCATTAAGGGGGCCAGTGATGTCATCGACTCAAAAAAGAGCCATCCTGCAGGTGCGCATTCGCGAGGAAGACAAGCAGCATGCCGAGCATCTCTACGATGCCATGGGCACATCGCTCGCCGAGGCTGTCCGCTTATTTGTCGCGCAAAGCATTTTGATGCGCAAGCTCCCCTTTCAGCCGGTCGCCGTGCGCTCAAAGGACGGCACCGCCGCCTATGGATCGCTCAAAGCATATGGTGACCCCAATCGCCGCGCCGAGGAGCGCAATGCCTGGATTGAATACCTAGCCACAGAAAGCGATGAGTCGGTTTTGGGTCCCGAGGAAGTAGATATCCATGAGTAGCACCATCATCGACGAGACCGTCATCCTGCGCTACCTGCTTAACGACGACGAGATCCTGTCACCGCGCGCCGCCAAGGTCATCGCCACGCGCACCGCTCGCGTCTACCCCGAAATCATCACGCGTGTCGTGGTCACGCTGCGCGACGTCTATAAGGTTCCCTGCGTTGAGATTGCTGCGGCCTTGAAAAGGCTGCTCGATGACGTCATGGTCGACGAGCCCACCGTTATCGCCCTTGCCATCAAACTCTTTGGCAAGACTCATATGGACTTTACCGACTGCCTCCTCGCAGCCCGAACCGCCATCTATAACGACGACGTCGTGAGCTTTGGCAAGCCCATCATCCAAGGCATGATCGATTACCGCCGCAAGCGCCAAACCGCGGCCGACGCCCGCGACCGCGCCGCCGAAGCCCGCAGTCACAGCACCGACACCACCATCGACAAGCTCCGCCACCAATCCCGCCACTAGCCCCATCCCCTCCTAAGTTGCGGTGAAAAAACGACCGTTTCACTTCTTTTGATCCAGAGC
>UQEO01000029.1 GCA_900540095.1 uncultured Collinsella sp.
GTGCATGGTCTCGAGCTGCGCTGCGTCGAGCGTCTCGTCCATGCGCATATACAAGTCGATACGCGCCAGGCCCGTTGCCGCGCACAGCAGCCATTCGGCAGAAAGACGGGGATGCTCCTCACCGCGCTCGGCCAGGTACTCCTTGGTCCACTCGAGACAACGCTTGATGGTCCAGATCTCGTTTGCCATGGGGTCCTCCCCTCTTAAGCGCCGGGCGGCGCGCGAATGTCGGAGCAGATTGTACGCGAGGGTGGCACGCGGCAAGGGACGATTGGGAGCGATTATCGAGAATTAGCCCAGAATTTTGCTTGGAGCC
Organism: uncultured Collinsella sp.; assembly: GCA_900540095.1. GTDB lineage: Bacteria > Actinomycetota > Coriobacteriia > Coriobacteriales > Coriobacteriaceae > Collinsella. The sequence goes on from UQEO01000029.1 coordinate 317, forward strand.
TGCCTGGAGTGCTCATTCGTCGACGTCTAAATCTGCATCCGTCAAGCTTTTGGCAAGGTTGCCCCTAACCTGACCAAAATCTAACCAAGAACTTGCCAAATCACTTGACGCGCGACGCGTCAAAAATCGTCCCGCGACTTCTTGGACGATTTTTCGGGCAATATTTCCAATAGCAGATGCACACCGTTAATTGCTTTAAGCAGGTAGACAGTTTAACGGCCATCAAAGCCGATCGAACAACATCTCAAAGCAATGTGCCCAACCTAGTCATTTAAGAACGTCCCCAATGACTACCGTATCCGGAGCAAGGCAACGCCGCGGGCAGAGGACGAACAGCGAGCGCCGCCCAGGGCGAACAAGTTGACTAGTCATTTAAGTACGTCCCCAATGACTACCTCTAAGACGCCGCAGGTTGAGCATAAATCAGCGAAAACGCCCCTAAGCGAGCAAGGTGACGTGAAAGAGGAGGGAAGCGTACTTCGGTACGCGACCGACGATTGAACGTCAGATTGCCGCTTAGGGGCGTTTGCAGCGTCGAGCCGTTACGGCGTTTGGTAAAACGCCGTAACTTAAACTGCTTGTGCCAGCTTCTCGGCTCGCTCGGCGGCGGCGAGTGCCTCGATGACGGTGCCGAGCTGATCGCCCAGAAGGACGCCGTTGTAGGTGGAGTTGAAGCCGATACGGTGGTCGGTCACGCGGTCCTGAGGCTGGTTGTAGGTACGGATCTTCTCGGAACGGTTGCCGTGGCCAATCTGGCTCTGGCGCTCGGCGCCGAGCTCGGCCTTCTGCTTCTCGAGCTCCATCTCGTACAGACGGGCACGCAGCATCTGCATGCAGACCTCGCGGTTCTGGATCTGGGAACGCTGCTCCTGCGACTGCACCACGGTGTTGGTGGGCAGGTGGGTGATGCGCACGGCGGAGTAGGTGGTGTTAACGCACTGACCGCCAGGGCCGGAGGCGCAGTAGGTATCGATGCGCAGGTCGGACTGGTTGATCTGAACGTCAATCTCCTCGGCCTCGGGAAGCACGGCGACGGTTGCCGTGGAGGTCTGGATGCGACCCTGGGACTCGGTCTTGGGGACGCGCTGGACGCGATGCACGCCGGACTCGTACTTCATGACGGAGTAGACGCGGTCGCCCTCGACCTTGAACTCGATGGACTTAAAGCCGCCGGCCTCGCTGGGGCTGGAATCGAGCACGGTGGTCTTCCAGCCGCGCGATTCGCAGAAGCGCTGGTACATCTTGTACAGGTCGCCGGCGAAGATAGCCGCCTCGTCGCCACCGGCGGCGGAGCGAATCTCGACGATGGTGTTCTTGTCATCGTTGGGGTCGCTCGGGATAAGCATGTACTTAATGTCTTCCTCGAGCTGGGGGAGCTTTGCCTCGTTTTCGGAGATGTCCATCTGGAGCATCTCCTTCTCATCGGCATCGGCGGTATCGTGGAGCATTTCCTTGGCGGCCTCGATGTCATCGAGCGCGCCGATGTACTCGCGCGAGGCGGCGATGAGGTCGGACTGGTGCGCGTACTCCTTGTTGAGACGCGTGAACTCCTTGATATCGGAGGCGACGGCCGGGTCGGAAAGCTTCTTCTCGAGCTCCTCGTAGGCCTTGATGATCTTTTCGAGCTTGTCGCGCATGGCGGGACTCCTTTATATGCGTGAAGGTGAAAATCGGCAGAATTGATGGGGCGCACGGCGCCGCTGCGGGGGTAAGCCCGGCTAGAACATGTCGATCTTCAGATACATGCGCATCCCTTCGCGTATGGGGTACATAGTTGCGGTCTAACCCAAACATGATAGCGTGCCCAGGCAAACCTGCATATAACCCGCACGGAATGATTGGTGCAAACAAACCTGACCCCATTGCACCAAGAGCTTGCTTTTTGGCTAGAGCGTTTGGAGTAGAGCGACGAGAAAGCGGATGCCCTGGAGGTAGGCGCGGCGGGTGATGCGCTCGTTGGTGCCGTGGACGCCGCGATCACACTCGTCGTCATCAACCACAAAGGCCGAGAAGCGAATGCACTCAGGGCAAATGTGCTGGTAGTTGGCAGCGTCGGTCGCACCGATCACGGTCGAGGGCACAATTGCCACTGGCTCGAATGATCCGCTTTCCTCCGTCCCCTTTGGATCACGGAAATAGCGGGCGGCGATGGAGCGAACCGCCTCGAGGCCGGGGCCACCGATGCGCGGGGACGGCGAGGGTTCGGAGCTGCCGGGGCCTAGCTCCACTTCGACACGACCGGCAAGGTCCGCCCCGGCAACCGCCTCACGGCAGCGCGCCACAGCGTCGGCCACGCTCGTGCCCTCGAGCATACGGAAGTTGATGTTGGCCCACATATCCTGCGGCATTACGTTGGCGCCGGTGCTGCCACCCTCGATCTGCGTGGGTGCGCAGGTGGTCGTCACCAGCGGATAGAGCTTCTTGCTGGCGAGGCAATCGCGGACAATGGCGCCCCCGTTGGCGGCAATTTCATCCGCCGTGTAGAGCCCCAGCTCGACGAGCTGGGCGGCAAGCAAGTCGGTCACGCGCGTCGGCCACTCGATATCGCAGATTGCGGTGATGGCACGGCTGAGCACCTCAAGCGACGTGCCGCCGTAGGGGTTGGAAGAATGTCCACCCACACTCTTTGTCTTGAGCACAATGTCGGCATAGCCCTTCTCCGCGAGGTCGGCGTGCATGAGCCAACCCTCGCCCGCGCTGTACTCGGCATCCGAAACGATGCGGTAGTCGCCCTCGTCGATCAGGAACTCGAGCTCAACACCGCGCTCCTCGAGCGCGCGGCCGATGGCGCCTGCGCCGTACTGCGTTGTCTCCTCGTCCTGGCCAAAGGCCAGGAACAGCGTGCGCTCGTGCTGCCAACCGTGCGCCAGCGCATACTCGACAGCCTCGAGAATGCCTGCGACCTGGTCCTTCATGTCGATCGCTCCACGGCCCCAGATGTAGGTGTCGTCCACGTGCCCGCTAAAGGGGGCGTGCGTCCAGTCGGCCTCGGTACCCGGCACCACGGGGACCACGTCCATGTGGCCCATGAGCATAACGGGCTTGAGGGCAGGGTCGAAACCGCTAAGTGTCACCAATAGCGAATGGTCGATAAGCTCGACCTCGCCCGCCGCAAATACGTGCGGCCAGGCCTGCTGCATATAGGCGCGCAGGTCGTCGAACGGCTGCCAGTTCACCGCCTCGGCATCCATGCTCGAGATGGTCGGAAACGACAGCACGCGCCCCAGGCGCTCGCACGCGCCAGTTTCATCCAAATCGGCAAAATCGTCCTCATGCGCAAAGAAGCGCCAAACCTCGGCCATGACATCCTTTCGATTGTGACGACAAAGGCCGCCCCACGGGAGCGGCCCTGCAACGCAAGAGTTTGCGGTCGGTTATTTGTCCTCGAGATAACGCGAGAGGAACTCGCGGGTGCGCTGGTGCTTGGGGTTGCCGAAGAGCTCGGCCGGCGCGGCGTCCTCGAGCACCACGCCCTTGTCCATAAAGACCACGCGGTCGGACACGGTTCGGGCAAAGGCCATCTCGTGCGTGACGACGACCATGGTCATGCCGTCGGCAGCGAGCTTGCGCATGACCTCGAGCACCTCTCCCACGATCTCGGGGTCGAGTGCGGAGGTCGGCTCGTCGAACAGCATGATCTGCGGATTCATGCACAGGGCGCGCGCGATGGCCACGCGCTGCTTTTGGCCACCGGATAGGCGGCCCACGGCGGCGTGCGCGAACTTTTCGAGCCCCACGCTCGTCAGATGCTCCATCGCGACCTTCTCGGCCTCGGCCTTGCTCATCTTTTTGAGCGTGACGGGCGCGAGCGTGCAGTTGTCGAGCACATCCATGTTGTTGAACAGGTTAAAGCCCTGGAACACCATGCCGATGTCCTCACGCAGCTTGTTAATGTTGCAGCGCTCGGCCGTAAGGTCCTGGCCGTGGAACCAGATGTGGCCCGCGTCCGGGGTCTCGAGCAGGTTGAGGCAGCGCAGGAAGGTCGACTTGCCCGAGCCCGAGGCGCCGATAATGGTAACGACCTCGCCGGGGTTAACGGACAGGTCGATGCCCTTGAGCACCTCGAGCGAGCCGAAGCTCTTGCGCAGGCCCTCGACGCGGATGAGCGGCTCATTGGTCTGTGCGGCGGCCGCGGTGCCGGTAGTGGCGATATCTGCCATGATGATTCTCCTCGTCTTGAGCCTAGTTGGAGCTGGGCAGCGTTGCCGGGGCCTCGGCGCCAAGCTTTTTGCCAAAGGCCTCGAGCAGGCGGCTCGCCACGAGCGTCAGGATCAAGTAAACCACGAGCGCCACGCAGTAGACCTCCATCTGGCGGTAGTACACGCCAGCGACGGTGGTGGTGGCGTACATGAGGTCGAACACGCCGATGACCGAAAGCACCGACGAGTCCTTGATGTTGATGATGAGCTCGTTGGTGAGTGCGGGGATCGCGTTTTTAATACCCTGGGGGAACACGACCTTGCGCATGGCCTGCCACTGCGACAGACCCAGCGAGCGCGCCGCCTCGGCCTGGCCGGGATCGATGGACTCGATACCGCCGCGCAGGACCTCCATCATGTAGGCGGTGGAATTGAGCGAGATGGTGACGAGGCCGGCGGTGAAGGTACTCCAGATCTGGTTGGCCTGGGCGGTCTCAAAGCCCATGCCGCGCAAAACGGTGAAGCCCGCGTAATAGATGAGCAGGCCCTGGACCATCATGGGCGTGCCGCGCACGATGGTGGAGTAGACGGTCGCAAAGCCGCGGCCGATGCTCTTAAAGAAGCGCACCAGATCGTTATCCACGCGGTCGAACGTCTGAATACGCAGGAACACAAAGAGCAGCGCCAGGAAAAAGGCGATGACGGTACCGAAGGTCGCAAGTGCGATGGTGATCTCGATGCCGCGGATAAAGAAGTCGCCGCTCTTGTAGGTCATGTAGACCAGGCTCGACAAAAAGTCGCTGGGATTGGAGTCCGAGACAATGCTCACCTGCACCAGGTCGATAAATGACATGACGCAGCGGTCGACAAAGAAGATCGCCGCAATAGCAACGACGACATAGCTGCCCAGGCGCGCGCCGCGACGGAAGCGCTCGGAAGCAAACGGCGACGTTTCGCGATAGTCGTTCCAGTGCATGAGTTTGGTGACCAGCGCCGCCGCCGACACGACAAGCCAGGCCCAAAGGATTGCCCAGAGGCAGTCTTGGAACACGCCCGTAGGCGCCAAGAAGCTCAGCGGTGTGGGATTGCGCTGGCTAAACGCCAGGCCGAGTGCCGCGATAACGCTCGTGCCCAGATACACATAACGGTGGTCGGCCTTGATAAAGGAGGCCAGTCGATTGACGGTTTTCATGCTGCCTCCCTATGCCGGCTGACGGTCGAGGCACGCGTCCCACATTTGGTCGCGCTCCTCTTGGCTAATGCCCTTGAGTGTCTTGTCGATGAGCTTAAGCAGCTTGTCCGAGCCCTTGCGGCAGCCGACGTTTGCCGCGACCTCCTGCTTAAAGCCCTCGCCCTCGGCAAAATGGATGGGGACGATACCGGGATTTTGGGCCATATAGCCCTTCTCGTTCTCGGTGTTGTACGTCACGGCATCACAGGTACCCTGCAGCAGGTTCGAGAACACCGTGGGGACCGAATCGACCGGGTTTTTGTGCACAACGCCCGGAATCTCGTCGATGACGGTGTCGAGCATGGTGTCCTTTTGGCCGAGCACCGTGGCACCGCTAAAGTCGCTAAGCTTGGTGGCGTTTTGGTAGGGGGAACCCTCTTTTACGAACAGGCCAAAGTAGCCAATGAAGTACGGGTCGGAGAAGCCGACCGACTCCTCGCGCTCGGGCGTGGCGCTCATGCCGGCGATGATGAGGTCGATCTGGCCGTTGTTGAGCGAATCGATAAGGCCCGAGAAGCTCTGCTTGACGGCAACGGGCTCGCCACCGAGGGCCTTGCAGACGATCTTGGCGATCTGCACGTCGTAGCCATCGGCATAGGCGCCCTGCACGTTGTCGATGGGGATGGTGTACTCACTGGCTTCGGAAACCTGCCAGTTGTACGGGGCGTAGGCCGCTTCCATGCCAATGCGGATCTTGTCCTTGCCGATCACGGAATCGGACAGGTCGTCGCGACCGCCGCCCGTCGTGGGCTGAACCACCTTGAGCGTGGACGGGCGCTGACAGCCGGCGAGCGCGCCGGCGACGACGGAAGCGCTCGCAGCGAGAGCGCTACCCAAAAAGATGCGACGGCTGCATACCGGCTGTGGATGCGCGTCGCGTTGATGGGGAGAATGCATAATCTGCCTTCCCTGTTGAATCGTATGCTGACGACTTAACAGGATATACGCCAGCAACCAGCAGCGCAGCACAAGCTCGAAAAATTAATAGACACGCGGTAGTCATTGGGAACGTCGATGTTTTGGGCATGCCAGCGAGCGCCGCCCAGAGCGAACAAGTTGGCATGAAAAAGGCACGGCATAGACCTTCTGGTCATGCCGTGCCTTTTGAATGACAAATTGTCGCTCTGGGTGGCGCGCAACGTCGACCGGTCCGCTGTTCGTTAGAACGGCGGAACCTCTAGAGCAAGGTGACGCTAAAGCTACGTTTGTCGGTAGCGCCGGGAGCCAAGGTGATGGTGTTGACCTTGTGCTCAAAGACGTCGTCCTCGGTGTCCATGGTGGTGTGACCGGTCCAGGGCTCGAGCGCCACAAACGGAGCGTCGTTGGCGGCAGACCACACGCCGATGTACTTAAAGCCTTCAAAGTCGATCTTGACGCCGTGGCCCGACTTGCGACCGCGCAGCGTAAGCGTGGAGCCCGGGGTATCGGTGAACATGATGGCATCGTTATCGAAGCTGCGATGCGTGATGGGCAGCACGTCCGAGTTATTGGGAGCCTTGTAGCTGCCCTCGAACGTCATAAGACCGTCGGGCGTGATGATAGGAGCCTCGTTAGTCCAAGCCTCGGTAAACGCCAGCTCGTAATCCTCGAACGCCTCGTCCTCGGCACCGGGGGCGGGCACGTTAAATGCGGGGTGGCCGCCCACCGAGAACGGCAGGTTCACGTCGCCGGTATTGGTGACGGCAAAGGTCTGCGTGAGGGTGGCGTCGCCGGTCAGGGCATAGGTCATGTTGAGCTTAAAGTGGAACGGAAAGGCCTTGAGCGACTCGGGCGTATCGGTGATCTCGTAAGTTACCGAGGAGCCGTCCTCCGAAACCTCGACCAGCTTGTGCTCGACAATGCGCGCGAGTCCGTGGCGCGGCATCTCGCAGGTGCCGGCCGCAGACGTTGCCGTGTTGTTGCGCAGCGAGCCCACAATAGGGAACAGGATGGGCGCGTGCTTGCCCCAAAAGGCCGGGTCGCCCTGCCACAGATACTCGTTGCCGTTGAGGGCAAGGCTCGTGAGCTGGGCGCCCATGGAATCGATGGCCGCGGTGAGGCCGCCGCGATTGATGGTAGTGACGGTAGACATGCTACTTCCTCCAAAAGTAAACAATAGTGTCGAGGGCTATTGTCCCACTCTTGGCGGCGGGACGGCAGGCGATTATTGAGTAGCCATAGCGGAATGAGCGGCGGGCGCCTACTGGGTATCCACGTAAAGGTCGAACCCGCCCTGCGGTGTAGTGTCGACCGTGTCGAGCGCCTGTGAGTTAAAGCTCACGGGGACCATGCGCTTTGAGGCACGGAAGCGCGTACCGTCGGTGGCGACGGGCGGTTCATCGACGGTGAGCTCGTAGTCGCCGGGCTTAAGCTCGATGCCGTCACCAGCGGAATTGACGTATTGATACTCGTCAATCGTCTGCCCTTTGAGCGTGCGCCCCACGATGTGAATGAGCATTTGGCTGTCGCCGCGCGCGGTGTCCCACGTCGCGCCGTCCTTGACCTCGACCGACACATGTACCGAGCGCGTGCGGCCGAGCGATTGCTCGATAGACATCTCGACCTTGGCGGCGTCTTTTCGCTGTTGTTCAACATGGCTCCAGACGTTTCCAATTACCGAGCATGCGATAACGCCGGCCATGAAGGCGATAAGGATGGGGCCGAGCGGAGAGCGACGTCCTGCATCTTCCTCGCGAGACAGATTGGGACGACGTGTGGGCGCGGGCGCCTGAGCGCCCTGCGAGGGCACGTCGAGAATGCTGAAGGATGCCGTGCTGTCGGGATCGATAGTGTGGCGCGGCTGCGGGGTCTTTGCCGGCGAGATGGACATGTCGGCTGGCTCACCCAGTGTGGCCGTGGCATCGGCCTTAGCCTCGTCGGCCTCGGCCTGGGCCCAGGCCTGTTCAAAGGTTAGGGGTTCGGCGGAGTCGGAAGCGGCGTCCGTCTCGACGGCATCGTTGCCGGTCTCGTCCTCGTCGCTCGACACGTCACGCGGCGAGGGCTCGTCCCACTCCTCGTCCGGAGCCTCGCCCTCGCTATACCACCATTCAAAGTTATCGATATCCATACGGGGCGCCCCTTAGGCCTCGCAAATAAACACTTGCTAGCCTTATACCCGCAGATGGCGCTGGAGCTCGCACGGAATGCGATAAAGGGACTGCTCCTTTGTCGCATCGAAGTTGCGGTGGAATAGTTCCTGTTTGCACGCCCACTCGAGCTATTTAGGGACTATTTCACCGCAAGTTATTTGAGGGCGACGGGGATTTGGATACAGCAGAAGTCCTCTTGGTGAGACTCGTCGTAGCTCGTGGTGTCCAGGTAGCAAAAATCGAAAGCATTGCCGATGGGCTGGAGCGCGTGCCTGTCCATGCAGGCCACGATGGCGCGGATACCCTCGGGCTCGTACGGCATGCCCCAGCGACTCATGCACAGGTACGTGCCCTCGGGCAGCACCTCGACGCCAATCTCCGCCAGCTCGGCAGGATCGCTCGGCAGTATTTCCTCGGCACCACGCGGCAACACGGCAAAGGAACCGGCACCGGCGATGGGGTCGTCGGAATGCAGCGCCTCGCGACGCAGCATGGCGCCCCAACCGCGCATGGGGCGTGTGCCCGTGAGCGCACGCATGCGCAGAATCGCCCGCATGAGCGTGGGGTGCAGCATCGAGCGGCCACGCTCGATATCGCTCGGGAACTCCTCAAAGACCACGTAGCGGCGCTCGAATTGCTTGAGCTCCGGTTTGCCCTCGCGCTCGCGCCAATAGACCGCCTCGTCGTAAAAACTCAGCCGCTCCTGCACGCTCGCGCGCTCGGCTTTGAGCCCGGCAATCTGCTCGTCGAGCGCCTGCACCCGCGAGCGCAGGTGATCGGTCATCTCGCTAATGTCGAACGTCGAGGCTAGGCGGTCGATCTCATCGAGTTCGAGCCCTAGGTCGCGCAGCACGCAGATCAGACGCATGAGCGGGATCTGCGTGGGCGAATAGAAACGGTAGCCTTTTTCGTTAACCACGGCGGGCTTAAACAGGCCGATCTTGTCGTAGTAGATGAGCGTTTGGCGCGAAACGTTAAACAAACTCGCCATCTCGCTAATCGCATACATGCCCATCTGCGTAGGTCCTCCCGACACATCCTTTTTGCGCACAAAGCCCGCCGCCCACAGGGGCAGCGGGCTCAAACACTACTCGTATCCTACCCTAAAGATGCCTATGACCAGCGCTTATAGTTTTCGCACGACACGCCAACAGCTTCGAGCGCCTTGGCGGCGATGTGATGCACTGCATCGTCGAGCGTGGCGGGGCCGTTGTAAAACGTGAGCATGGGCGGCATGAGCATGACGCCCGGCACGCGCGCCAGGCGCGCCATGTTGTCGACATGGATCGCACTGAAGGGCGTCTCGCGCACCATGAGCACCAGGCGGCGCTGCTCTTTCATCTGCACGTCGGCCGCACGCAGCAACAGGTTTTCGCTGTAGCCGCTCGCAATGCCGGCGAGCGTCTTCATGGAGCAGGGCGCCACAATCATGCCGGCGACCGGATAGGTGCCACTTGCGATGGCAGCGCCGATGTTCTTGTTGTCGTAGACCACATCGGCATGCGCGGCAAACTCGTCGAGCGTCATGCCGAGCTCCTGCTCGATGGTGATCTCTCCCCCGCGCGTGACGACAAGCGCCGACTCGGCACCGGCCTGGCGCAGGCACTTGAGACACTCGAGGCCCAGCGCAGCGCCGCTGGCACCAGAAACGCCAACGACAATGCGACGGGAACGGACAGAAGACTCAGGCATGACAACTCCTTAGCTATTTGATAGGGCTACTTACTAGAAGGCGAGCTCGGCGGCCCACTTCTCTTCATCGATCTCCATGAACTGCGAGCGGATGAAGTTCTTCTTGAGGTTGAACGGAACCGTGCAGTCGAAGATGGCCTTGCAGGCGATGCCGTGCTCGCGAATCGAAGGATCGAACGCGGGGTCGTTGGACGGATCGAGCACGTGGCAGTGGCAACCGGGGATGGTGATGAGGTCCACGTCGACCTGGAAGCGCGTGGTCATGGCCCACATCACGTCGCTCATATCGAAGATATCGACATCCTCGTCAACAAGGATGACGTGCTTGAGCTCGGAGAACGCCGAGAAGGCAAGCATGGCGGCGTTGCGCTGACGGCCCTCGTCATTTTTGCTCGACTTCTTGAACTGCATGATGGCAACGAACTTGCCGCCGCCGCAGGGAGCGGCGTGGACGTTGAGCAGGCGGCCCGGGATGGCGGTCTCGACCATCTTGTAGATGGAAGCCTCGGTGGGGATGCCGGCCATGGACACGTGCTCGTGCGAAGGGCCGATGCAGCTCTCCATGATGGGGTTGACACGCGTGGTGACGGCGGTGATCTTGATCACCGGGCAGACCTTGGCGCCGCCGGTGTAACCGGGGAACTCGGGCATGGCGTAGCCGTGGCCGTTGACGTCCTCATTGATAGTCTCGTCGTGCATGAGGTAGCCCTCGAGCACGTACTCGGCATTGGCAATGCACTTCTGCGGAACGGTGACGCAGTCGGCAAGCTCGACGGCGTGGCCGCGCAGGGCACCGGCGATCTGCAGCTCGTTGAAGCCGAGCGGCGTGGTGGGAGCCTCGAAGCCGCAGCACATGTACACGGCGGGGTCCAGACCGATGGAGATGGAGATGGGCATGTCCTCGCCGCGCTGGCAGTACTCGTCAAAGAACGCGCCCAGGTGACGGCTGCCCGGGGTGATCCACATGGCGAGCTTGTCCTTGTCGACGCAGGAGAAGCGGTGGATGGTCACGTCGGACTGGGTGCCATCGGGGCTCGTGCCGTAGGCGAGGCCCATGGTGATGTAGGGGCCACCGTCGACGGGCGTGTTGGTGGGAGCGGGAACGATCTTGCGCAGGTCGAAGCCCTCGTCGGTCGCCTTGTACACGACCTCCTGGCAGTCGACGTGCTTGCCCTCGGCGATCTGCTCAGGGGCGATCAGGTTCTCGAAGCGCTTGCCGATCTCGAGGCCCAGATGCTCCTCGTCCAGATCGAGCAGGGCGGCAACGCGCTTGCGGCTGGCAAGCATGCCGATGCAGACCTTGGCGTCGTCAAAGCCCTTAACGTTGTTGAAGACCATCGCCGGGCCCTCTTTGGTCGGACGCATGACGGTGCCGCCGGCACCGACGTGACGGTAGACGCCCGAGACCTCGGCATCGGGATCGACCTGGGTGTCGGTCTCGAGCAGCTGGCCCGGCATCTCGCGCAAAAAGTCGAGTGCAGAACGCAGGTCGTGGATCTGGGAAGCATCGGTAGTGGACATGGCATGCTCCTTTCGGGAGAGTGCCCGACGGCGGTGTGCCGCCGGGCGGGGTAACGTAATGGGGCCACGGCGCTCACAAATGGAGCGCTCGACCACTCGAAGTTCAAGCGCTTGGCTGCTTACAGCCGGGGCGCTCGACCGCTTACATCAGGCCAAAGAGGTGGAACCAGGCGGCCTCGGCCAGCACGACGACAAAGACGACCGCGGTGAGGGGGATGCCCATGCGCATAGCCTCTTTGGAGGTGTAGCCGCCGGCGTCCTTGCCTTCGCCGATAAGGATCGGCAGGTTATGGAACGGCAGGATGTAGTGGATGTTGATGGACGTGAAGACGATGAGCGCCACGGCGAGTGGGCTCACGCTGGAGCCGGCGGCAAAGCTGATAAATGCCGGCACGCACACGCCGAGCACGGCCATGACCGAGCCCATGAACATGTGGATGATCATGGAAAGCGCGGCGACGAGCAGGGCGAACAGGAAGATGTTCTCAGGCACGGAGCTGGGGAGCACGACGTCGGCGATCCAGGCGTTCATGCCGGTGGCACCGCCCACGGAGCCCACGGCCATGGCGGCCGTCAGGAACATGAGGGACTTGATGTCGACAGCGTTCCAGCTGGCGGGAGTGAGGACTTCGCCGATGATGGGCATGGCGAGAGCAACGCCAATGGCCAGGGTGACCCAGCCGATATAGTCGCCCGAGACGGTGAGCCACAGCGCGATGGCGATGACAAGCCACACGATGGTGCGGATCTCCTTGACGGAGAGCTTGCCGAGCGCGGCCTGCTTGGCCACGATCTGCTCGCGATCGTAGACGAGCTCCTTGCTGGGCTTAAAGAGGAAAAGGCCCAGGAACAGGGTGCACAGCAGCGCAACCAGCATAGGCACGCTCATGTACAGGAACCAGTCGACGAAGGACGGGCTCATGCCGCCGGCCTCGGCACTGTACTGCGCAACGAGCGGGTTAAGCGTGGAGTCGCCCGTCAGGAAGAACATGGAACCCGGGGCGGCAGCGGCAAACACGAGGAAGCCGAGCTTGCCCTTGTCGTCGTCACCGTAGCCGGCGGACTCGGCGATGACCGAGACGACGGCGAGGATGAGGAAGGCGCGGGGGAACGGATGCGGGATCAGCAGCGACAGCACAAAGGTGAGCGCGAAGATCGAGATGATGAGCGACTTGGCGTCGCGCACGAACTTGAGCATGAACGCGTAGGCGATGCGCTCGCCCAGGCCCGACTCCTTGACCGCGCTGGCGATGAGGTAGGCGCCGATGACGAGCCACATGGTGGCCTTGGTCCACGAGCTAAACGTGGAGGCGACCGTCGCCGAGATGCTCGCGGCGCCCGTGTCGTCCACGCACACCTTGAACAGGACGAGCAGTGCGCAGTAGAGCAGGCCCACAAAGCCCGGCTGTGCCACGCCGCATGCCCAGAACACCACCGTGGCGAGCGTCAGTGCCAGACAGGTCTGACCGCCGACCGTGAGCTCGACCGTCGAGCTCAGCTCCGCCAAAGGAAGAAACTTCACCAGCAAAAAGACAACGATACCCAGCACAAAGCCAATTTCGCGCTTGGTGATCTTAAACGCCTTCTTTTCCGCTTCCATCTCCCCACCTTTCTTGTTGGGGGCGCTCCGAATTCGCAGCCATGTTGCCGCTTAAAAAGGGGCGCCCGTTATCGGACACCCCTTACGTTGCGCTGTGTTGCGGCAATACAGTCAAGCGGATTTTTTGGATGAGAAGCGATTCCCTAGACAAAAACCGTCACAACATTCGACGCTTTTCCTCGTTTTCGAGATTTTCGCCGAATGTTGTGACGGTTTGGATGTGGCAAAGGGACTGTCTTTTTTACATAGCGAGGGCCGTGCGGATGAATGGGTCGCCGAGGGCCTCGCGGAGCCAGGGGGCCAGCTGCTCGGGGTGACCCTGCAGGTAGCCTTTGAGCTCGGACGGAGCCACGCGACGCACTTCCGAGATCTCCTCTTGGTTGATATGCAGCTCGCCCGGCTCAACATGGGCAAGGTAGACCTCGCACCATTCGCACTCGCAGCGACCGTCGCCGTGGTCCTCGCGGTACACCACGTGTCCGAGGTGCTTGAGCTGATCGGGCTCGCGCGTAATGCCGAGCTCTTCGTTGATGCGGCGCGCCGTGGCGGCCGCGACGTCTTCCCCGGGGAGCGGATGGCCGGCGCAGCTATCGGCCAGCACCCCGCCCCACAGGCGCTTGAGCGGACTGCGGCGACAGAGCAGCAGGCGCGCGTCTTCGCCCCGGCCCTCGACCAAAAGCGTCAGAAATGCCTGATGCAGGATGCCCTCACCAGCATGGGCCTCGATGCGGTCGACGGGGCCAAGCGCCTCGCCGGTCGCAGCATCGACCGCCACGACCTCGGCGCCCGCACCGCCCTCATCCCAGCCGGCGCGCAGAATGCGGGCTGCGGCTTCCTCGAGCGCGGCGATGAGCTCCTTGGTGGTGTCGAGCACGCGCTGCAGGTCGTCACCGCTCGCTTGTTCAACATGAAAACCCGTGCTTGCAACTACCGGCACGCCAAAGCGCGTGGCCAGCGCCGCCGCGATATCGTGCGCCGGGATCTCGTCTCGATGGCACGGAACGGCCAGGATGCTCACCGTTGCCGTACGGCCGGGCTCGGGGCGCGGAATGGCCTGCGCCGTGGCGCCCAGGTGCGCAAACTTCGGCGAGCAGGCGTACACCGCCATGCCTCGCGGCGTCACCGTCAGCTGGGCCTCGAGCGCAAACTTGCCCTCGCCCACTGCAACCTTTGTCGTGTGCATACCCATGGGATCTCCTGCCGCCCGCGATGTACCTGAGACCATCTTCGCCTGTATTGCGACTATACAGGCAAGCCCTCCATGTGACAAAGGGACTGCCCCTTTGTCACATTCTGTTAGAGTTGCAGGAAGTGAATCCCGCTTATTCATGCGACATTGGAGTGACAACCTTGACCGCCGCAACCACGCCTAAAAGTAAGCCAACCGCCGCCGCGCTCTCCCCCGCGCGCACCAAGCTCTGCCTGGCGCTGCTCGTGCTGTTGGGATTCTCGCTCGGCTGCTCCGAGTTCGTGGTCATCGGCATCGAAAGCGACTTGGCAACGGAACTCGGCATATCACTTGCCACTGCGGGCCAGCTCATCAGCGTGTTTGCGCTCGTCTACGCTATCGCGACGCCGGTGCTCGCGCTCAGCACGGGGCGATTCCGCCGCTACCAGCTGCTCGTGTGCTATAGCGTCGTCTTTGTGCTCGGCAACCTGGTCATGGCGTTGGCTCCCAACTTCCAGGTGCTGTTTATCTCACGCATTGTCCTGGGCTCTGTCTCGGGTGCGCTGCTCGCCGTGGGCGTGACGTACATCCCTGAGCTGCTATCCCCGCAGCAAACCTCACTTGCCATCTCGGTCGTGTACGGCGCGTTTTCCGTGGCGATGGTCTTTGTGACCTCGATTGGCAAGTTTGTGGCCGACACACTCGATTGGCACGTGGCCATGTACGGCACGCTGACCTTTGCCGTTTTGATCTGTAGCGCGCTCGTGGCGTTTATGCCTCGCGCCGGGCAGACCGATGAGCCCGCCACCTTCCGCGAGCAGGCGGGGCTACTACGCGAGCCGAGTATCATCACCGGCATGCTCATCTTCTTGTTTGGCGTGGGCTCGGTCTACGTATTCTACGGCTACGTGACGCCTTATCTGGAGCAGGTGCTGGGCATGGATACCGTTCAGGCAAGCACCACACTTATGGCCTATGGCGTGTTCTGCCTGATCTCGAACATCCTGGGCGGATGGATCGATGCGCGTTTTGGCATGAAGGCGCTGCTGGTTACGTTTGTGCTGCAGGCGGCGGCACTGCTCGGGCTGTTTGCCGTGGGCGCCGCCATGCCGCTCGCGCTGGTCTTTGTCTTTAGGCTGGCGATGCTCATGTACCTGTTCTCGGTGTCGTGCATCACGCACTTTATGGACGTGGCACGCAGCCGCCATCCCAAGTCGATGGTACTCGCAAGTTCGGTTGAGCCCATGGCGTTTAACGTCGGCATCTCGTTTGGCACCGCAGTGGGCGGCGCCGTGGTAAGCGGAGTTGGCATTGCATATGTAGGCGCGGTCGGTGCCGTGTTCTCGCTTGTGGCCTGGGCGCTCACGCTGGTGACGATTAAGTTGGCTCGCTGGGAGCGCCGTCGTCAATCAGCACAGCCCCGGATGCAGGCATAGGGGCGAACATAGCCCAAGGTGGCGAGCAACCGGTGAAAACCGTCCCATACGAGTAGTGTTTATCCGCCTGCAAGCTCCAGCAGTGCAATTTCGTGTACTTCAGATACACACTTTTCCACTATTTCGTGTATTCCAAGTACATGAAATCGTACTAAACTATGTATCTGAAGTACACGAAATTGGAAAGGCGGCCCCATGCGCAGATCAATCGAATCCGTTATCGAATCATGGGCGACAAAGGACGCGTCGCGCCCCATCCTCATCCGTGGTGCGCGACGCGTAGGCAAAACGTACGTTGCCGAGGAAATCGGCAGACGAATCGCCGGCGATGCGTTTGTCAAACTCGACTTTCAGACCGATCTTGAGCTGATCGCTCCGCTGTTCGACTGTCCCACCGACGACGTTGACGCCATCGTGGCGCGAATCTCAGACTATAAACGCACCCCCATTCGCAAAGAAACCGCCTTCATCCTGTTTGACGAGGTGCAGCTCTGCGAACGGGCGCTCAACTCGCTTCGCTTTTTTTCGGGTTCGGGCTGGAGCATATGCGCGACCGGCAGTCAGCTCGGCGTCGCCACGCGCAAGCGCAAGTTGCCTTTTCCCAGCGGCGTTCGTCAAGAGACCATGCATCCTATGTCGTTCGAGGAGTTTCTCTGGGCGCTCGACGAGGAGCAGATGGCCAATGCCATTCGTACCCACGCCGGCACGCTCGAGACCTACGCCGCGCACCAAGCCGCGCTCAGCCTGTTTCATCGATACCAGATCGTGGGCGGCATGCCCGCCGCCGTCAACGCATATCGCAAGACGTTATCCATCGAGGATGCGCGCGTCGAGCAGCGCGAAATCGACGAGACCTATACCGCCGATATGACCGACCCCGAAAACGGGATCAGCGGCGTGGCGGCGCGCAAGGTCTGGCGCTCCATTCCGTCCCAGCTGCTGAGATCGTCCACAAAAAAATTCAAGTACTCCGAGGTCGAACGCGGAGGCCGTCGCGCCAAGCTTATCGAGCCGCTCGACTGGCTCGAAGGCGCCGGCATCATATCGGTCAACAACCTGACCGAAGGCATCGAGCCTCCCCTCGTTCCCTTCGACGACGAAGATGGAAGTTTCTTTAAGGTCTATCTTCTCGATACCGGCCTCATGTTCTACAAACTCGGTATCAACCCGCGGCTCTGGCTCGACCTCAAAGAGGATTCCGCCATAGCGCTATCTTCCGACTTCCGAGGCGCCCTGGCGGAAAACTCGGTCATGCAAGCATTTTCGGGCAATAGCTTGCAGACGTATTACTGGGTGCCGCCGTCGTCTTGGAAGACGACCGGCGAGCTCGATTTTTTACTTCAGACCGACCGTATGGAAATTGTGCCCGTCGAAGTAAAGTCCGCACGTAACGTGCGCGCGAGAACCCTCGGGTCGTTTATGGACAAAGCCCGATCGCCATATGCCTACATTTTGTCCGAGAACAATTTTTCCCGCAGCGAAACCGATGACGGGCGCGAGCTGCGCCACCTCCCCTTGTACGCAGCGGGCTTTATTGGAGCAAACTGCCTCAAGAGCAGTCTGTAAGCCCTGCACGACCGCCTAGAAAGGAAGCCGCTCATGCAACGCATTCTTTTTATCTGCTATGGAAATATCTGTCGCTCGACGATGGCTGAGTCGGTGTTTACCGAGCTCGTGCGCCGCGCTGGGCGCGAGGCGGAGTTTGTCATCGATTCCGCTGCGTCCTCGACCGAGGAGATCGGCAACCCGCCACACCACGGTACCGTTGCCAAGCTGAGCGAGGTTGGGATTCCCGTCGTCGCACATCGTGCACGTCAGGTGCGTCGCGCGGAGTATGGCGACTGGGACCACATTGTCTATATGGACGACGAGAACGCCCGCGGCCTGTACCGAATTTTTGGGAAGGACCCCGATGGCAAGATCTCGCGCCTGCTCGATTGGACCGATCGCCCCGGCGACGTAGCCGACCCCTGGTACACCGGCAATTTCGACGCCACCTACCGCGATGTACTCGCCGGTTGCACCGCTATGCTCGAGCAGCTGTAGGCGCTCGGGCGGCACGGGCACACGGGCCACGCCATCGGCATAAAACGAGCGTGGGAGAAAATCCACACTCATGAATGTGACAAAGGGACTGTCCCTTTGTCACATCCGGGACTGGCCCTAGACCGGCTTGACCTCCAGCTTTATCCCCTCGGCGCAGGAGTCGCCCAAAACATCCGAAAGGGCCCAGGTCGCATATAGCGGCAAATAGAGAACCGCTCCGTTGCGCTCAACGTTGCCTCTCGAGAAAACAATCCCGAGCCTTACGCCATATTCAGCCGTATCAAGCACATGACCGAGCGCAGCGTGCGCGTGGTAATAGGAGCCCGATTTAACCTCGATCGGAACAGCCGTCCCATCCGGTCCATCGACCACAAAGTCCACTTCACCGCGCTTTTTTGTCTGATAGTAGTAAAGCTGGCGATTTTGGGCAGCCAGCTGCTGGGCCACCACGTTTTCGTAAATGCCGCCCAGGTTGGGATCCTTGCTATCAAGATAAGCCGCTTGGGCGACTCCAACGGGGTAGCGCGCCATCAACATGCCCGTATCCGATTGATATAGCTTGAACTGCGATGGCCGCGCCGTCTTGAGCAGGGGCGATTTTGGCTCGGTTACGATATCGGCTTTGAGAGCAACGCCGGCATCGACAAGCCATACAAAATCTCGCTGATACTTCTCGTAGTGAGCCTTGGGGTCAATGGAATTGAGCACGAAGCGCTTGTTTTCGCCCTCGAGCATAATAGGGAGCTGATCGTAGATGCTCTGCACCTGCAGGGCTCGCCCGCTTGCATACTTGGAGATATCCCGCCGGTACTGTTCGTTGAGCTCTGACTGCAGCTGACGAACAGAAGCAAGGTCGCCCTGCGTGTCAAGGAAGCGCTGCACGACCTCCGGCATTCCGCCGACAACGGTATAGGTCCTGAAGTTTGCCATCATCGCGTCATGAATGTAATCAGGAATGGGCCTCTCGCTGATACACGCGTCACGTATCGTTTGGCGAGCCCCCTCGCTCACCCCGGTTGCCCAGCAAAACTCCTCAAAATCGAGCGGGAACATCCTAAGCTCGTGGACATACCCCACGGGATAGGACCTGACGCCCTTGAACTGGGTCCCGAGCATTGACCCCGAAAACGCCCAGCGGCACCTCCCGTCCTCAACAAGGAACTTTGCCATCGTCATGATGTCGGGGGCCTCTTGGACCTCATCGATAAACACGAGCGTTTTGCCTGGTGCAATCGACTTTCCCGAAAGAAGCGTCACCCTGCTGATGAAATCATCGGCATCCCGCGCCTCGAGAAGAGCATCTTTTGCCTGGCGATTTTCCATGAGGTTAAGCTCGATGTAGGTTGCATGGTTGGCTTTGCCAAATGCGCGAATCGAATAGCTTTTGCCGATCTGGCGAGAACCCGTAATGAATAAGGCCTTTTGCTCGGCAGACTTCAGCCAACGCTCCAGCTCTGCCGCTATTTTCCTGCGCAGCATAGGCTCTCCCCTCAGTGTCATCAAATGAAATGCATAGTTTTATAAGCTTGATTATCGATGAAACGCAGAATTTTTAGAACCTAAAATCGGATGAAATGCAGAGATCTGAGATTACAAGCAAAAGAAGGGGCGCCACCGGCGAATGTGTCAAAGGGGCTGTCCCTTTGTCACATTGCGCTCGACTACTCGTCAACGATCTCGGCAAGCCAGACGTTCAGCGTATCGACCTCGGGGCAGCAGAACTTTGCCGTACCAGGCTCGTTACCAGGCACGGTTCCACCATAGCGCAGGATATCGATATAGGGAAAGCCCACATGGCAGGCCATGGCGCACATCTTGCCGCGGTCTCGGTCGAAGTCAAAAACGTCGCCTGGCTTGTGACCATGGTGGCAGCGGCACGCACCCAGCTGGTCCACGCAGCTCACGCGGATACGCGGACGCTTGCCACGCGGCGCGCCGAGCGGCTTGTTCTCGCCCGCAGGATTGATGCCGCCCTCGCCAGCACTACTCATGGTCAACCACATCCAGGCAGGCCTCGATGGGCAGGCCGGCCGACTTGTCCTCTTGGTCGGCATTGCGCTCGATAAGCTCGGCCACCACGCGCATGGCATCGGCCGTCGCGCGCTGCAAACTCCAACCTGCCATAACGCGGCCGACGAGCACCGCCGAGAACGTGTCGCCCGTGCCCGGGAAGTAGACCGGAATGAGCTCAAAGGGAATCGTAAAGTACTCCCCCGCTACATGGTCGTAACCGATAACCGCGTTCGTGCCATTGACTACGGCACTCGTAATGACCACCGACTTGGCACCCAGCTCGCGCACGGCGTCCACAAGGGCGCGGGCCTCATCGGGCGTAATTTGCTCGACAATAGGCCTATCGGCAAGCAGGCACGCCTCGGTATAGTTGGGCACCGCGTAGTCTGCGCACTCCAGCAGGTGCCGCATAAGGCCAATCGTGGACTCGGGCACGCCGGCGTAGAGCTTGCCGTTGTCGCCCATGATGGGGTCGACGAACACCTTGGTGCCCTTTTGCGCGCGACGGTGGCAGAAGTCCGAAATGATGCGCGTCTCTTCCTCGGTCACGATAAAGCCGGTGGAAATGGCGTCGAACTCAAAGCCGAGCTCTTCCCAGATGGCAAGGCTCTGACGCACGTACTCCGTGGTGTCGTGGATGTAGAACTTGGGATAGTTGAGCGTGTCGGAAACGAGCGCCGTTGGCAGGTTGTGGATGCGGTAGCCCATGTGCGACAGCACCGGCAGCATGGCGGAAAGCGCGACCTTGCCGTAGCCGCACATATCGTTGATCAGCAGCAGCTGAGTGTTCTTCATGAGGGTCTCCCTTGTTTCGGGCGCGGCGCGGCAGCGCCACAATGCGACTAAGTGTAGCGCAGGGGACGTTGCGAGCGGAGGCGAGCAGTGCGAAGGGCAAATTGTTGCGGAAAGGTTACGGGAAGGAGGGGCTAGCTTGCTTCATCGCGCTCATTTGCCGCCACTTATTCAGTGCCATTTCAAAACTATGCCGGATTACGGGGCTGAACCTGAATGAGCCAACCACACCCCCTATTTTCAAATCATAGCGAGCCTTCTACCTGCGGTTTTCTTTTTACCAATTTTGCCATGGTCGGCAATCCGTCGTTCAGCCCCGTAATCCGGCAAAGTTTTGAAGCTAGTCATTGGGTGTTCCTATAGTTTTGTCAACCGTCGGGGCTACTCCCGGTAGGGCACCCGGTCGCGCATCACGGCGTATATCGCCCTGAGCCGCTTCCTCGCGACGGCCTTGAGCGCCCGCCCGTGCCCCATGCCCCGCGCCCTGCAGGCCCGGTAGTACTCGCCGTAGCGCCCCGAGGACCTCACCAGGCTGTTGCACGAGAAGATCAGCAGGGACTTGAGCCTCGCGTCGCCGCGCCTGGACGCCCTGACCGACCTCACCGACGTGCCGGAGCTCCTCACCCTCGGGGCTATGCCGCAGTACGAGGCCAGGTGGTCGTGGTCCGGGAACCTCCCGATGTCGACCGACACCGCGAGCTGCGCCGCGGTCCTCGGGCCGATGCCGGGCACGGTGAGCAGGCACGCGTAGGTCTCGTCGCCCTCGAGCAGCGCCGCCGTCTCGGCCTCGAGGGCCCCGGCCTCGTCGAGGGCCTCCGATACCCGGGCGG
>UQEO01000030.1 GCA_900540095.1 uncultured Collinsella sp.
CACGCAAAGGAAAGCACTTAATGTGCTTTCCGTCTTGCGCAGGACTGTAGAGCAGCAAACTTAACCCGCGCCCGCCCGGCGAGCAAGCGGACGACAAACACATCTGTCCAACAATTCGTCCGAAACATAATGAAAAACCGTTTGATGTGAGTTAATATAAACAACGTCGTGAATCTGACTCCTGCCACATGCATGACAGGGGTTAAACACAAAAAGGAGTCAATTATGGTTTCTGAGAAGGCTACCCTCGTCAATCCGCAGGGTCTTCACATGCGTCCGGCCGGCCTCTTCGCCTCCACCATGGGCAAGTACGCCTGCGACGTGACTGTCGTCACCCCCGAGAAGGAGGTCAACGGTAAGTCCCCGATGGCCCTCATGGCTGCTGGTATCCCCTGCGGTACCGAGGTCGAGGTCAAGTGCGACGGCGCCGACGAGGCCGAGGCTCTGGCTGCTGCCATCGAGCTCATCAAGAGCGGTCTTGGCGAGTAGAACTCAAACGGGTCGCATGTTGAACAATTAAGTTCATACTTGGGGGCGCAGTGACCTGTTTAAGGTAGCTGCGCTCTTTTGTCATGGATATGGCAAAACGCTTTATCACATGACACGGAGAGAGGAATGGGAATGTATCAGGGAGTCAACGCATCCGAGGGCATCGGTATCGGCACCGTTATGGTCGCCGTCGATCCCGACTTGACGTTTGAACCGCACGAGGTTGCTGATTCGGCAGCAGAGAAGGAGCGTTATCAGTCTGCTCTTTCGGTCTTCTGCGAGAAGACTCAGGCTCAGGCCGACCACATGAAGGAGACGGTGGGCGAGGCCGAGGCCGAGATCATGAGCGGACACATTGTCCTGGCTCAGGATCCGGGCATGACCGACGCCATCAACGCCGCCATTGACGGCGGCACCTGCGCCGAGCAGGCGCTCATGGACACCTCGACCATGTTCGAGAACATGTTCCTGTCTATGGACGATGAGATGTTCCGTCTGCGCGCAGCCGACATCGCCGACATCCGCACCGGTATTCTGGCCGAGCTGCTGGGCAAGGAGGTCGTCGACCTCTCCGTCCTGCCCGAGAATACCGTCGTTGTCGTGCACGACCTCACGCCGTCCATGACCGCCACGATCGATAAGGCCCACGTTGCCGGTATCGTCACCGAGACCGGTGGCCGCACGTCGCACTCCGCGATCATTGCGCGCGCCCTCGAGATCCCGGCTGTCCTTTCGGTCTCCAACAGCTGCACCGCACTGCGCAACGGCATGACCGTTGTCGTCGACGGCGGCAAGGGTATCGTCGAGGCCGATCCCGACGAGGAGACGCTCGCTGCCTACACCGCCAAGGCCGAGGCCTTCGCTGCCGAGAAGGCAGCCCTCGAGGCCTTCCGTGGCAAGCCGTCCGTGACTGCTGATGGCATCAAGAAGATCATCGCCTGCAACATCGGTAACCCCGATGACGTGCCCAACGCGCTCGATCACGACGCCGAGGCTATCGGTCTGTTCCGCTCCGAGTTCCTGTTCATGGACTCTGCTGAGCTTCCTTCCGAGGAGGAGCAGTTCAACGCCTACCGTAAGGTCGCCAGCGCGCTCAAGGGTGCTCCGGTCATCATCCGCACGCTCGATGTGGGTGGCGACAAGGAGATTCCGTATCTGCATATGGTCAAGGAAGACAACCCCTTCATGGGCTTCCGCGCCGTGCGTTACTGCTTGGCCAATCCCGACCAGTACAAGGTCCAGCTCCGCGCTCTGCTGCGCGCTAGCGCCTTCGGTGACGTCAAGATCATGATCCCGCTCGTCACCTGCGTCGAGGAGGTCTTGGCTGTCAAGGAGCTCGTCGAGCAGTGCAAGGCCGAGCTGACCGAAGAGGGGCGCAAGTTCAACGAGAACATCGAGGTCGGCATCATGGTCGAGACGCCCGCCGCTTCGCTGCTCGCAGACCGTCTTGCCGAGGTCGCCGACTTCTTCTCCATCGGCACCAACGACCTGATCGGCTACACCATGTGCGCCGACCGTGGCAACGACACCATCTCCAACCTGTACCAGGTTTACTATCCCGCCGTGCTCCGCTCGCTCAAGAACATCATCGAGAGCGGCGTGAAGGCCGGCATCATGGTCGGTATGTGCGGCGAGGCCGCTGCCGATCCGCTGCTCGAGCCGCTGCTGATCAGCTGGGGCCTGGAGGAGTTCTCGATGAGTGCTCCGTCGATCCTGCGCGCCCGTAAGACCATCAGCCAGTGGACCAAGGCCGAGTGCGACGAGCTCGCCGAGAAGGCGCTCGCCTGCAACACCGCCGCCGAGGTCAAGGCACTGCTCGAGTCCGCAGCTCGCTAATTTGGTATCAGAGGTAACCGCGTGGTTGGAATGGGCCGGCCACGCGGCCCTCACATATACAGGGGGTACTGTAAATGTTCTACACGCTAACCGCTAACCCGGCTGTCGACATGACGGTTTCGAGCTCTCCGCTCGAGCCCGACGAGAACGTCCGCACCGGTTCGGCCAGCTACACGGCTAACGGCAAGGGCCTCGACGTGTCCTTCGCCTTTAAGAAGATGGGCGTCGACACCGTCGCGCTCGGCTTCTTCGCTGGCTTCACGGGCAAGTTCATCGTCGAGGAGGTCATGAACCTGGGTTGCCTCTGCCGCCCGGTCTGGACCGACGGTATCACGCGCATTAACACCTACGTCAACGATGGCCAGCACGAGTACGGCATCCTGAACCCCGGCGCCCCGATCACGCCGCAGCACCAGGAGGAGCTCTACAACATCCTGGACACCGCGGGCGATCTCGAGTGCCTGATCGTCTCCGGCTCCGTGCCTCCCAAAGCTACGCCCGACTTCCTGGCTCAGGTCATGGAGCACGCTCAGGCTCGTGGCGCTGACGTCGTCCTGGACCTGTCCTCCGACAAGCTCAAGGAGCTCGCTCACAAGAAGCCGCTGCTCATCAAGCCGAACCATCACGAGATGAAGGCCATCTTCGGCGTGCCGGTCGACACCGACGACGAGGTTCGTGTCGCCATGAAGATGGCTCACGACGCTGGCGTTCAGAACGTGCTGCTCACCCGTGGTAGCCGCGGCGACGCTTACTTCTCCAACGGCGAGGACATCTGGTACGCCAAGCGTGAGTTCAACATCAAGCTGGTCTCTTCCGTCTGCGCCGGCGACTGCACCCTCGCTGCGTTCCTGCACAAGTGGTACAGGGATCGCGACAACGTCGAGGAGGCCATGAAGCTCGCTATGGCCACCGGCGCCAACGTTGCCGAGTCCGTCGGCATTGGTGACTTCGGTCACGTCGACGAGTACAGCAAGCGCGTTGCTGTCCGCAAGCTCGATCGTCAGTAATCGAAACGCGACATATTCGTGCGCATGCGGCGCCCCGGTTTCGGCCGGGGCGCCTTTTTTGTTCCGCCATGGGGGAGAGGCGTCCTGCCGTACTTCATCGCTTCCACACCGTTCACCGAGTTGTCCTAGCCTTTTACCGATGCGTGGAATATACTTTCATGAACACGTTGCTTCGTGAAAGGAACATTCATGATTTACACGCTCACTGCTAATCCCGCCATTGACTACAACATCGCCTGCGACGGCCTTACTGCCAATACCGTCACGCGTACCCGCAATGCCGTCTACACGCCCAACGGCAAAGGCCTCAACGTCTCGTTTACGCTTGACCACTATGGTGTCGACACCACGATCCTGGGTTTCTTCGCCGGCTTCTCGGGTGAGTTTATCGTTAAGGGCGCCGAGGCCCTGGGCGTGCCCGTCAAGCCCGTGTGGACCGACGGTATTACGCGCGTCAATGTGTTCCTCAACGCCGGTCCCGACACCGAGTACAACATGGTCAATGCCGGTGCCGCCATCAATGAGGCCAACGAGCAGGAGATGTTTGAACTTATCGATTCGCTCGATGACATGACCTGCCTGGTCATCAGCGGCTCGCTGCCTCCCAACACTTCCGAGGGCTTCTTGGCCGAGGTCCTGCGCCGTGTCAAGGCCAAGGGGGCCGAGTTCGTCCTCGACATCTCGAGCCATCAGCTGGCAGACCTCATTGCTCTGGAGCCACTGCTGATCAAGCCCAATGACGACGAGCTGCTTGACATCTTTGGCATCAAGGTGAGCGGTGGCGACGACGAGTCCGTCAAGGGCGCGATGGCCGAGCTGCACGCCAAGGGCGCCAAGAACGTGCTGCTGACCCTTGGTGGCGCCGGTGCGTACTTCTCCAACGGCGAGCATATCTGGTTTGCCAACCGCACCTTCGACGTCAAGCTGCTGTCGACGGTGTGCGCCGGCGATTCCTCGCTCGCTGCCTTCCTGTCCGTGTGGCACGACGCCCCCGAGCGCGTCGAGGACGCCCTGCGCCTTTCGATGGCCACTGGCGCCAACGTGGTCGAGTGCCCCGGTCTGGGTGATTTTGCCAAGGTGGACGAATATAAGAAGCACATCGAGGTTCGCCAGGTCTGCTAGTTCCGGCACCTTGTCTGAATAGTTTGATTATTTCGCATCCGTCTTAGACTAGGACGGATGCGTTTTTGTTTATCGGACTTGCGTGTGCAGTGGAGGCTGTTTCTTGCTAGACTTCTTGCAGACGCAATCGATAGCCAATTTGATAGTCGCAGGAGGCCATAGGCATGTGCAATGTTTCGCTCAACGGTACTCAACCGTCCGATGCGTCCCTGCGCGTCCTGCGCGCGCTTGAGGCGGCTGGTCTTGAGGCTTGGTACGTGGGCGGTTGGGTGCGCGACGCCCTAATGGGGTACCCCAGCCACGATGTTGATATGTGCTGTAGCGGCCTGTGGCAGGAGTCCAAAGCGGCGCTCGAGGCCGCCGGCATCGCGGTTGTTGAGTCGGGCATTAAATTTGGCGGAATCACGGCTATTTCCGATGGCGAGCGTATCGAGGTCACCACGTACCGTCTGGATGGCTTTTACACCGATGGTCGCCATCCCCAGAGTGTGGAGCGTGCCGCCTCGCTCGAGGACGATCTGGCGCGCCGCGACTTTACCGTCAATGCCATGGCCTGGCATCCCGAGCGCGGGCTTGTCGACCGCTACGACGGCCAGGGTGACTTGGAGCGCAAGCTGATTCGCGCTGTCGGCGATCCCAAGCGTCGCTTTAACGAGGACGCCCTGCGCATGCTGCGTGCGGTGCGCTTTGCCTGCCGTCTGGACTTTATGATTGAGCCCGAGACCAAGCGTGCGCTTGCCGAGTGCGCGCCGCTGCTCGAAGCCGTGGCGCGTGAGCGTGTGGGTATTGAGCTCGAGGGCATTCTTTCGACCGGTCATGGGGGAGACGCGATGCTCCGCTATCCCGAGCTCATCTGCGCCGCCGTGCCCGAGTTGGCAGCGGGTCGCGGGTTTGATCAGCGCAGCGTCTATCATGCGTTTAACGTCTACGTGCATATCGCCCGTGTGCTGACGGTGGCGGGGGAGCTCGCGCTGTGTGACGGCGTCGCGCCCTCGTCGAGCCTTATGTGGGCGGCGTTTTTGCACGATGTGTCCAAGCCCGAGTGCTTCACGGTCGATCACGCCGGCAGCGGACACTTCTACGGTCATCCCGAGCTCGGCGCCAAGAAGGCGCGCGTCATTATGGATCGCCTGGCCCTCTCGCACGACTTGGTGCGCGACGTGTGCCTGCTCATCAAATACCATGACAAGCCGCTGCGCCCCGAGCGCTCCTGCCTGCTCAATATGATGCGCGCGCTTTCGGGTGAGGGCGTCGACACGGCCCGCCTGATTGACGAGCTCATGGACCTTAAGCGTGCCGACACACTTGGCAAGGCCCCGTCGTGCTTCTATTATGTTGAGACGATTGAGGAGATGCGCGCGCTGGCGCACGAGCTGCTGAAGGCAGGGGAGCCCTATACGCTCAAGATGCTCGCCATCAACGGCGGCGACCTGATCCGTGCCGGAGTCAAGCCCGGGCCGGAACTGGGTCAGCTTCTCAACTCCGCCCTCGACGCCGTGATCGAAGACGATATTCCCAACGAGCGCGAAGCTCTTTTGGTTCATCTCAACTTGAATTAGCTACCAAGTTTACCTGCGTATTCCATAACCTGCCGACAATTTTTCGGCAATTTGGAATTTCTTCTTGCGCTGACGTTTTTTGTCCCGTAATATATTTCCTCGCAGCACGGCAGTGCAGATGTCATGTGGCCCGTTCGTCTAGCGGTTTAGGACGCCGCCCTCTCAAGGCGGAGATCACCAGTTCGAATCTGGTACGGGCTACCACTTCTTTTCTGCTGAGGCTTATGGCCCGTTCGTCTAGCGGTTTAGGACGCCGCCCTCTCAAGGCGGAGATCACCAGTTCGAATCTGGTACGGGCTACCACGCATCTGATACCCGGACTTCCCATGGAAGGTCGGGTTTTTTTATTTTCATACAGCCGTCTGCAATTCCCGTTTGAACCAGAGCTTTGCGTTCTGCCTATGGCCCTTACGGGTACAATATCCAAGATATTTTGACTGTTAGAAGGAGTCTCATGACGGAGTCCTCTCAGCATACGTCTAAGCCCCAGGTCGAGGTTGAGGCCTCGGGCGGCGATGACAATAAGAGCGCACGCCGCGGCGCCATCTTTATCGGCGTCGTGCTGGTAGGTTATATCGTCTATCTGGTGGTAACCGGGCAGATGGGGCAGTTTTGGGCCGCTATGTCGAGCGTCCAGGCGTCATGGCTCGTTGTCGCGTGTCTTTGCATGTTCATGTACCTGTTCTTTGGCATTGTGGCCTATGCGATCGCCGTCTGGCTCGATCCCAATTCGCCCGTCGGCATCCGCGACCTGATCTCGGTCGAGGCGAGTGGCATCTTCTTTGGCAACCTGACGCCCATGATGATGGGCTCCACCCCGGCTCAGATCTATCGCCTGACCAAGGCTGGCCAAAACGTGGGCGAGGCCGGCGCCACGCAATTCACGCGTTTTATCGTGTACCAGTTTGGCCTGGTCGCCTGGGGCGCTATCCTGCTGCTCGCCCGTATGTCGTTTTTTGCCGAACGCTACGGCGACATGACGCTGCTGTGCGTCTTTAGCTTTGGTGGACACTGCTGCATCTTGCTTGGCATCTTCGCCGTCGCGCTCATGCCTAAGACCGTCACGCGCGTCGCCCATTGCATCATCAATTGGCTTGAGCGCATTGGTGTCTCGGCCACTAAGATCGAGGGTTGGCGCACGTTTGTCGATGGCGAGATCTACTCCTTTTCCGAGAAGTTCAAGCTTTCGGCCGGACATTTTTCTTCCATGCTGCTCACCGTGTTTATCACCATGCTGCAGCTCGCGTTTTTCTATCTGGTTCCGTATTTCCTGATGCTTGCCTTTGGCCACCACGAGGTCGACTTTTTCTCGGTCATGGCCGCGAGCGCCTTTGTCCAGCTGTTAAGCTCTGCGGTTCCCTTGCCCGGTGGAACTGGTGGCGCTGAGGGCGGCTTTGCATTGTTCTTGGGTCATTTCTTCGGTTCGGCTTCGACCGCCGGCTATCTGCTGTGGCGTCTCATTACGTTTATTGCGCCTACCATTTTGGCTGCGCCCCTGCTGGGACTTAAGAGCGCCCACAACGATAGCATCCATGCGCGCTGGGATCGCGTGATGCGCAAGCTCGGCCGCACGCCTCAGACGCCCTCTGCGCCCACTAAGCCGCACCCCACGAATGCTGTTACCGTTGATCCCAAGAAGCACGCTCAGAAGGCTTCTGGGACCGCAAAGCCGGCTCATAAGGCCTATGTGCGTCAGACAGGAGACGGTATTCGCGTATCTCCGTCGGCACTCAATAAGAAGAAGCACCCTAAGTCGCAGTAGGGCAGTCGTGCGTTCTTCATGATGCGAGGCATATTTGTGCTGTATGGGGGATAATCCTCTTACGTAGTTTATCTCTCATCTGTTGATGAATGCTCGCATATCGAAGGGACACGCCCATGGCAACCAGCAAACCGCGTCTTGATCGTCGCATCGTTCGCAGCCGTAATGCCATCCTTTCGGCTTTCGAGCGCCTGCTCATGGAAAAGCCGCTGGCAGACATTACGGTGAGTGCCATCGCGCGCGAGGCCAATGTCGACCGCAAGACCTTCTACGTTCACTTTGGTACGGTTGACGGCCTGCTTGATGCCATTGCCGTCGATGTGGTGGAGATGATTGTCGACTCGGTCGAGAAAACGCTTGCTTCAATGGACGGCGACACCAATGAGCGCGCTCTTGGCGCGGCGGCGACCTTCTTTAAAACCGTTAACGAGGCACTGTGCAACAACTTGGTGCTCAATCGTCAGCTGATCGAGAACATTCCGCTCGATGATTTTATGGCTCGTCTTCGTGCGCCGCTCGAGCACGAGATTGCCGAACGCGATCTGCTGCCCCAAGGTCTCAAGGACGAGATGTTCGACTACTATCTGGCGTTTTTGCTGTCGGGTATTATCGGTATCTATCGCACGTGGGCGCTGTCTGACGGTTCGGTTCCCATCGAGCGCGTCTCTGAGGTCGCCAACGATCTGACTCTCAATGGTCTGTCGAGTCTGGAATCTCGCTTGGATTAGGCCTAGTTGGGCTCGTCGGCGTGGAAATTCCTGTTCACGAGGTTCTCCGGCGCCTTGTAGACCTCGCCGGCGTAGGAGCTGTAGCCTGAGGATCCTTAAAAGAAAGTCCAGTTTATCCTTCCCACTCCAATTGGGAATCCTCCGATGCGCCTTCGCACGCTCGCATGACCTCGATACCATGCGAGCGTGCGAACTCGACGAGCTCTGCGTTGCGGGCGTTTATGGTGCCGAAGGCGGCGGGGCACACGATAAGGCGCGCGCAGTGGACGAGGAGCTCTTTGGCGCGGGCTATGGTTTTATCCCCGATCGGCTCGAAGGCGCGCTCGGCCACGCATTCCGTCGCCAGGTCGCGCGCGAGCTCGCAGTCGATGTCCCCTTCGTGCAGAATGCCCGCGTAGAACGCCTTGCCCTGCCGGATGAGCTGGCGAAACACAGCTGACCCCGTACCTGCGCCGGCGATGACGAACGTGTGCGCATCGCCGTGCGGGCGCCCAATTTCCACGCTGCCGAAGCGCTCGTTGAAGGTGCCATGTTGAAGGCCGTAGAGCTCGCCAATCGTCTCGCGCGTGAATATGTCCTCGGGTGCGCCGGCGCGGAAGACCCGACCGTCCTTCACGCAAATCACCTTGTCGGCGCTTTTCTGCGCGAGCTCGAGTTCGTGGATGGACATGATGACAGCCACATTCTGCGATTTCGCAAGGTGGCGAAGTATTCGCAGCAGGTCGATCTGGTAGCGGATATCGAGATACGATGTGGGCTCGTCGAGCACGAGCACACGCGGATCCTGCGCGATGGCGCGTGCGAGCATGACGCGCTGGCGTTGCCCGTCGCTTATCTGCATGAAGTCGCGCTCGGCGAGCTCTTCCACATGTGCGGTTTTCATGGCCTCGTCGACCCGACTATGGTCGTCAGGCGAGAGTGTTCCCATTCGCCCGGTGTAGGGATGCCTTCCCGCCTCTACGATATCGCGGCAGGTGAGGAGCTCGGTCCGGGGGCGATCTGTCAGCATAACGGCAAGGTTCCTTGCGAACTCCGCAGTCTTCCATCGGCAAATCTCCCGCCCGTCGAGCTCGATCGCGCCGGCAAGCGGTGCCAGATGGCGTGTGATGGTTTTCAAGATGGTCGACTTGCCCGAGCCGTTCGGCCCGATGAGCGCCACG
The DNA here is from genome assembly GCA_900540095.1 of uncultured Collinsella sp. Taxonomy (GTDB): domain Bacteria; phylum Actinomycetota; class Coriobacteriia; order Coriobacteriales; family Coriobacteriaceae; genus Collinsella. The sequence continues at coordinate 9,664 of UQEO01000030.1, forward strand.
ACGTCGCCCGCGCGAACCTCCAGATCGACGCCTTCGACTACGATCTTCTTGTCGTAGCCCGCCGACAGGTCGCTTATGCGGAAAAGCGGCGCTCCGTCAGCCTGCGTTACGACCGGGGTTTCGAGGTTCGACTCCGCTCGGAGGAGGCTTTCCGCGCGCAGTTCCGCACGAGTCGAAAGTGCCTTCTGGCACTTTCGTGCGAGCTCAGGACTGTCTAAGCATGGAATGTCCCCTCCGAGCGTTTTGGGCCGCGGCACGAATTCCCCCATCTACCTCACCCGCTTCTTCAACATGAGCGCGATAACCACCGGCGCGCCGAAGATGGCGGTGACGGCGCTGATGGAAAGCTCGACGGGAGAGAACAGCGTGCGCGCGATCAAATCACAGCCCGCGCAGAAGATGGCGCCTCCCAAGAAGCACGCAGGAATCACGCGGATGGGCTTCGACGACTTCAGCGCCGACTTCACGAGATGCGGAACCGCGATGCCTACGAACGACACCGGACCAGCGAACGCGGTCACGCAGGCGGAGAGCATGCTCGCTAGAAGGACGAGCACCACGCGGAAACGTGCGACGTTCACGCCGACGCTTTTCGCGTAGGCTTCTCCCAGCTGGAAGGCGGAAAGGGGCTTCGATATCGCGAATACGCATGCGCTCACGGCGATCACCACGACCGCGATGACCGCGACGTCGTCCCAGCTCGAACCCGAGAAACTACCCAAAGACCAGTTGTGCAGGTTTACGATGGACTGGTCGTCGGCGAAGGCGATGAGGAAGTTCGTCGCCGCCGAGCAGATGTATCCCACCATGACGCCCGCCACGATGAGCATGGCCATGGAACTTATGCGCCGTGCGATGAGGAGCACGAAGCCGATGGTGATAAGCGAGCCCACAAATGCTGCGGCCACCATGGCCGGCGAGGACATGGCCTGGTTCGCGCCCAGAAGTACGATCATCGTAAGCGCGACGACGAACTTTGCGCCCGAGGAGACGCCCAAGATGAACGGGTCGGCGATGGGGTTGTTGAAAAACGTCTGTAGCAGGAACCCGGAGAGCGAAAGTGCCCCGCCGAGAAGCACGGCTGAAAGCACGCGCGGCAGACGAATCTCCCAGATGACCTGGCTTTCCATGGAATTGGCCGCGCCACCCGAAAGGATGCCGGGGATGTGGTCTGCGGGCACGAGCACGCTCCCGATGCACAGGTTGGCCCCGACGATCACGATGAGGGCAACAGCGAGCAGCGCCGTCACGACGCGACACCGCGCAGCGCGCCCCGATTCGTTGTATGTCATGGAAAGCCGGTTTCTCATGGCGCTAGCCGAGCTTCCTCAGATAATGGAAGTCGCTCGCGTCATCGCCGGTAAACGCCCCGTGCAGCTCGTCGATAATGTCGGCGGTAGAAGTCATCTGCTGGTACATGTCGGCGCTTGTGACCCAGACGTTGCCGTTCTTCACGGCTTTGAACTGCGACAATAGCGCATTTTTGCCTACGAAGTCGTCCAAGGTGGCAACCGATTCGTCGATGGTGCCGTTGTAGACGATGATGTCCGCATCCTTCGCCGTCGCGTAGAAGCGCTCCATTTCGAGCGTTATTGACGAACCTGACGTCGACGCCGTCTGCGCGTCATCGAGCGCGTAGATGCCGCCTGCAAGCTCGATCATCTGCGCCACGTAGTCGCCCGCCCGCCGCGTGACGGCGGCCCCGTTCGAGTTAATGTAGAAATACGCCACGGTTTTACCTGACGACGCGAGCCCCGACGTTTGCTCGACGCGGGCCTTCTGCTCGTTGAACAGGTGCGCGGCCTCGTCTTCTTTGTCGAACAGGACGCCGAAAAGTTTAATCCACTCGACGCGCCCGAGTGCTTCGGGCTCGCTCGATGACTGTTCGGTGAGCACGACGAGCCCGAGCTTCTGCAGCTTTTCCTTCACATCGGGCGTGTGGTTGATCATGGTGTTCTCGATGGCGAGCGTGCAGCCCGAGGCCGATATTCTCTCGTAGTCGGGCGCGCTGTACTTGCCGCCGTAGGCGATCGCCCCACTTTCGAGCGCGCTTTTGAAGCCCGCGACCGAGCAATCGTTAGCCTTCGTGCCCGACATGAGGATATTGTCGTTCGCATCGAGCGCGTCGACCAGGCACATCGTCGCCGACGACACGAGGTACACCTTGTCGGCGGGGCGCCTTATGACCGCGATGTCGGAGCTCAACCCATCAGGTACCTTTGCATTTTGCGGCACCACGAGGAAGCGCTCCCCGTTCGAAATGCAGATAAGCCGCAGGCCGCCTTCGTACTCGTCGACAGTGAAGTGCTCGGCGTATTCAAGCTGAAGCGTCCCCGTCGGCTTCCAGCCGCAGCCCAAATCGGCGTTGTGGAAGTCGGCCGCGGCGTTTGAAGCCGTTCCCGCAGGGGAGCCGCCGCTTGCTTCGTCGCCCGATTTCTCCTTCATGGTGGATGAATCGAAGTGGAGCGTGTAGTCGATGGTGTGCGGCGTCGACATGGCGACGGTCTCGGCCGACACGGCGATGTCCTCGTCGAGCGTGACGGGTATCTCGAATGTGGAGTTGCCGCCGTCGTTTACGGGCGCGTAGTCCACGCCGTCGACGGTCATCTTGTCGTAGTTCGAACTCGACCAGGTGATGGTCGCGGTGTAGGTGTCGCCATCCTTCACAATTGTGGTGGGTGAGGCGATGCTTGCGCGCCCTGACCCACCGGAGAGCGAGACGCTCACAGTGTATTCCTGAGAGCCTGCCGTGCCACCGGTCGCGTTCGGGCTCGCACTGCACCCCGCGAAGGGAAGCGCGAGCAGGGCGACGAGAACGCAGGCGATCGCGCGCACCGCGATGCTGCGACGCTTCCTGCTTTCCCCCTTGGGAAGAATCGACCGCATGGCGTTACTTCAGCGCGTCGGCGCGCAGATCGACGCCGGCGGATTCGAATACGAGCGTGCGGTCGTACCACCGCTCCCTTTTAATGCTCCACGCGGCGCAGGCGGTGTCCTCGTCGAGCGCATCAACGGGCACGTCGTAGGTGTACTTGCCTTCCGTGTTTTCCACATAGGGGATGAAGTCGGCCTCGCTTGCGGCGGCAGCCTCGTCGCCCGTGCCCATGAAGAGCTTGCCGTAGCCCGTGCCGGAAAGTGTCATCACGCAGTGCATAGAGCCGTTTTCCACGATGAGCTGGGCGTCCACAATCCTGAACATGTTCGAGCTGGAATCTACGGTGATCGGATAGGTGCCGTCGGCCACCTTGTCGGCGGTGATGGGGGCAGCGCTTGCGCCCTCGGGCGCATCGGCCGCCTGTTCGGTCTTTTCCTGGGAATCGACATCGCTTGCCTTTGCGCTGTCGATTGAATTTCCGCCGCAGCCGGCGAGCGAGAACGCGAAAAGCGCCGCCGACAGGGCGAAGGCGAGGGTTTTCTTCAACATGGAGGGGTTCCTTTCAATCGCTTCGACCGCCCGCGCCGTGCGGTGGGCGGGCGGGATGCGAATGCAACGGGCATGCGCCGTCAGTCGGGGAAGGCGCATGCCCGTTGCACGGGGACGCGACCGGCGCCCCCGTGCGCGGCGAGTTTACAGCTTGGCGATGACGTCGTCCACGTGCGAGACGTAGATGTCGTCGACCGCGACGTTCTGTCCCAGACCCTGGAGCAGGCACGTCACTTCGAAGCCGGCGGCCACGAACTTCGCAGCCCAGCTGTCGGGGTCGGTCTCGTCTGCCATGTCGTTGTTCGCGTGGTCGCCCGCGACCACCATGAACGGCGCGAGCACGGCCTTCTTGTAGCCTGCGGCGCTCGCGGCGGCGATAACATCCTCGCAGGTCGGTTCAGCCTCGACGGTGCCGACGAAGAACTGCGTCAAGCCCTCGTTCTTAAACACTTCCTGCATCTTGGCATAGTCGGCGTTGGAATCGGCTTCGGTGCCGTGGCCCATGAGGCACAGCGCCGTCTTGCCGTCGTCGAAGGACGCCATGTTCTCCTTAATGGCTGCGGCCACCTTCTTGTAGTCGTCGTCGGAGGTGAGCAGCGGGTCGCCGAGCGAGATTTTGTCGAACTTGTCGGCGTACTTGTCGAGCTCGTCTTTCACGTCGGTGTATTCCAGGCCACCCATGAGATGCGTCGGCTGCACGACGATTTCCTTCACGCCGTCTTCCACGCAGCGGTCGAGCGCCTCGGTCATGTTGTCGATCGTGATCCCGTCGCGCTTCTTCAGCTTGTCGATGATGATCTGCGCGGTGAAGGCGCGGCGGATGTCGTACTCCTGCCAGTACTTCTCGCGGATAGCGTCTTCGATGGCGCCGATGGTGATGTGGCGCGAGTCGTTGTAGCTCGTGCCGAAGCTCGTGACGAGGATGACCGGCTTCACGGCCTTCTCCTTTGCACTCGATTTCTCGGAACTCGCGGAGGTGTTGGAGCAGCCCGCGAGCGCGACTCCGGCGAGCGCGAAGGCTCCGGTTGCTGCGGCGCCCATGAAGCCGCGGCGTGACATCTGGTCGGACATGGTTTTTCCTTTCCTCGGTTTGCCGGTCCCCCGGCGACAGTTGCTTGTCGGCACAAGCGAAAGAAAAGCGCGCCCCTCGGGGTTCACAAGGAGCTAACGCCACGGCGATGCCGTGAGGAAAAGGCGAAGCAGTCTGGCTTGGGGCGCGAGGCGGTTCGCCCGCGCGACCTATACAGTAATGTCCCTTGCCCAGGATTCCCACCTGGTTCCCTCCGCAAGCCAGCGCGGGCTGTGCGGGCGCCGCGCCGGTCATTTCCTTTTATCCGATTGTCATATGCTCGTTGCCGAATCTTTTACTATGATAGTGGGCACTTGTAAACGTGTCAAAGCCAGGGCGGGCGGCATTGCGCCTCCTGCCTGCGTATTTGCGCCGATTGCCGCCGCAGGCGCCGTGTTTTGCCCGCTGCGCGAATGGCGGCGTAAACGGTTGCGATGAGAAACGGGAAGGGAAGGCTCGGATGATTCATATCGTTGGCGCAGGCTCGGGCGCCGCCGACCTTATCACGCTGCGCGGGGCGCGCCTTCTGCGCGCAGCCGACGTGGTCGTTTGGGCGGGAAGCCTTGTGAACCCGGAGCTGCTCGCTGAGTGCAAGGAATCCTGCATCGTCTACGACAGCGCGCATATGACCTTGGAGGAAGTGCTCGACGTGATGTGCGCGGCAGATGCGCGGGGCGAGGAAGTGGTGCGCCTGCACACGGGCGACCCGTGCCTGTACGGCGCCATCCAGGAGCAGATGGACGCGCTCGACGCGCGCGGCGTGGACTACGAGGTGGTGCCCGGCGTGTCGAGCTTTTGCGGTGCCGCGGCGGCGCTTCGCCAGGAATACACGCTGCCGGGAATCAGCCAGTCGGTCGTGATCACGCGGCTTTCCGGACGTACCCCCATGCCCGCGGGCGAGGGCATGCGCACCATGGCGGAAAGTGGCTCGACTATGGTCATCTTCCTGAGCTCGGGTATGCTCGCCGAGCTTTCCGCCGAGCTTTTGGCCGCGGGCCGCAGCTCCGACGAGCCGGCGGCGCTCGTGTACAAGGCGACCTGGCCTGAGGAGCGCGTGGTGCGCTGCACAGTGGGCACGCTCGCCGATGCGGGCGCGCGAGGTGGCATCGACCGCACGGCGCTCGTGGTGGTGGGCCGCGTGCTCGGAGCTCGCGGCGGGCTTGCGCACGACGGCGCGCAAGCGGAGTCGTACGAGCGCAGCAAGCTTTACGACCCTTCGTTTGCCACGGGGTATCGGAAGGCGAGAAGCTAGCGTGGCCTTCGAGCACTACATATATACCGGGACGACCCGCCTGCGCTGCGGCTACACCACGGGGAGCTGCGCCGCGCTCGCGGCGAAGGCGGCCTGCGAGATGCTCTTGTCACGAAAGCCCGTCGGCCTCGTGTCGATCGTCACCCCCGGCGGGCTGCCCGTCGAGGCGAACGTGGTCGACGCATGCATCAGCGAGGGGTGTTCCCAGTGCGCCGTGCGAAAGGACGCAGGCGACGATGCCGATGTGACCGACGACGTGCTCGTGTACGCGCGCGTGGAACATGCGGGGTCGGGCACGGGCGCTGCGGGCAGCAAGGGCGTGCCCACGCGCGAATCGGAAGTTTCCGTCGATGGCGGCGTGGGCGTGGGGCGCGTGACGTTGCCCGGGCTCGAGCAGCCGGTGGGGGCGGCCGCCATCAACGCGACGCCGCGCGCGATGATCACTTCGGCGGTGCGCGAGGTGTGCGCCGCGCACGGCTTTTCTGGAAATATTGCTGTGACGATTTCGGTACCCGAGGGTGTTGCCCTTGCCGAAAAGACCTTTAACCCGCACCTGGGGATAAAGGACGGCATCTCCATCCTGGGCACGACGGGCATCGTCGAGCCGCGCAGCCTCGCTGCCTTGCGCGACAGCATCGAGCTCGAGATCCGGCAGCATGCGGCTATGGGGCGGCGCGGAGTCGTACTCACGCCCGGCAACTACGGCGGGCAGTTCATCTCGGGGCATTTCCACCTAAACGGTGCGCCGGTGGTCTTCATCTCCAACTTCGTGGGCGATGCGATTGATTGCTGCGTTCGCGAGGGATTTACCAATGTCCTTCTTGTGGGACACATCGGCAAGCTGGTGAAGGTCGCGGGCGGCATCATGGACACCCATTCGCGTACCGCCGACTGCCGCGCGGAGATTCTGGCCGCCCACGCGGCCTTGGCCGGCGCGGGCGCGAAGACCGTTCGCGAGATCATGTCGTCGGTCACGACCACGGCGGCGCTCGAGGTAATCGAGGACGCCGGCGTGGGGGACGCTGCGCGCGCCTCGCTCGCTGCGGCAATCGAGGACAGGTTGCGCCGCCGCGCGGCGGGCGCATGCGACATCGCCGCGGTTGTGTTCGACGCCGAGCGCCACGAGCTTTTCCGCACGTCGGGCGCCGATGCAGTTATCGGGGAATTGGGGGCGACGTATGAGTAAAGGCGTTCTGTACGGGGTGGGCCGCGCAATCGGCTGGCCGGGGACGAAGGTGGTCATGAAGGCGCGCCGCTCGCTTGCGGACACGAAACGCATCCTTCGCGAGGAGGGCGCCTTCGACGGTGCCGAGCTCGTAGAGGACTGTGGGCTTCCGGGCGAGCGAGTGTACCGCTCGCTCGACGATGTGCCCGATCGGGGCAGCTACTTCTCGACGATGGTGGTGCGCTAGATGAGGGTTTCCTGCATAGCGTTCACTGAGAGGGGGTATGCGTTGGCGGAGCGCACCGCACGTGCGCTTTCCGATTGCGCGCAGACAGGTGAAGATGACCCTGGCTGGGACGTTTCCGTTTCGCGCGGGTTCGGCGAGGGGAAGGTCGACCTGCGCGCATGGACGGCGCTCGCGTGGGAAGCGTCGGACGCGCTTCTGTTCGTGGGCGCGGCGGGCATCGCCGTGCGGGCTATCGCGCCGCATGTCGCCTCGAAGGCAAGCGATTCCGCGGTTGTGGCGATCGACGAGGCGGGGCGCTTTGCCGTCCCGCTTTTGTCGGGGCATTTGGGCGGTGCGAACGAGCTGGCGCAAACTGTGGCACGCGTGGCAGGGGCCATCCCCGTCATCACCACGGCGACCGACGTCCGCGGCGTGTGGGCGGTGGATACGTGGGCGCGCCGCGCGGGGCTCGCCGTTTCGAATCCCGAGGCCATCAAGCGAGTGTCGGCGCGGCTGCTTTCGGGCGGGCGCGTGGCGCTCTATTCCGACATGCCGATTTCGGGACAGCCGCCTGAGGGGGTTGACATTGCGTCCGACCGCGCTCGGGCCGATATCGTCGTGTCGCCGTTCGCTGGCGCGAATGCAGGTGCGTCCGTTTGCGCGGCGGAGACAACGGGCGTGGTCGTGCCCGCCGGTGAGACGGGGAAGCGCAGGCGCCTGCGCCCGAGCCGCTTCGCCTTGTCGTGCCCTGCATCGTTGCGGGCATAGGTTGCCGTCGCGGTGCGTGCGCCGAAGCGATCGGGGAGGCGTTTCTTCTCGCGTGCGGGCAGTCGGGCATCTCGCCTTCGGCCGTCCGCGAGGCGGCGACGATCGACGTGAAGGCGCACGAGGAGGGTCTGCTCGCCTTCTGCCGCGCGCGCAATATCCCGCTTGCGACGTATTCCGCAAAGGAGTTGTCGCAGGTCGAAGGCTGCGTTTCGCCATCTGATTTCGTGCGCGCGACGGTGGGGGTCGACAACGTGTGCGAGCGCGCGGCGCTCGTGGGCGGGGGCAAACTTATCTTCCCGAAGCTCGCTCACGGCGGCGTGACCGTCGCGTTTTCCAAGGTAACTATCAAACTTTCGTTTAAGGAGCGGTGATGGGAAAGATCTTCGTGGTGGGGATTGGCCCGGGCGGCCCCGACGGTATGACGATTGCGGCTCCGACATCGTTGTGGGGTACACGAAATACGTGGAGCTCGCGCTCGCCGCCGTGCCCGACGCGGCGCATCTCGCGACGCCGATGATGCACGAGGTCGAACGGTGCCGCCTGGCGCTTTCGCGCGCGCAGAGCGGAGAAGCCGTGGCGCTCGTGTGCAGCGGTGACGCGGGCGTGTACGGCATGGCGAGCCCCGTGCTGGAGCTTGCGGAGGACTACCCCGATGTAGACGTGGAAGTTATCGCCGGGGCCACCGCGGCTCAGAGCGGGTCGGCGGTGCTCGGCGCCCCGCTTGCCCACGACTTCGCGGTCGTGTCGCTCTCCGACCTGCTCACACCGTGGGAGGTCATCGAGCGCAGGCTCGCCGCCGTGGCGAGCGCCGACTTCTGCATCTGCTTGTACAACCCGCGCAGCAGAAAGCGCGCCGACAGGCTCTCGCGCGCGGCGAAGATTATGCTCGAATGGAAGGCCCCCGACACGCTATGCGGCTGGGTTCGCAACATCGGGCGCGAGGGGCAGCAGTCGGGAATGTGCAGGCTCTCCGAGCTGGGGGAGCTCGATGCCGACATGTTCACCACCGTGTTCGTCGGCAATGCGGGCACGAAGCGCGTAGGCGGCCGTATGGTCACGCCGCGCGGGTATCGGGAGATTCCATGCGAAAGGTAACGATCATCGGGGCGGGGCCCGGAAACCCCGACTTGCTCTCGCGCGCGGCGCTCGACGCGATCGACATCGCCGACGTGGTCATCGGCGCTCATCGCGCGCTTGCCGGCATCGACGTACCGCCCGACGTGGTGAGATGCGAGCTCGTGAAGACGGCGGACATCGTCGCCGCGCTCACCGATGCGGCGTCGTGGCAGCGCGCCGTGGTCGTGATGACGGGCGATGTGGGGCTGTTCAGCGGCGCGCGCCGCCTGGTGGAGGCGCTCTCCAGCGACGCGCAGGTGGACGTGCGCGTTGTTCCCGGCATAAGCTCAGCGTCGTATCTCGCCGCGCGCCTTGCGCGTCCATGGCAGGATTGGCGCTTCGCGAGCGCTCACGGCGTGGCGTGCGACATCGTGGCCGAGGCCGAGCGCGCAGGTGAGCTCTTCCTCGCCACGTCGGGCGGGGAAGACCCCTCGCGGCTTTCGGGCGAGCTTGTGCAGGCGGGCTTCGGGGACGCGCGCGTGACGGTGGCCGAGCGCCTGTCGTACCCCGACGAGCGCATCACCTGTGCGACCGCAAGTGAAATCGCAGGTCAGACGTTCGACGACTTGAACGTGATGCTTATCGATTTCGCAGGCGGCGCCGGGTCGCCTGCGGGCTCTAGCGCAGCCTCCGAGGCGCCGGCCGGCGCGTCTGCGCCCGCGGCGGCTTCTTCCGCGGTGGACTCTGCGGGCGCATCTCGCGCCGCGAGCTCCCGCTGGCCGTACGCTTCCTCGGGCATTCCCGACGAGCTCTTCATCCGCGGTGACGTTCCCATGACCAAGCAGGAGGTGCGAGCCGTCGCGCTCGCGAAGCTGCGCCTTACCGCGACCGACACCGTGTGGGACGTCGGCGCCGGCACGGGGAGCGTGTCGATCGAGGCGGCGCTCGTCGCGCGAGCGGGGTCGGTATGGGCGGTCGAGCGCAACGCGGCCGGCGTGCGGCTCATCCGAGAGAACGCGGATGCATTCGGGTGCGGCAACGTGTATGCGGTCCCCGGCGTCGCTCCCGAAGCGCTCGCGAAACTGCCCGTCCCCGACGCCGTGTTCGTCGGCGGGAGCGCGGGCGAGCTTCCCTCCATCGTGGAGGCGGCGCTCGAGAAGAATTCGCATGTTCGCCTGTGTGTGCCATGCGTCACCATTGAGACACTCACTGAGGCGTGCGCGCTCCTCTCGGGTTCGCGCTTTAAGGGGTTCGAGGCGTGCCAGGTGTCGGCCGCCCGCGCCGAGGCTGTAGGCTCGCATCATCTTATGAAGGCGCAAAACCCCGTGTTCCTCGTCAGCGCGCGTGGTGCAGGTGGGGAAGGCGGTGCCCGGTGAGCACGTCCATCCCGCGCTTCATGGTCGCTGCGCCCTCGAGCGGGAGCGGCAAGACGGTCGTTACGTGCGCGCTCCTGCGCGCGCTCGCGCGCCGCGGCCTCGCATGCGCGGCCTTCAAATGCGGCCCCGACTACATTGATCCGCTCTTTCATCGCCGCGTCGTGGGTGCGCGCTCGGGGAACTTAGACGGCTTCTTCACCGACGCCCCGACGCTGCGCGCCCTGCTCGCACGCGGCGCCGCGGGCGCGGATGTCGCGGTTCTCGAGGGGGTCATGGGCTTCTACGACGGCATGGCGCCCGGCGTGGCCGACGCGAGCAGCTACCAGGTTGCGCGCGACACGGAAACGCCGGTCGTTTTAGTGGTGAACGGGCGCGGGGCGTCTTTATCGCTCGCCGCTGTAATCCGTGGCATCGCCGAGTTCCTGCCTTGTGCGAACGTGCGCTGCGTCGTGCTGAACAAGACGAGCGCCGCTGCCTGCGCCTACGCGAAGCCTGCGATCGAGAAGCACACGGGCGTCGCGGTTTTGGGTAATATCCCCGCCGACGAGGCGTTCTCGCTCGAAAGCCGGCATCTGGGGCTTGTGACCGCCGACGAAGTCAAGCAGCTCTCCGCGCGCATCGACAAGATGGCCGAGCTGGTGGAAAAGAGCGTCGACGTCGACCGCTTGCTCGAAATAGCGGCGACGGCACCCGATATCCGCGAGGATCCTTACCGGTTGGAGCCGATCGCGGGAGCGCGGCCCATCATCGCCGTCGCGCGTGACGAGGCGTTCTCGTTCTACTACGAGGAGAACCTGCGCGCGCTCGAGGACCTGGGTTGCGAGCTGGCCTTTTTCAGCCCCCTGTGTGATAGCGAGTTGCCCCGGGGGACAAGCGCCCTCTATCTGGGGGGCGGCTACCCGGAGCTCCATGCGCGGCAGCTCTCCGAGAACGCGCCGATGCGCGAGGCGATGCGGCGCGCGGTTGAATCCGGCATGCCGACGGTCGCCGAATGTGGTGGGTTTCTGTACCTGCAGCGCGAAATCTCCGATAGCGAGGGGCGGCGCTGGCCTGTTGCGGGCGCCCTTGAGGGCGCAAGCGAGAACGGGGGAAGGCTGTCCCATTTCGGGTACGTGGAGCTCACTTCCCAACGCGACGGGCTCTACGGGCCG